>JBBRVX010000162.1:0-12608 GCA_038246475.1 Thermomicrobiales bacterium | reverse complement strand
GGCACGGCCCTCATTGCCAGGCAACACCCCATCCGCGATCAGGAATGTTCCGCCGCGGGCATGGTCGGCCACAATGCGCAAGGCTCGATCCGTATCGGCATCGCGACCGTACGAAACGCCGGCCAGCGCGGCGACACGCTGAATGATCGCCTGGTAGAGGTCGGTGTCATAGACCGAGCTGACGCCCTGCATGACCATGACGAGCCGCTCAAGGCCCATTCCGGTATCGACATGCTGGCGAGGCAAGGGCGTCCGCGATCCGTCCGCGGCCTGCACGAACTCCATGAAGACGTTGTTCCAGACCTCGAGATAGCGCTCGCCATCGCCAGGCGGATAGTCCGGGAGCCCGGCGCCAAATTCCGGTCCCAGATCGAAGTAGATTTCGGAGTCGGGCCCGTTTGGCCCCGTGGGGCCGACCGGGCCCCACCAGTTGTCGCTCAGCCTGCCAATGCGCTCATCCGGGATGCCGATCTCGTCGCGCCAGATGCGCAAGGCGTCTTCGTCGTCGGGGTGGACCGTCGGGTAAAGCCGGTCCTCAGGAATCCCCAGCACGCGCGTCAAGAACTCCCAGGACCATTTTAGGGAATCCGGCTTGAAATAGTCGCCGACCGAGAAGTTCCCCAGCATGAAGAAGAAGGTGCAGTGACTCTCGTCGCCGACTTCCTCGATATCAACCGTGCGAAAGCACTTCTGCACCGAAACCATGCGCCGCGCCGGGGGCTGCTCCAGGCCCAGAAAATAGGGCGTCATCTGCTGCATGCCGGCCGTTGTCAACAACACCGTCGGATCGTTATGAGGAACGAGCGATGACGATGCCACTTCGCGATGGCCGCGTTCCTTGAAAAATTCGACGAAACGGCGGCGCACCTCCTCGCCGGACATCGGCGGAGGCATTTGGCTCGTCATGGCTCGGGAACCCTCATCTCTTCGCACATAATGGAGTCCGGAAACCATCGTTTCGCCATGGGGCTCCGGACCAATTCTGGATTTTGCCAGACCGCGCCCTGACCGGCAATGGCAGCGACGCGACCGCTGTCAGCGCCGGGAGGCCTCTTCCCAAAGGCGACGGTACTCTTCCCGTATCGGCACAAAGGTTTCCACAAGCACGACCCCCTCTGGCCCCGCGACGGCCTGATGCTCCAGATTGGGGGTGACGACATAGGCATCACCGACCACCAAGGTGCGCGTCTCGCCGGCCGCGGTGATCGTCACTGACCCCTCGACGACGACCCCACACTGTTCGTTCAGGTGCGCGTGCTTGGGTACTTCGGCGCCGGCCGCAATGTCGACCCAGCACGTCATCAGCGATTCGCCGATGATTGGCTGCACCGTGATTCCTGGCGCGGGCGAGAACGACACTATCTCCGAACGACGCGCCCAGGTCACCGTCCGTTTCGCTTCACCTTTTGCGTCTTTCTTCACTGTCGACATGTCCCCTCCCCAGAGTGACCAATGCGCCCATCCCATCTGGCGCAACGTTCCAGATCGCTTGAAACTCCCAAGGCATGGTGCAATTGTCGTCTATCAGACGCACCTGATGACGATTCGCCTGACCAGAGCTCCCGAATCGGGGCCATGAAGAACAGGTGTTCTTGACAGTTCGTGTTCCCCCTCCTAGGCTCTTGATGTTGTTGCTCGCGCCGGAGGGATTGTCGATGCCGCGAACACCACGCCCCACCCCGAAACAGACGTCTCCGAACGCCCCTGTTCGGCGCCGGGCCGTTGATGGGCTCACCGCCGCCGAGCGGGATCGCCCCTTCACTCGTGATCCGGCGTTGCTGGAGGTCGAGGAACGCTTCGCCGCCGCGAATCCAGATCAGCTGCCGCTCTTCGCCCCGGGTCCGGCCGGGTCTTTCGGCCCATTGCTGGGCGGCCTCTCCCCGCTGTCCGCAGGAAGCAGTCTCGATCTGGCCCGGGCGTGGTACCGGAGGGAGCTGGAACAGGCTGGGCGACCATCCAATACCATCGAATCGTACTGTTACGATCTCGTGGTGCTGGAGCGGCTGATCGGTCCCAAAGCTATCAACGATATCGACCAGACGGACATCGCGCGGTTGCTGGGAGACGCGAATGGGCGCGCCACCCGGAAGCGGCGCCTCACCTCCGCCCGCCGCTTTTTTCGCTTTCTCATCGACGACGCCCGGGTGCTCCGTCTCGATCCGACCGAGGGTCACTTTCCACACACCATCCCGCTCCGTTCGCCGGTGCCCCTCTTCGCCGCCGAACAGGATGCGTTCCTGGCAGCCGCCGCCGAAGATGAAGCCTGGAGCCTTCCGGCGGTTTGGCTCATGTTGCGGCTCGGGTTGACCCGTGCGGAGCTTCTGGCCCTGCGGCGCGAGCATATCGACCTCGCCGACCCCGCGCATCCGGTGGTGTACATCTTTTACAACGACGCGGTAAAGCGGGGAAAGGAACGAAAGCTGGCCGCCAGCGGGGAATTTGGCCAGCTCTACAGCGACTTTCTGGAGGATCGTTCGCCGATCGATCTCCTCTTCCCGGTCGGCCCGCAGGCGATCAACGGGATGGTGGACCGCGTGCGGGAAGCGGCGAGCATTCAGAAGGAGGTCACGCCGCAAACGCTGCGCCACACGTTTGCCGTCGATCGCGCCAATGCCGGGGCGACCGGGGAAGACCTCCTCTCCCTCCTCGGCCTCGCCGACGATGCGCGTAATCGGGCCAGCGTGGATCGCTATATCAAGCTGGCCGCGCCGCCGCTTTGAACGACATCTGGGTAAACAGTGTATCGCGGCGGCACTGCTCCACATAGTCTTCAACCGAATTCCGCATTAGTCAACTTTCACAGGGGCCAGACCTCATACGGAATCTGGATAAACAGTCGTCGTTGCAGCGGAGAGAACCCTCACCCCCTGCCGCCACCCAGAGGGCGCCCAGCCCTGTGCGCAGGGCGAGGGGGATCACCCACAGGTCTCGATGTCACGCACTCTGAATCGACCGGATTCCGTATCAGAAGAGCTAATCTAAAGAACATCTCCTTTCGCGCGATGCCTCGCTTGCCGCACTTCTGTCATCGCGCGGGCCCGGAAAGCTGCAACAATCGATCGGCTTCCGAAATGAGTTCGTCGCGGAACTGCACCTGGTTGACCCAGGATTCCGGCAGCGCGGTGGCGCCAAACGCGGCGCCGGCCAGGGCGCCAGTCACGGCCCCGGTTGAATCGGCGTCCTCGCCCAGGGCAACGGCTCGCTCGATGGCATCGCGGGCGTCGGAGGCGCCGCCCAGCGCCCAGAATGCCGCGCCAAGGGTCTCCAGCACGAAGCCACCGGCCGCTACCTCGGCTCGTGCTCGATCGGCCGCGCCGAGCACGGTTGCCCGGATCTCTTCATGTTCAATGCCGGCCACGGCCGCGCCGGGGGCGTCTGATACGTCTCCCTCGTTGAGCAAGTGCACGATCGCCTGATTGACGGCCACGGTCGCCCAGGCCGCGCGATCTTCGGCGTGGGTGATGCGCGAGCTAACCAGCGAGGTCCGCACCAACGCCGCGGGGTCACGCTGGAACCGCAGGCCAACCGGCGCGCACCGCATCACGCCGCCATTCGCCGCCGCACCGCGAGCCCCTCGTGCGGTAAGCGCCACCGTCCCCGAATCGAAGGGCGAAGCTCCGCTTGCCAACGCCTCAAGCGCCGCGCGCGTGGTGTTCCCGATGTCCTTGGGATTGCTTCGGAACCAGGCGATGAGCCCTTCCGCGAAGCAATCCAACTCCAACCCGTTTTCGGTCAGGCATCTGGCCAGGATGAGCGCCTGTTGGGTATCGTCGGTGACCTCTCCGGGGAAGAGCTTCAGCCATCCTCCCCCCACGAACTCGGTGACACCCCCTGGGAACTTCTGCGCGATGGTTTCACGGCTGAAAAATTCCACGGGACCACCCAGCGCATCGCCGCAGGCCATCCCCAGCATCACTCCCTGGTAGCGGTCTCGCAAGGTGATTCCGAGCTCTCCTGCCATGCCTCCCCTCCCGATGCCGAATCCAGCTCGCGAAGCAATCGGTTCGCGAATTCGTGACCAACGGCCGTGACGCCGCTCTTCTTCACCCTTCCCTACCGCCGAGCCCGTCAGTTAATGTATTGTTTGTAATTGTTGCAGCCATGTCGATGCCGACACGCGCTTCGAGTGCCGCTCCGTGATGAGCGACCACGAGCGTATCAGGAGGATCGAGACCATGCGCATGACACGCCGGGTTCGCCCATCGCAGGTCGGATGTGCCGCGACAATCTCTCGCCGGCGACTCTATGCCGCGAACGCCTCTCAGGACACCGCTGCTGTGAGCGGTGAGCTGAAGCCTCGCCTGATGATGGTCATCGATCGCGATGGCCAGATCATGGGCAACATCGCGGAAATCTCGCCCGAATCACCGTCAGAAACGCGACGTTACGCGTCCGAAGCGAAGCTTGTTTCCTCCAGGGCGCGCGGCCGGTAGCGGCTCACCCAGTCGCGATAGGCTGCCACCTCAGCCTCGGCTTTTGCTCCATCCCAACCCAACGCCTGGCGCGCGACGTCCGCCGCCATTCGATCAGCCCCGATACCAGCCCGTGGTCCCAGCCCGATCATCGTTCGCCGCGCGATGGCATCCGCCAGCGTGCGGGCTCCCTCCATCTGAAACGCCCAGGGAATCTCCGCGGCAATTGCGCCGGAATCCGCATCGATCATCGTCCGCGATTCCGGCGTCGTGGCCGTGGCCAGGAGTTGTCGCGCGCGCGATCCATAGACGCGAAGCAGATGGCGGTTGGAAGCGTCGGATAGTCCGGATTCCTGGCGAAACCCCGCTTGAAACGCTGCCCAGGAATTCGCGACATCGCCGCCCGGCAATGGAACCTCGGCGGTCCGTGACGCGTGTTTCGGCCGACCCGTCATGCGCAACACTATATCCACCGCCTGCTCGGCCAGTTCACGATAGGTGGTCAGCTTGCCGCCAATGACCGAAAGGAGACCCGCCGGGCCACCGCGCAGACCATGGTCAAGCAGGAGATGGCGTCGCGTGATGCTCCCTTCCCGCCCATCAGAGACGAAGGGCAATGGACGGATGCCAGCGTAGGAATAGAGCACACTTTCCTGCCGCAACTTCGCGGAAGGGATGACGCGGTTCGTTTCTTCGAGAAGCCAGTCGATCTCCCATGGCTCGGCCACGACCCGATCGAGGCTGCCGGCGTACCGGGTATCGGTTGTCCCGATCAGATAGGCGTCGTTCCAGGGAATGATGAAAAAGGGCCGACCCTCGCGACGCGACTCCGCGTAGATCCCGTCCCGCGGTGCGCCCGGAAATGGCGCCACCACGATGTGCGTGCCCTTGGTTCCGCCAATCAGGCGGTCGGCGATCGGCCTCGCGCTCCCGTTCAGCACGGTGTCAACCCATGGTCCAGCGACATTGATGACGATCGGCGCATGGAAGCGAAACGGTTCCTTGCTCAGGGTGTCGTGTCCCTCGATCCCGCTGACACTGGGACCGACCGTCAGAATACGCTCTACCTGACAATAGGTGCGCAGCTCGGCGCCACAGAAGCGCGCGTCAAGGGCGTTTTCGAGGGTGAGGCGTTCCGGATACTCGGCTTGACCGTCGTAGTAGAGGGCCGCTCCCTGGAGGCCATCGTTTCGCAATCCGGGCAACCGCCGGAGCACGGCATCATGGTCGAGCATCTGGTGCCTGGGTGTCGATTTCCCCAGCGAGAGCGCGTCGTAGGCAAGCATCCCGGCCCGAATCAACGCCGGTCCCCGCTTGTCGCCCGCGTAGATGGGAATCAGGAGCGGCAACGGCCGGACCAGATGGGGCGCGATCCTGAGCAGCCGCTCACGCTCCCGCAGCGACTCCCGCACCAGCCCGATCTCGCCATGCTCCAGGTAGCGCAACCCGCCATGAATGAGTCTGGTCGACCAGGAGGTGGTCCCGCTGCCGACATCCCCTTTGTCGATCAGCAGCACCCGTAAGCCCCGCATGGCGGCATCACGCGCGATGCCGGAGCCATTGATGCCGGCGCCGATGACAATCAGGTCAAAACGATCCCCGGCGCGGGATGCGGCGTTCAAGCCGCCTCGCCTGGAGGAACGATGGCGTACTTGATTACTTCGCCCCGGCCCATGGCTTCCAGTGCGTCGATCACTTCGATCAGCGGCCGCTCTCCACTCACGAAGGCGTCCGCTGGCACAACCCCCCGCGAGAGGAGCCCGAGCGCCGTCTCCACGTAGTACGGCGTGTGATGAAAGACCCCTTTGATCGTCAGTTCGCCATAGTGCAAGAGCGTGGTGCTGACGCTGAAGGTGGAGCCCCCTTTGGCGCCACCAAACAGATTGACCATGCCGCCCGGTCGCACCATCTGCACCGTCTTTTCCCAGACCTCGGGGAGGCCGACCGCCTCGATCGCCGCGTCCACGCCGCGCCCTCCGGGTGTGAGGGAGCGCACCGCCGCGACCTGATCTTCCCCATCACTGACCAGGACCGTTTCCGCCGCGCCCAGTGTGCGCGCCACATCGAGCCGGGTTGGGCTGAGGTCGCTGACGATGACGCGGGCCCCGCGTAAGGAAGCAAGCCGCACGAACATGAGCCCCAAAGGCCCGGCTCCATTCACCGCGATCGTATCACCCATGGCGATCGGGGTTTCCGCGACCCCGTGCACCGCACAGGCCAATGGTTCGGTTAGTGCCGCCGCCTCGTACGAGAGTCCTTCCGGAATCTCGTAGAGGTTTTGCTCGACAATATCAGCGGGGACGACAATGTATTCGGCATACGCGCCCCACAGGAAGGAGAGATTCTCGCAGAGCGATTGTCGACCCAGGCGACAATAGGCGCAACGATTGCAGGGGGCGCTATTCGCGGCCACAACGCGCATGCCTGGCCGCCAGCGTGCATCGACGCCTGATCCCACCGATACGATGTCGCCGGCGAACTCGTGACCGAATGGAGTCGGCACCCGCTGCATGATCGTGGGGTGCCCGCGACGATACGTCTTCAGGTCGGTGCCACAGGTTAGGGCCCGGCGGATGCGCACCAAGACCTCGCCGTCGGCAGGAGTCGGAATGGCGATCTCTTCGAAACGGACATCACCAGGTGCGTGAAACACCGCCGCCAACATCGGATCATCCTCTCGTCGCTGTCTGTTTCCGTGCGACACGCTCGCTCGCTTCCCGGCCACGCGCCGGCTTCGCAACTGATATTCGTGGGTCACTGGCGCACTTCGACCAATGCGCAAGGGTTACGATACTGCACAAACGTGCGAAGGGGAGACGGATTGGAGCTCAAGGGATGACCGCTGATCTGGTGCTCGCGATCGACTGTTCGACGACTGCTAGCAAAGCTGTTGCCTGGGATCGCAAAGGCAGTCCCGTGGCCGAGGGGCGAGCGAGCCTCGAACTCCTCTCACCGCATCCAGGTTGGGGGGAGCAGAACGCGCTCGACTGGAAGCGCGCCACCTTTCAAGCGGTTCGGCAGGTCACCGCCCAGATTGATCCAGGTCGCATCGCGTCACTGTGCATCACCCACCAACGCGAAAGCTTTGTTCCCGTGGACGCCTCGGGCGAACCGCTTCGCAACGGGATTCTCTGGCTCGATGAGCGATCACGCGGTCAACTCGCGACGCTCGATCGGCAGTTTGGGCACGCGGCCCTCCATGATCTGACTGGCCGCCCCCCGTCCATGACGCAATCGCTGCCGAAGCTGATCTGGCTGCAGGAGCATGAGCCGGGTCTACTTGCCCGGGCGACTTACATCGTCGACGTTCATGCCTATCTTGTTCATGCCCTCTCTGGCGAGTGGATCACGAGCGTGGCCTCGGCCGACCCGATGGGCCTCATCGACATGCGCCGGGCGGACTGGGCGACGGACCTCATCACTGACATTGGCCTGCGGGTAGAGCAGTTCGTTCCGGTCGTACCCCCAGGGACCGTGATCGCGAGCGTTTCGACTCGGGCCGGCGAAGCCACCGGATTACTTCCTGGCACTCCCATTGTGGCTGGCGCGGGCGATGGCCAGGCGGCCAGCCTCGGCGCTGGCATCACCGGCCCTGGCCGAGCCTCCATCAACCTGGGCACCGCCATTGCCAGCGGCGCTGTCACCGACCGCTATGTTACCGACCTTGCCTACCGCACCTGCGCCGGGGCTGTAGCCGGCACGTTTGTTCTGGAGTCGGTGCTGCGCGGGGGAACCGCCACGGTTTCCTGGTTCATGGAGCACTTCGCCGACCCGAGGCTTGAGGGGGACGTATTCGCGCACTATGAACGGGAGGCCGCGGCGCTCCCACCGGGCGCGGAAGGGCTGATGTTGGTTCCATACTGGAACACCGTGATGAACCCCTATTGGGACCCGGCTGCCAGTGGCCTGGTCATCGGCTGGACGGCCGCGCATCGGCGCCATCATCTCTACCGCGCGTTGCTCGAAGGCATCGCGTTCGAGCAACGTCTGGCCATGGAGGGCATCGCGTCTTCATCCGGGATTCCCTTGCGGGAGTATGTCCTCCTCGGTGGGGGATCTCGTTCACGGCTCTGGCGCCAGCTCATCTCGGACGTGCTTGCTGCCCCGGTTCTTCGCGCTCAGTCCGCCGACGCGACCAACCTGGGCGCCGCGATTCTCGCTGCCTGGGCGGCTGACTGGTTCCCAACCCTCCTGGAAGCGGCGGCAACCATGACGCACCTGGCCGACACGTTATTGCCCCATCCGCCGGCGGCAACCACCTACGATCGGCTCTACCGGGAGGTCTACGTCAACCTTTTTCCCGCCGTCCGCTCCTCCATGCACCGCCTGCATGTGCTCACAGCTCAGGCGAGCGAATAGCCGCGCCGCGGGAATCACCCCGTAATCCCCTCTCCCCGGCGGTGACTGACGGGGGGAGGTATGGGGGGAAATGCCGCTCCCGTCGCGACCAGCCCTCACCCCAAACCGCCACCCGCAAGCGGGTACCCGGCCCTGTGCGCAGGGAGAGGGGCTTATTGGCGTGTTGCCAATGACATTTTTTGCATACGTCCCACTGTCAGGTCGGGTCGAGCAAGAGGGAATCACGCTCCAGTAGAGCCTGATGCTGGCGGTGATCAACGGAAATTCGTATCACGTGGCGGCAGTTTCGAGATCAGTGATCAAGGAACCGACTTCCGGGCGCTCGCGTCCCAGAATGCCCAGCATCTCGCGGGCGCATTCTTCTTCGGTGACGAGCACGTTGATGAGCCCGGCCCGGATCGCGCCGATGCTGGGCAGCGCCTTCGCCGCGCCCCAGCCGACACCGACACGCAGGGAGGCGTTTCGCATCACGTCGCCGCCGACGGCAATCGTGCGCTCTTCCAGCTCGAGCGAACAGGGGGAACCATCCTGGCGAAAATAGACGCCGCAAATGTCGCCAACAGCGCCTTGCCCCTGGATGTACTCGAGGTCCAATTCCGTCAGATACCCGGCCCGGAAAATGCCCGACGCCTGGGTTACCGCGCCGACTGAAAAAAAGAGGATGTCAGCGCGGCGCGCCATGTCCAGCGTCTTGCGGATGTGTTGATCGCGCAACAGCCCGGCCCGTACTCCCGCGTCGGTGACCACCATCGGCGCTTGCAAGTAGTAGACCTTGGCCCCGAGCGCGCGGCCGAGACGGGAGGCCACCTGACCGCCATCGATATCGGGCGTGGCGCCGCCAACGCTCCCCATCAACTGCACCACGGCAACTCCCCGCTTACGCTGGAAGTACCCGCTGGTGACAACGTCGTAGACGGTCGAGCCCCACCCGACGCCGACGGTGGCATCGTCGAAAATCCGCTCATTGAGGTACCGCGCCGCAAGGACGCCGACCTGGCGTGGCAATGACATCCGGGCTGAGGCATCGTCGCTGGATGCCTCGTCCTGGTCGGAGGAGCCAGCTAGCACAAGACTTTGGCGAAGTGGCAACGCCTCACACAGGGCGTCCTGGAGCGCAAGCGTGGTGCGGAGGGGATGATGGATGCGGATTTCGACAATGCCTCGCTCCCGCGCCTCCTTGAGCATGCGCGAGATGTTCGAACGAGATACCCCGATCCGCTGCGCGATCTGTTCCTGGGTGAGATCGTCCAGGTAATAGTGCTGCGCCACATCCGCCAACTGGAGGAGATCGCCAGGGACCTCACCCCGCCCGTCACGTTCGCTCATGGACGTTTTGCCCCCGGTTAAGATGCTGGGATCGCGGACACGGTGCTTGCGCGGCGCGGAGTATACGCCTCATCCTGCTGCGTTCCACGCGCTCTGACGTAGAATCGATCGTACCGCGCGTCACCGTTGCCCATGTTTGGCATAATCGCACGCGCGGCGTCATCTGCCCATCGCTCTCACATTTGTGCCAACATCCGTTGACAGCGGAGCACGCTCATGATACCGTCTCGTTCGTTCATTGAGTCAGGGGAACCCGGGCGTGACGCGACGCGGAAAGGTCGGTCGTAGCACGCCATCTCCGATGGAGGAGCAATGGCGGACGTCGATCAGGTTGCGGCACGAGCCGATCAGCGAGCGCCAACGCGACGCGTGCAGCCGGTCGATCTCCCCGCGCGACGCCGCCTCACCTCGGATCACGCCTGGCTCTGGCTGGCGCCGGTGATCCTGCTTTTGCTTTTCATCGGCATTTACCCGTTCATCTACAACATCTGGAACAGCTTTCAGGAATTCAACCCGATGTCCGGCAAAGTGGAGCCGGTGGGGTTCGAAAACTGGCAGCGCCTGTTCCAGGAGCTGACCCAGGCGGGTGGCCGGGTCCGCTCTGCGCTGGGCACCACGGCCATCTACGTCAGCGCGGCGCTCATCATCGAGTTCATTCTCGGTTTGTCGATTGCCGTGCTGTTCAACAGCGGCATCTGGGGCTCCGGCTTCTGGCAAGCCGTCATGATTCTGCCCATGGTGGTCCCACCCACCGTCGCCGCGGTGATGTTCAAGGTGCTGGAAAACCCCGACTACGGCGCGCTCGCCTACTACCTGCAGAGCGTCGGCATCACCGACAAGGTGGAGCCATTGTTGGGCGGCACCGGCAGATTTGCCATACCGGCGGTTCTGATCCCCGATATCTGGCAGTGGACGCCATTCTTCGTGCTGATCCTGCTCGCCGGGTTGAAAGCGCTGCCCACGGAACCCCTCGAAGCGTCGCGGGTCGATGGGGCGACGAGTCGGCAGACGTTCTGGAACGTCACGCTGCCCATGTTGCGGCCGATGATCGCCATTGCCGTCCTCTTTCGGCTCGTCGACCTCCTCAAGGTCTTCGATTACATCTACGTGCTCACCTCCGGAGGGCCGGGAACGCGAACCGAGGTGATCAGCTTCTACGCCTATCAGCGCTCGTTTACCACCATCGAATGGGGCTATGGCTCGGTGCTTGGCATCGTGATCCTAGTGATCGCCATTGCCGTGGCCACGCTCTTTGTGCGCGTGTTCAAAGTGGCCTGGTAGGACGAGATGAGCGCCATGGCGGGCAGCCAATCCCTGGTTCGGCCAGGGCACAGGCGTAAGGTGAACCTAGCGAGGTTCCTGCGGACGCTGCTGGCGGCCGTCATCGCCGGCATCTTTTTCCTCCCCATCCTCTGGTGGATGCTGGCCTCGTTCAAGCCCACCCAGGAGATTCTCTCGGTTCCGCCAACCCTGATCCGGTTCGAGCCCACGCTCAACTGGTATCGCGTGGTTCTGGGAAACGCCGATCCCACATCGGCAAATCTGGAGACGACCGGATCGGTCGGCCGCGGTTCGGGCGGATCGACCTTCTACTCAATTCCGTATCTGCGCGACAGCCTGGTGGTCGGGATCGGCAGCACACTCCTGGCGCTATTGCTGGCCACTCCGGCGGCCTATGCCATGTCGCGCTTTCCGATCCGCCGCCGCAAGGATCTGGCCTTCTGGATCCTGTCCCAGCGGATGATGCCGCCGATCGTGGCCGCGTTCCCCCTCTTTTTCATGTTCCGTCAGTTTGGCTGGGTGGACACCTATCACGGGTTGATCCTGGTTCATGCCGCGATCAACGCGCCGTTGGCCGTGCTTCTCCTGATGAGCTTCTTTGATGAGGTGCCGCGCGACCTCGACGATGCGGCCATGGTCGATGGGGCAACCCGGTTCGGCGCCTTTTTGAATACGCTCACGCTCGTTCGCGGCGGCATCGTCGCGACCGCCGTCCTGGCCTTTATCTTCTCGTGGAACGAGTTTCTCCTTTCGCTGGTGCTCACCACCGGCACGATTCGCACCGTGCCGGTCGCCTCTTCGACATTCACGACCGCCTTTGCCACCGAGTGGGGCTATCTGGCCGCGCTCGGCACGGCATCCATGGTCCCCATCTTTGTCTTCATTCTGCTCGTGCAGAGGCACCTGGTGCGCGGCCTCACGCTCGGCGCGGTGAAGTGATTTTGATGTCTGTATTTCGTGATCCCTGGCGTCAGGGAGGAAGGAGGACGATCGATACCTGAGCAGAGCTACGCATCGTGGCAATCGCCATTCAGTTTTCGCGCTTTATTGAGCGCTCGTGTCGTCCATCAGTGCCGATTACCTGAGCAATGACGCCGGGATCACCAAGGAGAACGCGACGGTGAAAGAGACGTTCGACTACCGCGACAAGATGGCAATCGCGCGCGCTACCCGCGACTATCGAGGCGGCCGCGTAAGCCGGCGCACGATGTTGGCAACACTTGCCGCCGC
>JBBRVX010000161.1:0-12637 GCA_038246475.1 Thermomicrobiales bacterium | reverse complement strand
GAATGGGTGCAAGAGAACATTGCCGCTTTCGGTGGTGATCCTGGCAATGTCACCGTCTTCGGCGAGTCGGCAGGCGCCATGAGCATCGGCACGCTGCTGGCCATGCCGCGAGCCGAGGGGCTGTTCCGCCGGGCCATCGCCCAGAGTGGAGGAGCGCATCAGGTGATCTCGGCCGAGACCGCGGAGCGGGTGGGCCGGAACCTCGCCGCCAAGCTCGGCGTGGCGGCCACCCGTGAGGCAATCGCGGCGATTCCTACCGATCGTCTCCTCCAGGCCCAGGCCGCGTTGAAGGACGATCTCACCGCCCATCCCGACCCAGCGCGCTGGGGAGCCGAGGTAGCGGTCAGCTTCATGCCGTGGCAGCCGGTGATCGACGGCGACGTCATCCCCGCGCGCCCGATCGATCGCATCGCGGCGGGGGTTGGCGGGGAGATCGACCTCCTGGTGGGCGCCACGTCGGACGAGTGGCGATTCTTTCTGGCGCCGTCCGGGGCTATCGATCAGGTCACGGAAGGGCCGTTGTCTGGAGTCGTCGCGGCCTATGGGCTGCCGGTCGACGCGGCAGTGGCGGCCTACCGTTCGGCCGATCCGGGCGCCAGTCCGGGCGAACTGCTGGCGGCGGTGCAGGGCGACTGGTACATCCGCATCCCGGCGATCCGGCTGGGCGACGCCCACGCACCGAGCCCCGCGGCCACCTACATGTACGAGTTTGCCTGGCCCTCGCCGCGGTACGAGGGCCGCCTGCGCGCCTGCCATGGCAGCGAGATCGCCTTCGTCTTCGACACGCTTGGAAGCGAAACCGAGCCGCTGCTGGGCAGCGATCCGCCGCAAGAGCTCGCGGACACCATGCATGCCGCCTGGGTGGCCTTTGCCACGCATGGCGACCCCGGCTGGCCGAAATACGATCTCAGCCGCCGGGCCACGATGCGCTTCAATGTTCCGTCGGAGGTGGTGGACGATCCGCGAGCGATGGAGCGGAGACTGTGGGACGGCGTGCGCTAAGGTCCACCCGCGATTCTGCACCGGTTGTGCGCCGGGAACCGACGCAAGCATTTCAATCTGCCTCTGGGACGGAACGCGAGGGGTCGCCGTTGCGAATCCCGTTATAGATGAAGACCCCGGCCACGGCGCCCAGGGCCGGTCCGGCGACGTAGAGCCACTGATCCTGCCAGGTCCAGGAGACGAGCGCGGGAGCAAGGGAGCGGGCCGGGTTCATGCTGGCCCCGGAGATGGAGCCGGCGAAGAGCGCTTCCAGCCCGATCGTGCCGCCGATGGCAATGGCCGCCGCCTGACCCACGGCGCGCGTATCGGTGGCGACGGAGGTGATGACCACCATCAGGATCAGGGTGAGCACGATCTCCAGCCCGAACGACTGGCCGGCTGATCCGAAGGGCAAGGTCGCGCCGAGGTTGGCCACATCGCCGAAGAGGGCCTTGTGCACCAGACTGGCGGTGATCCCCCCGCCGATCTGGGAAGCCCAATAGAGGGGCACGCGCGGCCAGGGGAAGTGACGGCCGGCGGCGAAGGCCAGGGTCACGGCCGGGTTGAGGTGGGCCCCGGAGACATGGCCGAAGGCGTAAATCATGACCATGACGATCAGGCCGAACGTGAGGCCGATGCCGACGTGGCTCACTCCGCCACCGGTGATCTGATTGATGATGATGGCGCCCGTGCCGGCGAAGACCAGTCCAAACGTGCCGACGAACTCCGCCGGGAGCCGGTGCCGGACATCTCGTTCGATCATGACCCGACCAGTGTGCCCGGTGAAGAAAGCACTTCCGGAAAAACTGTAAAAAAGGTATTGACATGTGGGCACGGAGGGTGTACGTTCATAGCACGCCAGACGGGGACGGGTGGCAACACCCGGAAGCGAGTGGCCCAGCAAACGCCGACGGATAGGACGCAAGTCCGATTTGTCGGCGTTTTGCTTTGGGTGTTGACCGGACCTTGGCGAAACGCGCCGTGATCATCATGGCCGACCGGCCAGCATCGCGTCCAGGCGGGCGCGGTTCTCGGCGTAGACGGGATCGGGCATGGGCACATAGCCGACGGTCCGGGCGATATCGGCGCTCTCACCGAGCATGAAGCGCAGGAACGCCCCCACCTCGGGCCGCTCGAGATCGGCGCTGTTCACATAGATGAAGAGCTCCCGCGAGAGCGGCGCGTATGTCCCGTCCGCGATTGTTTGAGTCGTCGGGGCAACGCAGCCGGCTCCGGCATCGACAGGGACGGCGCGCAGGCGGCCGGCATCGGCCTCGTAGTAGGTAAACCCGAAGTAGCCCAGCGCGTTGTTTTGCGAAGCGACCCCTTCAACAAGGTCGAGGTCGTTTTCGCTCGGTTGGTAGTCGGCGCGGGTGAACCCGGCCTCGCCGACGATGACCTCGGTGAAGTAGTCAAACGTGCCGGAATCGGGGCCGGGGCCATAGAGCTCGATCTCGAGATCAGGCCAGGACGGATCGAGATCGCGCCACGAGCGCACTTTGGAATCCGGCTCCCAGAGCGCGAGAAGCTGGGCGGTGGTCAGGCACTGCACCCAGGTGTTCTGGAGGTTCACGGTGACGGTGATGCCATCGATGGCCACCGGGAAGACCTCGTATGCGACTCCATTCTTCTCGCACTCGGCCTGCTCGTCGGCATTGATGGGGCGCGAGGCGTTTTGCAGATCGCTTTCGCCGGCGCAAAAGCGGCGAAAGCCGCCGCTGCTGCCGGAGATTTCGACTTCCACGAAGACCTCGGTAAGCGCGCTGAAGCGATCGCCTGCCTCGCCGGTGAAGGGCTCGACCGTCGACGAGCCATCGGCCAGGATGCGGCCTGTCAATGTACTCAGGTCAACCGCGGAAGGAGCGGCGGGCGGCGTGGCGTCCTGGGCGACGGTCCTGCCAGGCGCCCAAGGGACGATCGCGAGCACGGCGAGCAGGGCAAACACCGCGATCATCTTGACCCGGCCTCTCCGCGGCATCGATGTTCCCCACGCGGCGCTGGCGGCGCGGCGGCTTGGAGCCCAGGCGCCCAATCTGGACGATCAATATACACCACCATTGATATACGACTGTTGGCACTTTGTTAACCGGGACCAGCGATCGGGGAGCAAGCGCGCGACGCTGCCAACGCACGGTACCACTGAGCACCCCATCGCCGGCTGACCTTAGCCCAACCCCCAGTCGAGCATCTGCACCGGCAAGAGATCGCCTTCGTTCACCACGGCGATATCCTCGTGAATCACCAGCAGGCCGTTCGACATCGCCAGTGTGCTCAGGATGCCCGACCCTTGACCGCCGGCACACCGCGCGACGAAGCCATCTGACCCGGTATCGACAACAACACGCAAGTAATTGCGGCGCGCGCCTCGATTTTCGATGCAACCGGTGAACCGCGCCATGACCGTGGGGATCTCCAGGGAACGCTCTCCGAGCATCTTGCGGATGGCCGGGCGGGCGAACTGTTCGAAGGCGACCGCCGCGGCGACGGGATTGCCAGGCAAACCGAGCACCGGGGTGGGGCCTAGCCAGCCAAAGGCGAGCGGCTTGCCCGGTTTGATGCGGACGTTCCAGAGATCGATGCGGCCTTCCGCCTGCAGCACCCGTTTGACCAGATCGTAGTCGCCAATGGAGACACCGCCAGTGGTCAGAAGCAGGTCGCATCCCTCCGCCCGTGAGAGCGCGTGGCGCAGGTCATCCTCGCTGTCGCGGGCTATCCCCAGCGAGACCGGCTCGCCGCCGCAGCGTCGCACCATGGCCACGATCATGGGCGCATTGCTGTTGCGGATCTGCCCAGCGCCCAGCGGCTTGCCGGGATCGACGAGCTCATCGCCGGTGGCCAGCACGCCGACGCGGGGACGGCGATGGACCGCAATTTGGGTGTGATTGAGGGTGGCCAACACCCCGATCACGGCCGGGCGAACGCGGGCGCCTGCCAGCAGGACGATCTGCCCAGCCTGAATGTCTTCGCCAGCGGGGCGCAGGTGCTCACCGGCGCGGGCCTCCCTGACGATGGCAACGGTCTCACCCGGTCCGCGACGAACGGCATCGGCGCGCTCGTCGGTCTCCTCGAAGCGCACGACCGCGTCCGCCCCGGTTGGGATTGGCGCCCCGGTCATGATGCGAATCGCGGCGCCCGCCGTGACCTCCGTGACGCATGGATAGCCAGCGGCAGCCTCGGCAACGACGAGGAGACGCGCGGGGTGCTCCGGCGTGGCGCCGGCGGTGTCCTCGGCACGGACAGCGAAGCCATCCATCGCCGCGTTCGGAAATGGCGGAACATTTCCTCCCGCGACGACATCGACCGCCAGGATGGCGCCGAGCGCCGCATCCAGCGCAACGTGCTCCATGCCAAGCGGGGCGAACGCGGCCAGAATGCGCTCCCGTGCCGTATCGACGTCAATCATGGCGGAGGACGGAGGGTGATGGGGTGATGGGGTCATGGGGTGATAGGGCGAACGACGAGACGCCACGGGCGAATCTCTCGTCGTACTACCTAACACCCTATCACCCCATGACCCTATCACCCTCGTCCCGTCACCCCGTCTTCGGCGCGATGTTGCGCGGCAGGAAGCTGATGCGCTCGGCCAGATCGGTGGGGCCGACCTTGGTCAGCTTGGTCCGCGTCAGCTTGAAGGGCGTTACCGGATTGACCGGGTGCATGAAACGGGGCGCGACATTGTTGCACCACTGGTCAGGGTAGGCGAAGTTCGTCCAGAGCACTCCCGGCGGCACGATGTCCGAGACGTAGGCGGCCGCGGTCAACGAGCCGGTATCGAAGCCGTCGTCCTTGTTGCGGGCGATGCGGTCGCTGGTGAGACTGATCAGATCGCCACTGACGATCTCCAGCGTCTTCGCGTCGTCCGGGTTGATCTCGACGATGTTGCTCGGCCAGCGCTGCATCACCTCCGGTTTGCGCAGGTCGGTGTACATCGTCTGCCAGATCTCCTCGATGCGGCCATTCGTCAACCAGAACTCGCCCGCCGCGATGTCTGGCTTCAACCGCTCCCAGATCGCCTCGGCGGTATCCCAGCCGACGTTCAGGAACATCGCCTTGCCGCTCTTGGAGTCGAATTTCCCGCTGCCGTGGATGCGTGGTGTGCCGATCACCTTCCCGTCGGCATCGAGCCGTGCCGGAAGCTGCACGCCGTCGGTGCCCAGCTCGCGCATCACGTCGAAAGCGGTCTTGTTCTGCAGCGCGGCGGCGATGACCACCGCTTCATGGGAGGTGTGGTTGGCCGATTCGTCCTGCAGCTGCTTCCGCAGCGCGGTCACATCGTAGTCGCTGGGCAACCCGGCAGCGGCAACGAAGATCTCGTTCTCGTCTTTCCAGTCGTAGCCGGAGAAGCCCATCTTCTGGGCAACCTGGGCGATCACCCACCAGTCCGGCTTGGCCTCGCCCGGCGGGTCCATGAAGCGGTCGGAGAGGCGCAAGCGACGCTCGCCGTTCCAACGATTGCCGGGCATCTCGCCCCAGCCCGCGGCCGGGAGCACCAGATCGGCGCTCCGCGTGGTCAGGTTCGGGAAGATGTCCTGAGCAAAGAGGAGCATGCCGTCGTTGTCGATGCGCCCGATGAAGTTGGCGATGATCTCGTCCGTATCGAGCGTTTGCGGGCCGGGGGTGGCGGCCTGCTTGCCGAGGATCGTCTCCCGCGACCACTGTGCCGAGTTCGTCATGCCGAGAGGATTGGCGCCGATGACGTGGTAGATCTTGACCTCGCCGTCGGCCATGTGCTGGTCGATGTAATTGGGGATCGTGTTCCCCTCGTAGGTGTCGGTAGCCAGATCGAGCGGGTAGTCGGCGCCCCCGGCGTACCCCTCCTGGTGGCCACCGGCGCGGGTGATTCCCCGCCCTGGCTGCCCGGCCGAGCCGGTCAGCAGCGCCAGATTGCCAAGCGAGCCGATCGTCTCGTAATTGATGCCCCAGGTGGCGCCCTTCTCGAAGGTGATGAGGGTTTTGCGCGGGGTGCCGTCGTCATTCGGCTTGGCGATCAGCTCCGCGGCGCGTTGGATCTTCTCCGTCGGGACGCCGGTGATGCGCGCCGCGTTCTCCAGGGTGTAGGCGTCAATGCCTTCGATGTAGGTCTTGTAGTCGTCGAAGGTGGCCGCCCACTTCTTGCGCCGCCAGGCGTCCTCCTGGGCGAGGTCCTCCGTGGTCGCCGTGTTGGCGACGAAGTCCTTGTCCTCCCAACCTTTATCCAGGATGTGGCGGGCAATGGCCCCGGCCAGCACCACATCAGTGCCGGGGACAAGCTGGAGATGGACGCCAGCGACGGTGTCTTCGGCGTAGGCCGCGGTGAAGGTGCGCCGCGGGTCGACCGCCACCAACGGCGCGGCCGCGGGCACGATGTGCTCGGCGAAGTAGACATCCTGGCACTCGTAGAGGTTGGCGCCCCAAGCGACGACGGTCTGCGCTTCCAGGCCATCCTCGTAGGCGGTGCCCCAGGTCTCCAGCCCGATGTCGCTAAGGGCGGTGGTCTCGCCGCCCATCGAGGCGCGATTGTGAATGGCGCCGTTGGGGGTGCCAATGTCGCCGAAGTAGAACTTGGTGATCGGGTAGGTGTTTTCGTAGAACTGGTACGCGTAGAAACGAACGGCCATGGCGGGTCCGCCGTAGGTCTTCTTGGCGTGGCCGATGGTGGCGGCCATGATTTCGATGGCGGCATCCCAGGAAATCGGTTGCTGGGCGCCGGCGACCTTCACCATGGGGGTCATCAGCCGGTCGTGGGTGGGGCCATACGGCGACCAGATGCCCTGCGCGTTCGATCCGCCGCGGGGCGAGTGGTTCCCCTTGTTCACGACGCATGCGCGGTCGGGCACGATGGCGACGTTGTAATCGCGGCCGTCGTTGCGGCGGATGACGGTGTACATCGAGGGGGCGATCCACTGCCCGGAGAGAGGACCGGTCGGATAGTCGGCGCCGAGCGCGTTGCCGGCGGCATCGGGCGTGCCGTTCTTGCCCGCGGTGGGCCAGACGTACGACTTGTAGCCGCAGCCGACGATGCAGTACTGGCAGCTCATCGTCTTCACTTCGGCATCGACGGGAGGCAGAGGAATGCTTTCGCGAGGGGTCATGATCCGCTCTCCTGCTTGCTGAAGAGGTTGGCCGGATAGCCGTAGATGAGC
Source organism: Thermomicrobiales bacterium (assembly GCA_038246475.1). GTDB lineage: Bacteria > Chloroflexota > Chloroflexia > Thermomicrobiales > UBA6265 > JACCXM01. The sequence continues at coordinate 5,534 of JBBRVX010000161.1, read as the reverse complement.
CCATACATCCCGGTAGCGCGGATATCGCCGTTGTCATCGAGGGTGAGGGCCACTTGCGGCAGATGGTCCGAGGCCTTGCCCATCACGTTCATGCCGCTTTTCGCGAGATCGAAGGTGGAGAAGTGCAGTGGGCAGGGCCCCAGCATGCCGTACTCATGGTTGTAGACGTTGTCGAGCGGGGAGCCCATGTGCGCGCAGGCGGTGCTGAAAGCCACGATGTCGCTATCCGGCCCGATCCCCTCCTCGGCCTCCCGCTCGATCATCACGAGCATGTTCTTCTGACCGGTCTGGGGATAGTCGAAGAAGACCGGCTCGCCCGCTTTGATGTCGGCCAATTTGGCGACGACGACGTCCGGATAGTCGGGGTAGGCGAGCTGGACCTTTGCGGCCTGGCTCGCCGCGGCGACGCCAAACGGCCGCCGGCCAACCGTGCCGACGATAACGGCGCCGCCACTGAGGACGATGCCGGTCGCTAATCCAGAGAGCTTGAGAAACGATCGTCGATCGACGGTCTGCAGCTCGGCCATCCTGGCCACTCCTCCCGTCGACGCCGCATCATCGCGCCCGGAACGCTCTCCAGGCTGCCACGGCGTCGTTGCCGTTGCCGGGCCGCCAACCGCGGCCCGGAATCTCGCTGGCGCGTACTGCCTACAGACCGTGGGCGGCGTGCTGTGACACGCGGCTTTGCTGGCGACGCCTGTGAGAATAGCAATCTATATGCATATAAACGCGAATGCAATATTCAATGATTGACTACGGAGCGAGAGAAGCGGGAAACAGCCCGCGACGCGGGCGCGAGTGACAGAAGATCTCCCTTTGGGTGACGAATCGGGTAAAACGGAACGCTGCTATTCAGGCCAATCGCCGGCGCCGGGGAGGCTTGCCCCGGAGGCGGCGGAGGGGATTTTCGTGTCGCAGGCGTCGCTGGCGCCGTAGGCCGCCGCGAGCGGCAGCTCGCTCATGTCGCAGAAGGCGCGGATGGGCCGGGTGAAGCGTTCCCAGGCGTGGGGATCGATCGAGTAATAGATCCATTGCGCCTTGCGGCGCGAGCGCACCAGCCCCGCCTCCCGCAACCGGCGCAGGTGGTAGGAGATCAGCGGTTGCGGCTGCCCGAGCTGGTCGATCAGATCGCAGACGCACGACTCGCGCCGCGACAGGATCTGCAGGATGCGCAGCCGGTTGCCATCGCTCAGGAAACGGAGCGCCTCGATGGTCGCATCCGCCTCGTCGACCATAGGCACGGAAATGGCCCTGGTTGCCGGCATGAGCGCCTTCCTGAATCCGACTCGACTCGATGAATGGCCGGTGCCTCTGGCGCGTTGATGGTGAATGATACGTGACGCCGCCCGAAGCAGATTGAGACAACCGCATCGGAGGTAGGACCTGGGCACGCCGCGCGACCTTCAGAAAAACTGTTAACTGTTAAGAAGGTATTGACATCCGGGCACGGAGGGTGTACGTTCATAGCACGCCAGAAGCGAACGGGAGCAATCCCCGACGTGGAGGGTGCAGCAAACGCCGACGGATGGGACGCAAGTCCGATTTGTCGGCGTTTTGCTATGCCCGTCACAAGGGGCGTCACGGGATCCCGTGGCGGGGCGCGGGTCACGGCCAACGGCTTGACGCATGAAGTGAGTGACTATACACTCACTTCATGGAGCGCGAACGACGGAGCACGGCGGACGAACGGCGAGAAGAGGTGCTGGTGGCCGCGATCGCGGAGTTTGCCGCCAAGGGTCTGCACGGCGCCTCCACCGAGGCCATCGCCAGGGAGGCGGGGATCTCGCACCCCTACCTGTTCAAGCTCTTCGGCGGCAAACGCGATCTCTTTCTGGCCGCGTTCAACCGCGTCTGCGACCACATCCAGACCGTGTTTCAGCGCGCGGCCGAAGCCCATCCGGCCCGGGAAGGGCGGCTATGGGCGATGGGGAAGGCGTACGAGGGGTTGCTGGAGCGGCGCAACGAGTTGCGCCTGCTGCTGCACGGCTTCGCCGCCGCCGGTGACCCAGAGCTGGGGCTCGTGGTGCGCGGCCGTTACACCGGGCTGTACCAGTACGTGCGCGAAGCCTCCGGGGCGACCGAAACGGAGATGCAGGCATTCTGGGCGCACGGGATGTCGATGACGATCGCGGCGGCAATCGATCTGCCGTCGCTGGCGCGAGAAGAGGCCTGGATCGCGGGGCTGCTCGCCCCACCGGCGTAGGCGGGCACTTTTCTTGGTTCAAAGCGAGTGATTAGACACTTCATTAAACACAGGGCGACGATCGCGTCGCGGCAGACACGGACAAGATGAGCCGGATGCAGCAATCGATGGAGGAACCCATGCCGATTCCACGCCTTGGCCAGGAGACCATCAGCGATTCCCCGCCAGGACCAGCCGATTCCGAACCGTCGAGCCATGCCGTCGTCATCGGCGGCGGCATGGGCGGGTTGCTCGCCGCGCGGGTGCTGGCCGATCGCTACGCGCGGGTGACGGTCATCGACCGAGATCGCTTCCCGGATGCGCCCGACCACCGCAAAGGGGCGCCGCAGTCGCGCCACGCCCACGCCCTGTTGCCGCGTGGGCAACAGATTCTGGGAAGGCTCTTTCCCGGCATCGGCGACGAGCTGCGCGCCGCCGGGGCGGCGTCGGGTCTGCGGCCGCCGGTGTTCGTCACGCCCGTGGGCAAGTTGCCGACGCCGCCCGCGTTCGCCGTCGGTGATGGGCCGCCGGGGGTCTTCGCCAGCCGCATCCTCATCGAGTGGCACGTGCGGAACAGGCTGCTGACGTATCCCGGCGTGCGCGTGCTGCACGAGACCGAGGCAACGGGACTGGTCCCCAGTTCCGATGGCGGCCACGTCACCGGCGTGCGGGTGCGAGCGCGGGGCGCGACGGATGAGCATACGCACGAGTTCCTCGCCGCCGATCTGGTGATGGACGCCAGCGGGCGGCAGTCGGTCGCGCCGGAATGGCTTGAGGCGATGGGGTTCGGCGCGCCGCCGGAGGAGATGGTGCATTCGGGGATCGGGTACGCCTCGCGGTTGTACCGCAAACCGGCCGCGTGGCCAGGGGAGTGGGATGGCATCGTGATCAACGGCCGACCACCGCACAACCCACGCGCCGGGCTTATCCTGCCGATCGAGGATGGGCTATGGCACGTCAGTTTGGGCGGCTTTGCGGGACACCACCCGCCGACGGACGAGGCGGGATTTCTGGAATGGGCGCGACGGCTGCCCGACCCGAGCCTCTACGAGGCGATCCGGGTAGCGGAGCCGGTGACGCCGATCCGGGGCTACCGCACGCCTCAGAACCGGCTGCGGCGGTTCGAGCGGATGGCGCGGTGGCCGGAGCGGTTCATCGTGATCGGCGACGCGGTCTGCGCCTTCAACCCGATCTACGGGCAAGGCATGACGACGGCGGCGCTGGGCGCCGAGACCCTGGAGCGGGTGCTGGCGCGGGAGCCGGGCGCGCCCGGTCCGGAGTTTGCGCGGCGATTTCAACGCGAACTGGCCAAGGCGATCGCCGCGCCCTGGATGATCGCCTCCGGAGAGGATTTGCGCTGGGGCGTGGCCTCGTCGGGGATGCGCGGCGCCCCCGGCTCGGGGCTGGTGCGGCGCTACGTGGAGCGCGTGTTGCGGCGGGCGCGGCAGGATGCGGATGTCGCCGGAGCCTACCTGAACGTGGTGGGCATGGTGGCGCCGCCAAGTTCCCTTTTCCGCCCGCGAGTCCTCCTGCCCGTGCTGCAAGATGCGCTGACAGAGCTGGCCGGAGGTGAGCGGGCTCTCGCCGATGACTTCGCCTCGTCGCCGGCGGCGATAGCGCGGCTGCGCGCGTTGCCGGCCGCGATGGAGGCCGCGCACGCCCGGGCCGGTGATTGAGGAACGGGGGGTTGTGGTGGCCGGCGAGGTACGCGTGGCCGCGGCGCACGATCCGATCATCCCGTAGCGAGCATCACCGTTCCGCTACCGCGTTGCGCAAGGTATTGACAAACAGACACCCAGGGTGTACGTTCATAGCACGCCAATCGGGGACGGGTGGCAACATCCGAAAGCGAGTGGCCCAGCAAACGCCGACGGAACCAGCGCGCAAGCGCCGGATTTGTCAGCGTTTTGCTGTGCGCCGCGTATGGATTCAAATCTCTCCCACGCGATGTCAACCTTCGCGGGTTCGTCGTTCGTCGATTGGCGGCGTTTCCTAGAGAGGCTTCCGAGCCCGCACGAAGGCGCTGACCACGCGGCCGCCGGATGCGGCGAAGCGCGCGTAGGCGCTTTCGTCCCAGTTCAACGTGCCCCAGTCTCCACAGCAGCCACTGCCGCTGGCAGTGCCGCAGCAGCCGCCGCCGACGCTCTCCGCCAGCTCGGTTGGATCGTAGACGCGCGTGACCTCGACATCGACGTCGCCAAAGCCCGATTCCATCAGCAGGCGGCGGTACTCTCCCTCCTCCAGGGCGCCGGCCACGCAGCCAACCCAGGCCTCCATATCGGCGCGCAGGTCGTCCGGCAGTTGGCCCTGGGTGACCACGTCGGAAATGGCGAAGCGGCCTCCTGGGCGCAGCACCCGGTACGCCTCGCGCAATACCTGGCCCTTATCGGCGGAGAGGTTGATGACGCAGTTGGAGATGATCACATCGACGGCCGCCTCCGGCAGGGGGATGGCTTCGATCTCTCCTTTAAGGAAGGCGACGTTCGGCACGCCGCTCTTCTGCCGGTTCTGCTCGGCCAGCGCCAGCATCTCATCGGTCATGTCCAGCCCATAGGCGAAGCCCTCGGGGCCTACCCGCCGCGCCGAGAGGAGGACGTCGATGCCGCCGCCGGAGCCGAGATCGAGCACCGTCTCACCCGGTTGCAGCTCGGCCAGCGCCGTTGGGTTGCCGCAGCCGAGGGAGGCTTGCAGCGCTGCCAGGGGAATCGTCCGCGCCTCGTCGCCCGAGTAGAGGTTGCCGGTGATAGGATCGTTGGCGAACGGGGCGGCGCTGCTGCCGGTCAGCACATCGCGCGCGATATCGCCGTATTTCTCGCGCACGGCCTCGCGGATCGCTTCGTCATGGGGAGCGTTCGTCCTGGCCATTGTCTTCTCCTTCTGGGGCCTTGCCGCCCCAAACATCGACGCTCGTCTATATAACGGGACAAAAAAAGACGCCTCAGCCGGCCGCGGCGAGCCGTACCTCCTTTGCTGCGGCTGCCGGGTGAGCGACATCGAGCTCAGTGAGGGCCGCCCTCACCCAGGCCAACCCTCGTGGATCGGGCGCGTACCAGGCCCACACGCCGCGCCGCGAAACGGTCACCAATCCCGCTTCGCGCAGGATGCGCAGGTGGTGGGAGATAGTCGGCTGCGAAACGTCGAAGCGATCGACCACGTCGCAGGCGCAGACGGGCTCGCTCTGCGCGGCCAGCAGGCGGAAGATCTCCAGCCGTGTGGCGTCGCCCAGGGCACGAAACGCCGCCACCATGCGCTCTCGATCCGTCTCGGAGAGCGGCGGGGGCGCATCGGGAATCTTGCAACAGCCGGCCAGTTTCAGTCGCGCGCTCATGCACCGAGCATAGCGAACATATAG
>JBBRVX010000160.1:0-12668 GCA_038246475.1 Thermomicrobiales bacterium | reverse complement strand
GTCCCGAGGGGTTGGACGGGGATGTTGCTCCTCCCATACCTTACAAGGGGTTGGGGTGAGGGCTTCGCGCGACGGGAGCGGAACTCCCCCGCCAACCTCCCCCTCTCCTCATCGCAATGGAAGAGGGGGGCAGCGGGTGAGGGCCAGCCGCCGCGATGCGCCGCGATAATCCCGAACGCCGCCTCAGTCAGCGGCCATCGCCGGTGTGCCCAGGACCGGGCGCAGAAAGTCGCCCGTAAACGATCCCGGCGTCGCGGCCACCGCCTCGGGCGTCCCTTCGGCGATGACCATGCCGCCGCCATTGCCGCCCTCTGGCCCCATATCGATCACCCAGTCCGCGGATTTCACGACATCGAGGTTGTGCTCGATCACGATCACCGTGTTGCCGCCGTCGACCAGCCGTTGCAGGATCGCCAGCAGCTTCTCGATGTCCGCGAAATGGAGTCCGGTCGTCGGCTCATCGAGGATGTAGAGTGTCCGCCCCGTCGCCCGCCGCGAGAGCTCGCTGGCCAGCTTGACCCGCTGCGCCTCCCCGCCGGAGAGTTGCGTCGCCGGTTGGCCCAGCTTGATGTAACCCAGCCCGACATCGTTGAGCGTTTGCAGCTTGTTCTTGATCGCCGGGATGTTCTGGAAGAAGTCGAGCGCCTCGGCTACGGTCATGTCCAGCACGTCCGCGATCGACTTCCCCTTGTAGAGGACTTCCAACGCCTCCCGGTTGTAGCGCTTGCCCTGGCAGACCTCGCACGGCACGAAGACATCGGGCAGGAAGTTCATCTCAATCTGGATGATCCCTTCCCCCTTGCACGCCTCGCAACGGCCACCCTTGACATTGAAGGAGAATCGCCCCGGCATGTAGCCCCGCGCTTTCGCTTCAGTCAGCGAAGCGTAGAGCTCGCGCATCGGCGTAAAGAGCCCCGTGTAGGTGGCCGGGTTTGAGCGCGGCGTGCGGCCGATCGGGCTCTGATCGATCTCGATCACCTTGTCGAGGTGCCTCACGCCTTCCAGATCGTCGTGCGTGCCGGGCCGCTGCCGCGCTAGATGCAGCTCCATCGCCAGCCGCGGGTAGAGCGTATCGGTCACCAGCGAGCTCTTGCCGGAGCCCGAGACACCGGTGATGACGATGAACGTGCCCAGCGGGAACTTCACGGTCACGTCGCGCAGGTTGTTCTCCCGCGCCCCCTTCAGCAGCAACGCTTTGCCGTTCCCCGCGCGGCGCGTGGTCGGCATCGGAATCACCCGTTCGCCGGAGAGGTACTGTCCGGTGATCGACCCTGGCGCGGCGGCGATGTCGGCCATGGTCCCTTCCGCGACCACGTAACCCCCGTGTTGCCCTGCGCCGGGACCGATATCGACGATCCAGTCGGCCGCCCGCATCGTCTCTTCGTCATGCTCAACCACGATCAGGGTGTTGCCGATGTCGCGCAGCCGCTCCAGCGTCCGGATCAGCCGCGCATTGTCGCGCTGGTGCAGGCCGATGCTCGGCTCATCCAGGATGTAGAGGACGCCCATCAGCGAGGAGCCGATCTGGGTCGCCAGCCGGATCCGTTGCGCTTCCCCGCCCGAGAGGGTGTTCGCCGCACGTTCCAGCGTCAGGTAATCGAGGCCGACATCGACCAGAAAGCCGAGCCGCTCGCGAATCTCCTTGAAGATCTGGCGAGCGATCAGGAACTCCCGCTCGCTCAGTGGCGCGCCTTCATCCATGGTCGGATCGGCGGCGATGTGGGCAAACCAGTCTCGCGCCTCGCGAATCGGCAAGCGAGCGACATCGACAATCGACCGATCGCCGACCGTCACGCTCACCACCTCGGGCTTGAGGCGGGCGCCCAGGCAGGTGGGGCAGGGGCGCTCCGACATGTAGCGCTCTAGCTCTTCCCGCACGTAATCGGACGATGTCGAGTCGTAGCGTCGCTTCAGATTGGGAATCACCCCTTCGTACGCGACGTCATAGGAGCGCATCCGCCCCGCCCGCGATTTGTAGCGAACGGTAACCATCTTGCCTTGCGATCCATAGAGCACGACGTCGAGCGCGGAAGGCGAAAGATCCCGCACCGGCACATCCAGGTCGAACGCGAACTTCGCGGCCACGCCCTCCAGAAGGGCGAAGTACCAGGCGCTGCCCTCGCCTGTCGCGCGCACCCAGGGCACCAAAGCCCCTTCCGCGAGCGAAAGACTCCGGTTCGGCATGATCAATTCGGGGTCAAACTCCCGCGTCGTGCCCAGACCCGTACACGCTGGGCACGCGCCATGCGGAGAGTTGAACGAAAAGTTACGCGGCTCGATTTCGGTCAGCCCGACCACCCCATGTTCCGGGCAGGAGAACTTCTCGGAGAAGACGATCAACTCGCCATCGATGATCTGCGCCTCGGCGATCCCACCTGCAATCTTCAGCGCCGTTTCCATCGACTCGATCACGCGCACCCGATCGGGATGATCGTCCGGCGACACCCCCTCCTCGTGGCGTATGACCAGCCGGTCGACGACGACTTCGATCGTATGCTTCTTCGTCTTGGCCAGCTTGAGCCCGACCGCTTCGTCGATATCGTGGATCTCGCCATCAACCCGGACGCGGACAAACCCCTGCCGCCGGATCTCTTCCAGCACACCCTGATGCTCGCCCTTGCGGTCCCGGATCACCGGCGCCAGGATCATCAAGCGCGAGCCGTTCGGCAGATCAAAAAGCTGGCGGGCCATCATCTGGGGCGACTGCGCCACGATGGGACGGCCGCAAATCGGGCAGTGCGGATGCCCGATGCGCGCGTAGAGCAAGCGCATGTAATCGTAGATTTCGGTGACGGTGCCGACCGTCGAGCGTGGGTTGCGGCTGGTCCCCTTCTGATCGATGGAGATCGCCGGCGAAAGCCCGTCGATGTGATCGACGTCCGGTTTTTCCATCTGCCCCAGGAACTGCCGGGCGTACGCGGAGAGCGATTCCACGTAGCGCCGTTGCCCCTCGGCAAAGATGGTGTCGAAGGCCAGCGAACTCTTGCCTGAGCCGGATAACCCGGTCAGAACGACGAGTTTGTCGCGTGGCAGATCGATGTCGATGTTCTTGAGGTTGTGCTCCCGGGCGCCGCGCACGCTGATCCGGTCGTGTTGAGCCATCTAGGAGAGATCCTCGCTCGGGGCGCTCGGACACGGCGGGTCGTCATCCGAACAAACGATCGCAATAGCGGAGTGTAGCACTCTCTGTGCCCGCGGGTCACCTGCGTCCGTACGCGAACGTCGATGCCCGTTAACCTTGCTCCTTTGGGAGCTCCGGCGCGCGATCCGCAGCCGCGGCACGCCTCGTCCTCTTTACCTGTAGCAGGCAATCCGGGCGTAAGTCGTCCGCATTTCACCGCGAGCGCCACGACAAGTATGGGATCGAAGCACTCTGCTCGTACCATGCAACCATGAAAACTTCCGATGAAAAGAGCGGAGTCATCTCCGCGAGCGAATCAGAGCCGCCCGGCCCCGCGTCGCTTGTCCTGGCCTCAGGTTCGCCCCGGCGGGCCGTCTTGCTGGGCGAACTGGGCCTCCCCTTCCAGATCATCGCCAGTGGCGACGCCGAAGAGACGGCTCCCGGCCTCGCCCCTCGGGAACAGGCGCTCGGGCTCGCCTCGCGCAAGTCCCGCACGGTTGCCGAATCGCTCCCGCATGGCCTGGTTATCGGCGCCGACACCATCGTCGCCATCGACCAGGAGTTGCTCGGCAAGCCGCGTGACGACGCCGATGCCATGCGCATGCTCCGCGCGTTGAGCGGCCGCGAGCACGATGTCATTACCGGCGTCACGCTCGTCAACGCCGCCACCGGGGCAATCGCGACCCGCGCCGTCGCCAGCATCGTCCGCGTGCGCCAGTTGAGCGACGACGAGATCGCGGCCTACATCGCCACCGGCGAACCCGCGGACAAGGCCGGCGCGTACGCCATACAGGGGATCGGCGCTCGCCTGATAGCTGGACTGGAAGGGTGCTTCAATAATGTCGTCGGATTGCCGATGTGCGCCGTGGCCGCGCTCCTGGCCGATGCCGGGGTCGAGCCAGGCTCCTCCTGGCGAGGCTGTCGCCTCCCGGATGGTTCACTTTGCCCCAACTCGGTTTGACATGCGGCGCAATGGGGCGACAGAATCTGCGATTGACGCTGCTCCAGCATTATCATGGTGTATGGGTGGTCGAGAGCCGCGTCAACGATCACCACGGGATCCATAGAGGCCAACGAACATCATGAGTCAGACCATCGTCGAACCGACCGCGAACGAGCCCACGTCCACCCTGGCCAAGGCCTACGATCCGGGGCTCGTCGAGGCCGGGATGTACGACCGTTGGGACGACGCTGGCTACTTCCAGCCCCGCGAGCGCCCCGATCGCGATCCCTTCGTGGTGGTCATGCCGCCGCCGAACGTCACCGGCGAGCTGCACATCGGGCATGCCCTCTTCGTCACCGTCGAAGACATCATGATCCGTTGGCATCGCATGCTGGGCGACCCCACCCTCTGGATTCCCGGCGCCGATCACGCCGGAATCGCCGGTCAGTGGGTGGTTGAGAAACTCCTCGTCCAGGAAGGTCTTACCCGCCATGACGTCGGGCGTGAAAAATTCGTTGCGCGCGTCTGGGAGTACATGGATCAGTACCGCGGGCGCATCCGCGAGCAGACGATGATCCTGGGCGCCTCGTGCGACTGGTCCCGCTTCGTTTTCACCATGGACCCCGGCCCCTCACGCGCGGTGCGCCGCGTCTTCAAGCGGCTCTACGACAATGGCCTCATCTATCGCGGCGAGCGCCTCATCTCCTGGTGCCCCCGCTGCCAGACGGCCCTCTCCGATCTGGAAGTCGTTCATAGCGACGACGCCGGCTTCCTCTGGACCATCGCATACCCGATCGAGGGAAGCGACGAGCAGATCACCGTCGCCACCACCCGGCCGGAAACGATGCTGGGCGACACCGGGGTTGCCGTTCATCCCGACGACGGGCGCTACCGGCATCTGATCGGGAGCATGGTGCGCTTGCCGATTCTGGATCGCCTGATCCCGATCGTGGCCGACAGCGCGGTCGACCCCGCCTTCGGTTCCGGCGCGGTGAAAGTCACCCCCGCCCACGACCCCAACGATTTCGAGATCGGCAAACGCGCTAGCCTGCCGTCCCTCAACGTGATGAAAACCGACGGCACGATGAACGCAAACGCCGGACCATTCGAGGGACTCCCCATCGCGGAGGCGCGCATCGCCGTGGTCGAGCGGCTGCGGCACGACGGCATGCTCCGGGACACCCGACCTCACGCGCACTCGGTCGGGCGCTGCCAGCGCTGCAACACGGTGGTCGAACCGCTCATCTCGACGCAGTGGTTCGTCAGCATGGAAGAGCTGGCCAGGCCGGCTATCGCCGCCGCGAAAGAGGGCAGTCTCACCTTCGTCCCCGAGCACTTCAAGAGTGTCTATCTCAACTGGATGGAGAACATCCACGATTGGACGATCTCGCGGCAGCTCTGGTGGGGACACCGCATCCCGGTCTGGTATTGCCAGAACTGCGAGGCCACTGTCGTCACGGAAGAAGAAACGCTCTCAGCTTGTCCAGAGTGCGGCGGACCAGTCGAGCAAGACCCCGACGTGCTCGATACCTGGTTCTCCTCCGGACTCTGGCCCTTCTCGACGCTCGGCTGGCCCGACGACACCGCCGATCTGCGCCGTTATTACCCCTCATCGGTGATGGAGACCGGCTACGACATCCTCTTCTTCTGGGTCGCCCGCATGGTCTTCTTCGGGCTCGAGGTCATGGGCGAGCTCCCCTTCCACACCGTCTACCTGCATGGCACCGTGCGCGACATGGATGGCGGCAGGATGAGCAAGACGAAGGGGAACGTGATCGACCCCACGATCGTCACCGCCGACTACGGCGCTGATGCCCTCCGCTTCGCCCTCGTCACCCAGAGCTCGCCCGGCAACGACCTGCGCCTCGACATCCAGAAGGTCGAGGATGCCCGCAACTTCGCCAACAAGTTCTGGAACGCCACTCGCTTCGCCCTGCGCCCGATCGCCGAACTGGACATTGCGCTCGATGCCGAAGGGCCGGTGCGGCCGAGCAGCGATCTGGCCCTGGCCGACCGCTGGATCATGAGCCGTCTCGATGCCACGATCGAGAACGCCACCCGCCTGATGCAGGCGCACCAGTATGGCGAGGCCGGCAAGGAGATTCGCGAGTTCGTCTGGTCCGAGCTGGCCGACTGGTACATTGAGGCGGCCAAGGTGCGCCTGCGCGGATCGCCCGCGGAGAAACAGGTCGTGGCCCAGACGCTTGCCTACACGCTGGAGCGCTCGCTCCGCCTGTTGCACCCCTTCATGCCCTTCGTCACCGAGGCGCTCTGGCAGGAGATGCCCCATGCCGGCGACAGCGTGATGATCGCCTCGTGGCCCGTTGCCGGCGTCCGCGACGAGGCGGCCGAGGCAGAGTTCGGCACGCTCATCGAAACGATTCGCGCCATCCGCAATGCTCGCACGGAGGCAGGTGTCGAGCCCGGCCGCTGGGTTGCCGCCGAGGTCTTCGCCGGTCCGCTGGCCTCTTCATTTGAAGGCTCACGCCGCGAGTTGGGCGCACTGGCCCGCATCGCCGACGACTCGTTGGCGATCGTCGACCGCGCGCCGGAAGGGGGCAAAGGCGCGCTGACCGCCGTCGCCGGCAATGTCGTGGTCATGCTCCCCCTGGCCGGCATCGTCGATCTCGACGCCGAGCGCGAACGCCTTGGAAAAGAGCTCGTCGCGGCTCAGGCCGAACGCGACCGCGCGGTCGCCCAGCTTGGCAACGAGGGCTTCATGGCTCGCGCTCCCGAGAGGGTGGTCGATGTGCAGCGTCGCCGGCTAAGCAGTTCGGAAGAGCAGATCGCCCTCATCGAGCGCCGTCTCGCGGAGCTCAATGCCTGAGCGAGCCACGCGCCTCGATCGCGACTTCTATGCCCGCGACACCCGCGTGGTCGCCCGCGCGCTGCTCGGGCAGCTCCTCGTCCGCGTCACCCCGGAAGGACGCGCCACGGGCCGCATCGTCGAGACCGAGGCCTATCTCGGCTCCGACGACCTCGCCTCGCACGCCGCACGCTTGCGCAAGGGCCGCGTCGAGGTGATGTGGGGCGAATCGGGCATCGCCTATGTCTATCGCTCCTACGGCATCCACACCATGTTCAACGTGGTCGCCGAGCGCAAGGGCGAGACCGGCGCCGTCCTCGTTCGCGCGCTGGAGCCGATCGATGGGATCGACCTCATGCGGAACCGGCGCGGCGTCGAGAGCGAGCGTCTCCTCTGCTCGGGACCCGGCAAGCTGTGCCAGGCGCTCGGCATTGGCCTCGACATGCAGGGCGCCGATCTCGTCACGGATGATCGCCTCTGGATCGCCAGTGGCGTGGCGCCCACTGACATCTCGACGTCCGGCCGTATCGGCATCAGCCGCGCCAAAGACGACCCCTGGCGCTACTGGATCACCGGCAATCCCCACGTCTCGGCCCACCGGCGCGGCGCCCCCTTCGAAGGGTGATCCGGCAAACCTCGTGGTACGCTCGTGTCAGGGTGTTTGTGATTCTGAGTGCTGCGCCACGGCGAATGTGTCCTTCTGAACGGAGTGAAGAATCCCGTCGCCGGCCGCGAACGTTCGCGGTGGAACCACGAGATCCTTCCTTCGGCAGGATGACACGCCTCGCGAATACTGCTTCCAGCCCCGGTCCGCGATCGTCAAGAGCCACGGAACGCCCATGACTCTCCGCCTGCTCGACGAACGCACCATCGGCAAGATCGCTGCCGGAGAGGTCGTCGAGCGCCCGGTCTCCGTGGTGAAAGAGCTGATCGAGAACGCGCTCGATGCCGGGGCGACGCGGATCCGGGTGGCCGTGCGCGGCGGCGGGACCGAGCTGATCGAGGTCGTCGACAACGGCCACGGCATCGCCGCCGCCGATCTGCCGCTGGCGGTGCAGCGCCACGCCACCTCGAAGCTTTCCGCGTTCGAAGACCTCGACACGCTTACCACCCTCGGCTTTCGTGGCGAGGCGCTGCCCAGCATCGGCGCCGTCTCTTCGCTGGCGATTCGATCCCGCACCCCGGACTCCAGCCACGCCTCGTTGCTGCGCATCACCTTCGGCGAGGTCGCGGCGCCGGTCACCGTCGGCGCGGCCGCGGGCACCGCCGTCACCGCGCGCGATCTCTTCGCCAACGTCCCCGCCCGCCGCAAGTTCCTGCGCCAGCCCGGCACCGAGACCGGCTACATCCAGCGGGCCGTCTCGGCCTACGCGGCCACCTATCCCGCGGTCGCCTTCGAGCTGACCATGGAGCAACGCCGTGCGTTCGTCACCGATGGCTCTGGCGATGCCTTGGCCGCCGCGGCTGCCGCCTGGGGACCGGAGGTTGGCCGCGCGACCATTCCGCTCGAACCCCTCGATGAATCATCAGCCGTGCCCGGCGTCTCGGTCGAAGGGTGGGTAGGCGCGCCGGAACTCTCCCGATCGCATCGCCAGGGCATCGTCATCTTCGTCAATGGCCGCTGGGTGCAGAACCGAGCGCTCGGCTTCGCGCTGGAGGAGGCCTATCACTCCCTCCTCCTCGTCGGCCGCCATCCCCTCGCCGCGATCCACATTCACCTCGATCCCGCCGCGCTCGACGTCAACGTCCATCCCACCAAGGCCGAGGTGAAGTTCGTCGACGAGCGCGCCGCCTGCCGCGCCGTCCAGCGCGCCGTGCACACCGCTCTGGCGCGGCGACCCCATCACGAGCTGCCGCACATCCGCTTCGAGCCCGTTCCCGCGATGCCGGCCGCGCGACAAAGCCCCATCCCCTTCACCCCGCCTCGCTTCGCTCCCCACTCGTCCTTGCCTGACGAGGCGGCGGACCGAGATTCAGCAGTCAGCAACGGCGCCGCCCATCCCTCCGGCGTTCCCATGCTGCGCGTTCTCGGTCAGATCTCCTCCAGCTTCATCATTGCCGAAGGGCCGGACGGGATGTACATGATCGATCAGCACGCCGCCCACGAGCGGGTGATGTACGAGCGCATCCTGGCCCAGCTCCAGGCCCGCGCGGTCGATCGCCAGACCCTGCTCGACCCTCTCGTTGTCGATCTGACCCCGGACGAGATGGCCGCCTTCGATCGCTCGGTCGCCGAGCTGACCGAAATCGGCTTCGAGATCGACCGCTGGGATGGCGGCGCGGTCGCCGTCCGCGCTATCCCGGCCCTCATCAAAGGGGTGGACATTGGCGAACGACTCCGGCTCATTCTGCGCGAGCTGAGCGAAGGTGGCCCGGGTTCGTCCTGGCTCGACGCCGTTGCCATCAGCACCGCCTGCCACACCTCCATCCGCGCCGGCCAGACCCTCTCCATCCCCGAAATGCGCGAACTGGTCTCACAACTGGAGCGCTCATCGCAGCCGCGCGCCTGCGCCCACGGCCGTCCGACCATGCTGCATATGTCCGGCACCGACCTGGAGCGCCAGTTCCAGCGAAAGTAAGCCTCGCCATCGACCCTTACGCGCGATATCGCCCGTAACGGCGGCCGTTGCGCGGACCGTGCTTTGGCCGCGGCAGGCGCCTCGTGAAATCGCGAGCGCCGCCCCGAACCGTCCCGACACGCGTCGACGCCGGCGCTGCTTGCCGAAGTGCGGGGTCGACTGGAGGAGGACTGGTCTCCCGAGCAGATCGCCATGTGGCTACATCAAGAACATTCCGCCGTTCTGACGCGCTGAGTATCGAACGAGACAGACTACGAACCACCAATCTCGCCTGCCGACGAGAGCTGGGCGCAATGGCGGCTCGGCGCCACGACCCAGAAGCTGACCGCCGAACAGCCCCTGCACGCCATCGCAGCCTCATCCGGCCGCAATGCGGGAACAGCCCAAGTTCATCACGTCAACGGACTTGAACACTCCTGCGCCACGTAGCACAATCGCGCAGATGACTAGCAGACCCGAGGCGCCGCAGCACCTGAGCGACCTCGCGCGGCTGCGCCGCGTTCGCGATCGGATCGACCGGGAGTACGCGGAGCCGCTTAATGTCGAGGCGCTGGCCCACGGCGTGAGCATGTCGGCCGGACACCTCAGCCGCCAGTTCGGGCTCGCCTACGGCGAATCGCCGTACAGCTACCTCATGACGCGGCGCATCGAGCGCGCGATGACGCTGCTGCGTCGTGGCGACCTCAGCGTCACCGAGGTCTGTTTCGAGGTCGGCTGCTCATCGCTGGGCACCTTCAGCACCCGCTTCACCGAGTTGGTCGGCGTGCCGCCCAGCGTCTATCGCGTCCAGGCGGCGCACGCGACGGCGGGGATGCCGCCCTGCGTGGCGAAAAAGGTGACCAGACCGATCCGGGTGAGAGTGAAGGATTGAGGTTGGTCGAGAATAGCGCGGCGCCCGGTCAGCGGTCGGCCGCGGCCCATGCACCGCTACCAGATTCCATTGGGTGCGCTGAATCGGAATTCGCAATTCCCCGTACAGCGCAGCATTGAGGCTGAGCAGCCGCCCGATCATCTCGATCAACTCCTCGCGGCTGGTTTGGTGCAGATTTAGCGGAACCTCCATGCCGAGGCGCATCCCATCTCATCACTTCCTTACAGAAACCGATCAGGAATCGAGAAGCGCCTGCTCCCGCCACCCGATAGACTGCGAACAGGCGCCGAGATTGCCCCAACGAAGGAGAACTAATGAACATCACCATTCACCATAGCTTCCTCCCGCAAAATGACCCGGAGGCCTCCCTGGCCTTCTACCACGACGCCCTCGGCTTTGAGGTCCGCAACGACGTCGGTTGGGAGGGGATGCGCTGGATCACCGTCGGTCCCGTCAGCCAGCCCAGCACCTCCATCGTCCTGCACCCGCCGTTCAGCGACCCTGGCATCACCGAGGACGAGCGCCGCACCGTCAGCGAGATGATGGCCAAGGGCACCTACGCCACCGTCGTGCTGGCTACTCCCGACCTCGACGACGCCTTCGCGCGGCTCGAGGCCAGTGGCGCTGAGGTCGTCCAAGAGCCGATCGACCAGGATTACGGGGTTCGCGACTGCGCCTTCCGCGATCCCGCGGGTAATTTGATTCGAATTCAGGAGCACCGCTGAGACCCTGTGACGAAATCCGGCATCGTCTGTCGGGCTGATTACGTTTCGGAGTCGTGCAAAATCGAGGCCTCATTTCAGGAGCTCGCGCCGACCATCGACCCGCGGTGGGCCTCGGCAAAAGCCCCTTGGTGGACAGAGAAGGTTCTGTTAGAGCCGGCACAGAAGGGAACAGTGAGCGCAACGATGACCACGCAGAAGTCCGCCCAGCGCACCAAAGCGATCGACGAGACCTCCGTGGGATTCGCGGCCGAGGAACGCGCCGCGATGAAGGAGCGCGCCAAAGAGCTGAAAGCGGAAGCGCGCGCGAATAAGGACAAGGCCGCGGGGGAAAACGCCCTGCGTGAGAAGATCGCCGAGATGGCGGAACCCGATCGCGCCTTGGCCGAGCGGCTCCACGCGATCATCATAGCGAGCGCGCCAGACCTCTCGCCGAAGACCTGGTACGGGATGCCCGCGTACGCCAAGGACGGCAAGGTCCTCTGCTACTTCACCCCCGCGCAGAAGTTCGGCTCGCGCTATGCCACGTTCGGCTTCAACGACGTCGCGAGCCTCGACGACGGCGCCATGTGGCCGACCTCGTTTGCGCTCACGGCGCTGACCGCCGCCGACGAGGCCAGGATCGCCGCGCTCGTGAAGAAAGCAGTGAGCTGATTCTTGAGCTCGTCACCCGGCCTCGCCGAACACATGGAGAGACGATAAGCATGGCCACGACGACGGAGACATTGTCGCCCGCGCTGCACGTTGCCGACATCCACGATCTGATCCGCGTGCATGGCGCGCGCGAGAACAACCTCAAGAACATCAGCGTTGAAATCCCGAAGCGCCGGCTGACCGTCTTCACCGGCGTCTCCGGCTCGGGCAAGAGTTCGCTGGTGTTCGGCACGATCGCCGCGGAGTCGCAGCGGCTGATCAACGAGACGTATAGCGCCTTCGTGCAGGGCTTCATGCCGGCGCTGGCGCGGCCGGAAGTCGACCTGCTGGAGGGACTGACGACGGCGATCATCGTTGACCAGGAGCGAATGGGCGCCAACGCCCGCTCCACCGTCGGCACCGCCACCGACGCCAACGCCTTATTGCGGATCGTCTTCAGCCGGCTTGGGCAGCCGCACATCGGCTCGCCCCAGGCGTTTTCCTTCAATGTGGCCTCGGCCCACGGCGCCGGGGCGGTCACCGTCGAGCGCGGGGCCAGCAAGGCGGTGAAACAGACCTTCTCCATCACCGGCGGCATGTGCCCTCGTTGCGAGGGCATCGGCACTGTCACCGACATCGACCTGACCCAGCTCTACGACGACTCCAGGTCGATCGCCGAGGGCGCGTTCACCATTCCCGGTTACAAGGCGGACGACTGGTGGACCGTGCGGATCTTCACCGCGTCGGGCTTCTTCGACCCAAACAAGCCGATCCGCGACTTCACCGAGACCGAGCTGCACGACTTCCTCTACCGCGAGCCGACCAAGGTGAAGGTCGAGGGCATCAACCTCACCTACGAAGGGCTGATCCCCAAAATCCAGAAGTCGTTTCTCTCCAAGGACCGGGAGGCAATGCAGCCGCATATTCGGGCGTTCGTGGACCGGGCGGTCACCTTCACGGCCTGTCCCGAGTGCGGCGGCAGCCGGCTCAACG
>JBBRVX010000159.1:0-12708 GCA_038246475.1 Thermomicrobiales bacterium | reverse complement strand
GCAGGCGGGCGTGAAGTACGATGCCTATCGGCTGCGTCAGGCCCTCATGACATCGGCGCGCTGGGTCCCGCACCTGGAAGCGAACAAGCAAGGGAATGGTGTCGTCAACGTCGCCGGTGCGTGGGAAGCGCTCCGTGCGTTGGACACGGCGCAGGCCCCGATCGTCATCACCAGCCGTGCCAAGGTCCGACACGCACTCAGCCAATTGTTGGCCACGCCCGGTGAGGGGGTGGGCATTTTCGAGCGCGA
Source organism: Thermomicrobiales bacterium (assembly GCA_038246475.1). Lineage (GTDB taxonomy): Bacteria > Chloroflexota > Chloroflexia > Thermomicrobiales > UBA6265 > JACCXM01. Next base: position 12,459 of record JBBRVX010000159.1, on the reverse strand, counting down.
GGGATGGATCGCCGGAGATCGGGGCGACCGTACGATCACCTTTACGCGGACGACGGGACCGAAGGAACCGATGACGTTTGCGTTAGGCTGGACGGGGAACGACGGCACGTACTCATCGCCCGCGTCGGTCACGCTGCCGCTCAACACGCCCGTGCCCGTCACTGTGAGCATTGCCCCGACGACGACCGGTGTGCACGCCGCGCTCATCACGCTCGATAATCCGAGCCACGCGGGCTTCGAGTACCGTACCATGGCGACGATCGTCGCCGCCGATTCGCTCACCTTCGGAAACAGCTACAAGTCGGAGCGCAAGATCGACGTACCCCGACCGGCGATGACACATCTGTACTACCGCGTGCCTAACGGCACGACTTCGTTGCGGCTCGACATTGACGCGTCGAAGCGCCGCGTCGCGGTCTCCATCATGCGGCCGGATACACGCACCGTGACCGGGATTGGGTCCGGCTTCGGACCCCCAACGGGTCCGGCGAACGGCTACCGCTTCTTGCCCTTCACCTTCGCGGTGATCGTGAGCTCCCAGCCGAAAGCCACTATTCCAGCTGTGCCGGCGAGATCATCGCGGACGAAGAGCCACCACTCGCCGTTGGGATCACCCCCATCGAAGGTGGAAAGCGCCACGCTCCCGGAGGGCGCCGGGGCATAGGTGGTGTCGAAGGCGTCCAGCCCGACGTTGTCGTTGTAGTTCTTCGGCCGGAAGGCGCCGCTGGTGGACAAGAACTGATAGCTCGGCAGGTCGGCCTCGGCTTCGTCGTCCAGGTGGATCGTCAAGCCCGTCACCGACTTGACGCCGATGTCGCTCATCATCATGGCGTTGCGGCCGAACGGCGCCACCAGCATCACGTCGACGTCGTCCGGCGACGTATGGCTGTACCCCTTGAGGACCAGATCGACATCGGTGATCGTGGCGGCCTCGAACCCGCTCACCACGATCCGCGAGGGGAAAGGCATCGCGCTGCCATAGCTATTGATGGCGATGGGATCCGTGTTCGCAAAGGTCTTCGTCACCGTCTGGCCGTGCGTCCCCTTCGGCTTCTTCTGGTCGTTCTTGTGCTTGGCCGTCGACGCCGCCCCCAGGTCCATTGCCGTGACCGTTCCCACGGCAGCCGCGCCACCGAGCGTCCGTAGCAAACCGCGCCGGCTCGAACCCGCGCCGAACATCCCAGCCATCCTGCTGTCGATCATTGTTGCCATGGTGGCCTTCTTTCATCCTGCCGACTTTCCTCTGTCAGGCCATCCTGAGCAGATGTCATCATCCTGAAGGCCGGCGGCCGGTTCGTCCGTGCCCGGCGACAGCCGTCTGGTGTGCGCCAGCACACGCCTGCCACCCCCAAGCTCATTCGCCCGACCAACGTGGGGAGCGCTGGCGAGCGTCAAGCGTTAGACCATGCAAACCGTGAAGCTCGTGCAGACCCCCGGCGGATTGCCGGGGCAGCCCCATGACGACGTCTCCCCGGTGGCGCGGTCGGTGAAGCTCTTGGTACAGATCTGTCCCTTGGCGCAGTTGCTGTCCGTGCCACACGGGAAGGCGCAGTTGGCCGAGCCGATGCCGCCGCAGATCAGCGTCCCCGACGGCCGCTGGTAACAGGTGCTGCAGCCGGCGCTGCACGCCTGGGCGCAAAGCGAGGGAGCTGGCGGCGTAGGGCCATGCGGTTTCTCGCCATGCGGCTTCTTGCCAGGCTTCTTTTTGCGCTTGCGCGCGGCCGCGTCCTCGAACCCGGCTGCCAGGCCGAGCGTCGTGCCCACGGCCACAACGCCACGGAGCAGGCCGCGTCGCGTCGCCCCGGCGTCGACCCGCCGGGCGAAATCATCGAAGTGCAGATCGTTCATGACATCTCCTGACGCTCGATCCTGGAGCGAGCGACGGCATCGAAACCATTGGCATCCATGGGACGGCGCTTTCGGGTGACGAGGGCAAAGGAAGCGTGATCCCGCCCTACCATGCGTCTCGGCTTACGTCGCGTCTATACCCAATACTTGCTATAGGCCGGCGTCGCCCGCGGCAAGACGTTCCGATCTGCGCACCGCGATTCCCGCTCAGGACATCGGTCCTTCTGCCACTGGCTCGCAGAAGCCAGCAAGACACTGGCCAGTCATGGAGGAGCAGGGGGAGCCATCCGGCTTGGCGCGACAATGACCCTTGCGGCACGGTGCGCATTCCGGGCAGCGAACCCTCCGGCAGCGATTGAATTTCTTCGCCTTCACCGGGTTCACCCCGGCGCCCGCGACGATGCCTACTATGCCCAGACCGACGAAGCCGCGCCGGCTTTGGGCCTGGGCAAGCATGCGTGTGAACCGGCCAACTCGCTTGATATCCATGCGTATCTCCTTCTCGTCGGGTGTCAATGCGGATCACGTGCGATCCGATAGCTACAGCGTGGGGGAAGGCAGAGAACGCGATGGTGGACGCGGCACGGCGCCAGTGTGCGCTCCGGCACAGCACACCCCAAAAAGGCAATGCTCAATCCATGGAGCCTTGTGGCCATGCCGAATGCGGGGGATGCCACGTGAAGAATCAATAGCGAATATTGGCTATATCGCTTCTCTGAACTCCCCATCACACTCTGATTGGCACTCCGCGAGAACAGGTTGACATCGTGCCAGCCATGGAGTGCCGCACGCTCGCGGCGTGCGCGACATGGCGAGAGAGATCATGGAGGAAGCGTATGGACCCGACTCGCTTTGATACCCTGACGCGTGCCCTGACCCAACTTCGGAGCACGGCGGCCACGCCCCGCCGCGCGGCCCTCAAGCTGTTGGCCAGCGGCGCTTTCGGCGCGGCTCTGGTGCGTGCCGGGGGCGCCGAAGTCGTTGCCAAACGAAAGAAGAAAAAGAAGAAGGGCCTCAAGCTCAAGGCGCTCTGCACCCCGGGCAAGAGCAAATGCGCCAAAGGCTTGAAGTGCGGCCAGCCGACAACCCGGCACACCTGCGACAGCTCGACCCCGGACAACAGCGATTGGTGCTGCGTTCCGCCGGGCGGCTCGTGCACCGAGTGCGATTGCTGCGGCGACTTCTACTGCGATTTCGACAACAACAACGAACCCCACTGCGTTCCGAATCCCGAAATGTAGCGCGGCGCCGGGAACGGGCCATCGCTCCGTTTCCGGCCGCGCCGCGCCCACCCCGGCCAAGGAGATCACCCTCCCTCCTCGTGATCGTCTTGATCTCCTTACAGGAAGATGAAAACTCTGCCGGCTCTCCGCTACTCGATCCGTGGCCCCCGGCCACCCCTGGTGCGGGAGGATGCATCCTCTCGCGCCAGGCCAGCGCCGTGGCCCTCACTCACAGCCGCGGATGAAGCATCTGGTGAACACCGCGCTCATCCCATGCCAGCGCACGGTTCTGCTCCAAACGCTCGACTCCGCCGCATTTGGCGAAGCGACACTCCCCTCTTATAGCCCCGTCGCCAGAGCGATCGATGTCGCGCTGGCGGCGGATGTGTAGCGAGCAATTGTTAACTCATTGCGAAATTATCGAAACGGAGGCTCCGGCAGCATAGACTGTGCCGGCGACCATCCCCGCTGGACGTTATGGCGGGCGCCGCGATTACTGGAGGATACGTGTGGAAACCGCCATTTTTTCCCTACAGTCGCCAACAACCCCGGAGGCAACTATTGCCCAGGTCCGCCGCCAGTTGACGGTCGACTACCCGGACGGCGTGGATGCCCACGGCAATGCCATCGATCCCATCGCCGAGGCGGCCGTGCGGGACTTGTGGGGAGGGCGCGTGAAGAATTTCGTCACCGTGCTGGCCTTGAGAGAAGTCCGTACGGCGCTGCGCACCCAGGCGCAAGAAGGAACGGCCACTCCCTCCCAGGTGGATGCCATGTTCGGGGACCAGGCGCGCATCCAGCAGCCAGGCCATGGCAGAGACAGCCAGCGCCTCAATCGCGATGTTCTCCTGCTCGACGAGAAAGATGTCCTGCACCTCTAGTGCTTGCGCGCGGCGCGCTCGGCCCGGAGTTGCTCACGCACCTGCCGGGTGGCCTTTTCGATCGCCGCGTCCTGCGAGAGCGACTCCAGCTCCTCGACGGTCAAATAGCCATTGCTGACCAGATCTTCGCGGGTGTTCAGCCGAATTGTTCCCAGGGCCACGGCCGATCTGGGAATCCGGGCATAGGCGAGCCGCACCTGCCGCTCGATGCTCTTGCGCAGCAGGCGTGTGGCGCTCCGCTCAAGCTTGGCGTGGCGTCGTTGCTTCCGGGATTTCTTCGTCTTTGCCATGCGCCCACGATCTCCGCCACCCTCACGGTTCCAGATCCTCTCCTCTCATACCAGATTTACCGGCGGAGACTATGAACGTGGTGCGAACCATCGGCGCGTGATGCCCCGGAGACGAATTTGGAGAGCGTGCTTCAGCCAGTGCGGCGCATTGCTTTGCGGAACAGATGCCTGGCGGATGGGCCTGCTTTACGACGAAGACACATTAGCATCACGTTGAAATCTCGCGGCGGAATTTCCATTAGCATGGATGACAGGGTTCGGTGCGACGCCCTTTGCCGCCAGGGGCGATCCTGATCGGCCATTGTCCCCGCGGGGATCACCGCGGGATACCTGCCGGGGCGTCTCGCTCTCTGTCCCGGGCGCTCTCGTCGTTCGCTTCAGGTGGCCTGGCGCCAGCGCGTTCGCGCCCCACACCCGCCTTGCGTTCACCCTCATTCCACGCTGGCAGGCCAACGAGACCGGGGCAAGGGCGCCTCGGTCTCGTCGCTTACTCGAATCTGCGCTACCCCATCTGCGAGGTGTGCTCCGGGCGAATGACGACCACGACCCGCGTGTCGCCCGGCTGATGCCAGGGATAGACATCCTGGTTGATGTACTTCTTGGCCATGGAGTTGATGAACGCGTTGTCCGGGTCGGGATCGATGCGCTCGACCGTGCCCCGCACTTCCAGGTAGCGATACGGATTGTCGGCATCGACGATCGAGAGAGCCACCCGCGGCTCATCCTGCACGTTGCGGTACTTCTGCCGCCCCGTCGTCTGGCTGAACCGGAGCATGCCGTCCTTCATGTCGAACCAGACCGAGTTGTTCTGCGGCTCGCCATCCGGCCCGATCGTGGCCACGTGCGCCAGCAACGGGCGTTCCAGCAGATCAGCATACGCTTCGGGAATAACGGAACTGGCGGTCGACATGTGTTGACTCCTTCAGATGCAACGCATTCCAGCGCGGGCCGCGCCCGGCATGGCTCAGGACAATCCTTGAATCGTAGCAAAGCGGGGGCCTCGTTGCTGGGTTGGAGGCCCGCCGCCGCGCCAGCCACCCTGCCCGCAACGCTACCCCATGCCGCTAATCGACTCAGCCTCGATGACGAGGATCACCCGCACCTGGTCGCGGCCGCCGTACCAGGCATACGGCCCGCCGGTGTAGCGCTGGGAGAGCATTTCGATGTGCTCGACCGCGCCCTCCTTCGTGACCTCAAGCACCCGGCCGCGCACCTGGAAGTAGCGAAAGGAATTGTCCGGATCGGCAATGGCCACCGCCACCCGCGGATCTCGCGCGATGTTCTTGACCTTCACGTGGGTCTCCACGCTGTTGATGAGCACATGCTCGCCGTCGGTATCGACCCAGGTCTGGGTCACCTGCGGCGAACCGTCGCGCATCGAGGTGGCGAGGTAACAGGGGCTCGGCTGACGGAGCAGCGCGAGCAGATCGTCTGTGAGTTGCACAATGGTCTCCATGTCCGACGGGTTCGGCGCTCTCCTGAGCAGCCCTGCACGACAGAGGCGCAGTCTACCCCCGCCCTCCCGGAGCGGTGCTCACCTCCGCGACACTGGCCTTGCCGGTTGTGCTGGTTCAGGCGCACAACGGCCACAGGCGGTGATGGCGATCCCTGCCGGCGCCACTTGGTTTGATTCTTGCCAATCAGTTTGGTAGCATACAGTCATGAACCATACGATCGCGAACGAACCAGTCGAGATCGATCCTGACTTCCGCCTCAGCCAGCCACTGGCCAAGGGGTTTCCTGACGCCGACCCTCTGGCGAGCGAGTGCGCCGTCGCGCTCGTCCGCACCTACATCCTCCTGGCCGACAAGCTCGGCGCGCAACTGCGGCCCTTCGGGATATCGCTGACCGGCTTCCTCATCCTCGGCCTACTTCGCGTCTCTGGCCGAACGCTTCGCCCGAGCACGATTGCCCGCTGGCTGCGCATGACCCGCGGCACCGTGACCGGCCTGCTCGATTCCCTCGAGAAACGTGGGCTCGTGCGCCGGCTCGACCACCCCACCGACCGCCGCATGCTGAGCATCGCGCTGACCGACACGGCGGTCGAGCTCCAGGCCAAAATGCTGCCGGCCATATTCCGCACCGATCAAGAGGTGATGACCGACCTCACGGTTGCCGAGCGAGAAGAGCTCATTCGCCTTCTCGGCAAAGTCCAGCGCCGCCTCCTTTCCGGCGTTCAACGTGACGCGGACGACGGATGTGATAACCAACGCGGGTCGAGCGGATGACGACCAAAGACACCCCCCAAAAGACCGTCATCGTTTGGCGCCACGAGGAGATCCCACCATGTCATTGATCCCGCTTACCCCGGTCGATCGTTTTGCTGAACTGGGCCTCGTCGAACCCGCTCGCGATGTCTATCGGGACATGAGATTCGTTCCCACCACCGTGCAACTCATGGCGGCACGGCCCGAGATCGCGCGCGGGTATCTGGCGCTGGCCGCCCACCTGATCCGCGACACGAACCTCGACCGGCGGCTGATTTTCCTGGTCGCGACGGTCTCTTCGCGGGCCGCCGAGTGCCGGTACTGCACTGCCCACGCCGCGCGCATGGCCTCGCTCAGCGGCACGCCTCTGGCGCAGATCATCGCCGCGGTGCAGCTCGAATTCGATCGGGACGATCTCTTTTCGGCACGCGAGCGAGCGGCGATGCGGCTGGCCCGCGACGGCTCGATCGTCCCGAACGCGGTCGCCGCGGCACACCAGACCGAGCTCGGCCAGCATTTTTCCGATGACGAAGTGCTGCAGCTCACGGCTCAGATCGCGTTGATGGGGTTCCTGAACCGCTTCAATGACATCCTCGCCGCCCCTCTCGAACCCGAGTCACTAGCGTTCGCGGAGGAGCACTTGAAGGGCACGTGGTGGAGCGCGGGGAAGCATGGCGTCGCCACGCCGCCGCGCCCCTATGCCCTTTCACCCTCGCCCGCGGGCTAAGCCCCACAAGCGACGGGCCGAACCCGCTCCCTTCCATCAGTGATCAAGGAGACACACCATGTTCAATGACAACGAGCTGGCTTATCTCTCGTCCCAGCGGCTGGCCCGCCTCGCTACCGTTTCGCCGGACGGGCAACCGGAGGCTGACGCGGTCGGCTTCGAGTTTGCCGATGGCCGCTTCTGGATTGGCGGCCACGCGCTGGCGACGACCCGCAAGTACCGGAACATCACCGCCGGCAGCGCCAACGTCTCGTTGATTGTCGACGACTTGGCGTCGGTCGAGCCATGGATGCCGCGCGGCATCAAGGTCAACGGGGTCGCCGAGGTCGTCCGGCGCACGGGCATGTTCGGCGAGGGCGAATACCTGGCCATCACCCCGCGTGTGTCGTGGAGCTGGGGGCTGGACGGGGCTCCATTCGGCAACGACTTCCAGGGTGGCCGGTTCGCGCCCCGCAAGATCCTCTGGGAACCGCTCACGAAGCTCCCTCGCCCGTCATCTTGAGGCGGACCGGCGTTCGGTGCTGGGTACGAAGGTCCAGCCTTGATGGTGCTCCCCGTGCCGCCAGGCCACCCGGCATCACGCTCACGCGGAACGCGGCTCACCCAGCACCCGTTCCAGCGCCGCCGTCGAGTCCGCCGCCAACCCCAGGCGTGCCGTCCACATGGCAGGGGTATCGAAGGCGGCCCGCGTCCACGGCGCCAATCCGCCCGCCGCCGAGATTTCGGCGGCGTGAACATCGGGCGTCTCCCACTCCAGCCCTTCACACCGCAGCCCGCGCAGGCGAGCTGGATCGCGCCGCAGGATGAGCGCCGCCCATTCCAGATCGGTCGAGGCCGAGGGCTCGACCGATTCGGCCAGCACGATCTCGCGTCCTTCCGGTGAGAGCCAGACCGCTCCGGAGACCGCGTCGAGCGTGCGTCCTGCCGCCAGGGAGAGGGCCCTGTTCGTGGCGGCCTCCGGCAGCCGCTGCACGGCCGGGTGCGTGCGAAAGGCGCGAGCCGTCCGTCCCAGGCAGATGCACCAGGGCCGAGCGCGCTCGCCGCGGCCAAGCCACTGCACGCGCTCCGGCAGAGCCGCCAGCTCGTCCGGCCAGAAGATCGCCCAGTGCAGCCAGCGATCGAGATCGCAGTTGAACCAGGCCGCGGCCCCGGAACCCGCCGCCAGCGCGGCGCGGCGGCCAACGCCTGTCGACCCGCCCGGCACGACCCGTGCGCCGAGCTGCTCCAGCCGCGCCGGCACCCGCGAGTCGGTCGCCGTGGTGGCCGCGACGGCGACCATTGCGTAGGACGTCAGCGCGGAGACGACCGCGTCACGTTCCAGGAAGGGAAGCACCTTGCCCAGGGGATCGTGCAGCGTCGAGATCAGCGCCGGTTCAGGCATGCCGGCGCTCAGCGGTCGTTGTCGCTCTCGGCCGCGGTCGGCTGCTGATTGGCTTTGCGGGCCGCACGACGCATCCAGCGCGATCCCCGGCCCTCGCGCGATCGCTCGCGTCCGGCTCCGGCGGGTTCCCCCCTGGCCTCCTGTCGCCGTCGCCAGCCGCGCCGGGGACGCGGCTCATCCTCATCGCTTTCGATGACGAAAATGGCGTACGGCTGGCGAATGACCGGCCGCGCCACATTGCGCACCGGAATGCCACCCGCCGTTATCCCAACGGCAGAGCCGCGGTGGGCATGCCCATGGACGACCAGGTCGGCCCCGGTGCGATCGATCGCCGCGCCGAGCATCGAATTGCCTAAAAAGGGGTAGAGCTCCAGGCGCTCGCCAGACAGGGTTCCCGTCACCGGCGCATAGTGGAGGAGGACGATGCGAATGTCGCCGACGAGCCCGCTGAGCACCCTTTCCAGGGCCTCGGCTTCCTCTTCGGCGTGGTGGATCCAGGCTTTCATCTCCGGCTCGCCGGCATCATCGGCCAGCGCCGCGTCGAATCCCCCGCCAAATCCCTTCGTGCCGGCGATGGCCAACTGCTGCCCGGCGATGTCGAGCACGACACTGCCGCGATCGAGCAGATGGATGCCAGCGGCCTTGAGGAGGGCGATCACCGCTGCGGGCTGGCCAGCCTCGAAATCATGATTGCCGAGCACGGCCACAATGGGCGCCCCGACCTCTTTCAACTCATTGACGAGAATTTCGGCTTCAGCGGGGTCGCCGCCGCGGGTGAGATCCCCGGCCAGCAGCAGGAGGTCAGCCTCCTCCTTCAGGCTCGCGAAAAGGGGAGCCAGCACGCCCACCGATTCGGGCCCAGCGTGAATATCGGCCACGGCAGCCACGCGGATCATGGCGCCATTGTGCCACGGACGGGGGTGACGGGCTATGGGGTATGGGCTATAGGCTATCGGCTATGAGCTTTGAGCTTTGAGCCTACGACTCCCGACTCCCGACTCCCGACTCCCGACTCCCGACTCCCGACTCCCGACTCACGGATTGAACGTCGTCCCCTCGTACTGCGAGCGGCCGCCTTCATCAGGAAAGCTCATGCCGCTGATCGAGTACTTCCCGGTGAAGGGCGCCGCCTGGCGATCCCAGTTGCCGTTGTCGTCCGAGTTCCAGAGGGTGAAGTGGACGTGCGGCGTGCCGGCGAAACCGGGCCCGCCCGAGCCGGAAATCTGGCCGATCGGCTGGCCTTGCGACACTTGCGTGCCGGCCTGGAACTGGCCATCGAACGCGACGTGGAACATCGCCACCGCGTAACCATCGCCCATGTCGATCGAAATGCCGCCCGTGCTCGGATCGGTCCAGCGCACTTCGCCATTGACCGGGGCATAAATCGTCTGACCGGCTGTGTTGCCGTCGTTCCGCACCAGATCGAACGAGTAGTAGTACTGCCACAGGCCGTCCTGGTTCTGGTGTGAAGATCCGTTATACCCCTGCATGATCGACCACTCGCCGCCGCTATCGGGCCAGATGATGCCGCCCCCACGCGCGCCGGCGTTCGTGGCCGGTTCCGAGCCCTCCACCTTGCCGTCGCGATCCTGGCGGTCGCCCCGCTGCAGGTAGCTGGCCGAGACCTCGAGAAAGTCACCCGCCACCCAGCCGATCTGGCCGTTGAAATCAACTTGATAGAAACCTGCTTCCGGCCCGGCCAACGGCGTCAGCGCCGCCCCGGCCGGAATCGCGCCCAGAATCGCGGCCGTCGTGTCTGGACCCGAACGCAGGTTGACGTCGCTCAAGGTAGTCGCCAGCAACTCGCCACTGCCGGAATCGATCGTGGGCAGAGCATCGACGGGGGCCGCATCCTGCGCCAGGCTGACCGATGCCGTCGTGCCTGACGACAGCAGATCGGCGGTGATGAAACCCCAGGTGCCGTTGTACCAGACGGGAACCCAGCCCTCGACTGCCGCCCCGGTGACCGTCACCGTGGCGCCAGCGGGGAGCACGCGCAGCACCTCGTCCTCTGCCGAGGGACCGAGGCGCAGATTCGCCACGTCGATAGCCTGGGCCAGATCGCCAGCCGGCGCCGTCAGATCGCTCACCAGCGCGGCATCATCGGCCACGGCCGCGTCCATGGCAGGGTCTGTCGCCGCTTGCAGCAGGACGGCCTCGCCCGCGGGCGCTACTGGAGCCGAGCCATCACCAATCCAGGCGCTGTCAACCCAGCCGTACTGCCCGTTGTAGGACACCCCGGCAAACCCATTGGCCCACTCGCCGGTGGCCTGCAGCGCCGCGCCGGCCGGGATCACCATCAGCACCATGTCGTCGTAGCTCGGTCCGGCCCGCAGATTGACATCGGCGGTGGCCACCGGGGTTGCCGGCACGTCGCTGGCGCTCTCCTCCACGGCGGCCACGCTCTCCGCGGGCGCCGCCGCTTCCATCGTTTCGACCGCGAGCGGCTCCGCGACTGGCGCGCTCTCCACCAGATAGCCCGCGTTCATGTAGCCGGTCACGCCGCCAACGGAGACCCCCAGCCACGCGGTCCCATCGTCGCTTGAGACGGGGCCCTCGATGACGTCGACCGGGGTTCCTTCCGGGAAGGAGGAGACGGCGGCCGCGTCGAAGCTGGGCGCCTCCCGCAGCAGGACGGGTTGGCCGCCGCTATTGGCCACGAGTCCAACCGCGCCGGGAACGAGCGCGCTCTGCGCCAGTGCGACGTGCCGGCCTGAAGTGAACGGTGAAAGCAGCATCGCGAGCGCGATGCCAAGAATCACAATGAGCCGGATTCCGGCTCGATCAGAGGACGACGCCATCTGACCCTCCCTCCAAGGTCAAACGATGCGTAAATCCCCCGTACCCCTTCCCGTGCGGGTTGCCCGGCCGCTCTGGTGGGCGCGAGGCCCAGCGGAGTCCGGCGCCGAAGCGGCGAGCGGTGTCCATCCCCATGAACGACCAGCCACGTCCGGCTGCTTCCCGGCGCTCATCGCGAGACCGACGTGCTCCCCCATCCGGGAGCGCCACTTCGCGAGAGCGACATCAGACATGAAAAGAGGCCGCCCATCCGCGACCAACATGTCTGACCGGGGCCAACATAACAGACGGCAACGGTTTTGGGAAGTCAAACGGCGCCGGCACGCGACAACGCCAGGAGGAAACCGCGATCGCTCCTCAATCATCATGAAGTGCAATGCGAATCATTCCTGCCTATAGTGATCGTCGTGCTGCATCTGGCGTGACCCCGTGAGGTCGGTCCGGTCGCTTGGAGAGTCTTACCGCCCATGCCTGGGCAAGGAGGACAATCGGAGCGATGGGATCGTCGAGACGCCAGCGGCATTCGCCAGAGCAGATCATCGAGCGGCGGCTGGCCCGACAAACGGGAGCCGTCACCCGGCTCACTGGTCCTCCAGCCAACGATTGCAGGAGCTGCTCGGCGAGCGCGCGAGGCAGTGCGGCCGGCGGCGCGTCAGCCAGTAACCGGCAAAGGAGGTCATCATGACTCACATATCAACCACCACCACGGCGGTCGGTACCCAATGAACGCCCCCGCCTCAATCACCATCACGCCAGTCCGCGTTGCCGACCTGCTCGCCGAGGGCGAGCGGATGCCAGTCTACGTGCACGTCATCGACCATCCCGATGCGCGCGTGCTGGTCGACACCGGCATGACGGAGCTGCACCCGGCGGTGGCCGACCTCGATCCCCGCATCCGGCCACTCAGCGAGCAGGACTTCGATCTCGCCGGCATCGATATGGTCGTCAACACACACCTGCACTTCGACCACTGCGGCGGCAACCACCTCTTCGCCGGCAGGCCGATCTACGTCCAGCGTCGGGAGCTCGACGACGCGCGCAGCGAGGACGACTACACCATTCGCGAGTGGGTCGAGGCGCCCGGCGTGCTGTACGTGCCGGTC
>JBBRVX010000158.1:0-12911 GCA_038246475.1 Thermomicrobiales bacterium | reverse complement strand
GGGAAGAGGTTGTCGAGCCAGAAGACCGTGCTCGGCTCCGTCGCCCACTGCTGCTGGGTATTCATCAACGGATCGCTGTACAAATTCGTGAAATCGACATCGGTCACGTTGATCAGCCGGCCCTGACCGGACTTGGCCTTCAGCTCCTGCTCCTCCTTGCTCATCAGGAACTTGAGGAGAGCCACCGCCTGGTCCTTGACCGCGGAGTAGTTGGAGACGAGGAAGGCGTTGCCGATGCCGCCGATCCCGCCATCCTGAATCGGCGCGTCGGGGCTGAAGTTCGGCATCTTGACCATGCCCAGCTTGTCGCCCAGGCCATCCCGCAGCGGCTTGATGGCCCAGAAGCCGGCCGTCGTCATCGCCACGTCGCCCGGCAGCATCAGCCGGAAGGAGGTGTCGCCCGGCGTCGTTTCCGCGCCCGGCAGGGCGTACTGGTTCAACTTCTGCCAACCGGCGACGATCTCCGGCAATGGAGCATCGCTGAAGTTGCGCTGCCCCGAGACGAGCTCGGCGACCACCGACGACCCGCCCAGCTCCTGCGCGATCCACCACACTAGCAGTTGCCAGATGATGGCGTTCTCGTCCATCACCAGCGGCTTCGTCCCACTCGCCTTGAGCGTTTCCAGGGCGCCGATGAAGCCATCGAGGCTGGCCCGCCAATCGCCCTCGGGATCGAGCTTCGCCTTTTCGAACAGCTCCGTGTTGTAAAAGATGCAGCTCGTGCCGTCGGAGCTGGCCGGAACGCCATAGATCTCGCTGGAATCGGCCTTGAAGTCGGCGGAGGTCGCCTCCCAGCCCAGGATACGGGCCCGCTCCTCCGCCGTGAAGTCCGGCGTGAGCAACTCCAGGAAGTCCTTCATCGCCAGCATGTAGGAGCCGGACCACATGGTCATGATGTCCGGCCCGTTGGCGGCCACACTCGCGGTGCGATATTTGGTGAAGCTGGTGGTGTCGCCGGGCAGATTCTCCAGTTGGATCGTGACGCCCGGATTCGCCCCCTGGAAGCGCGCGATCGCCTGGTAGACGTAGAAATCCTCGGGCTTCTTTGTCTTGTCGTTGGGGTCTTCGAATTCGTAGATCCCCGAGATGTTCCAATACGTGACCGTCTTCTCCTGGGCTCTGGCCCGGCGCGTTCCTGGCAGGAGCGTCAGGCCCGCCGCGGCGGCGCCGATCTGCATCGCCTGGCGACGAGAAAGCGTGGTGTCAAACATGGCGCGACTCCTTTTCAACTCTCGCCGCAACACGTGAGCGTTCGCGCACCCGTTGCGGCAGAGCCCGCGGCGCAGGGCACGAAGCGGGGCAACTGGCCGCCAACTCTCTGGTTGTCAGACTGTGCGACAGCGTACACGATTGCAGGCTCCGCCGCCTCGCCGTCTAGCCGTTTCTCCGTCGACTCCTCGCCCTCTCGACTGGCCGTCTGGCCGTCTCGCCGTCTCGCCGTCTGGCCGTCTCGCCCCTCACGACCCCAGCAGCTCGTCCCGTTTGGCATCGATCTTGGCCAGGAACTCGTCGGCGCTGATCTGACCGGTCCAGGCCAGCTGCGATTGCGCCTTGATCTCGTTGGTCAGGTCCGCGGGATAGAGGTTGTCGAGCCAGAAGACGGTGCTCGGCTCGGTTGCCCACTCCTGCTGGATACCAGTCAGCGGGTCGGGATACGAGGCGGTGGCGTCGACGTCGGTCACGTTCAGCAGCGACCCTTGCCCCGACTTCGCCTTCAGCTCCTGTTCCTCCTTGCTCATCAAGAACTTGAGAAAGGCCACCGCTTCGTCCTTGACCGCAGAGTAATTGGAGACGATGTACGCCGTCCCCGCGCCGCCGATGCCGCCGTTCTGGATCGGCGCGGCGGGACTGATGTTCGGCATCTTGATCATCCCCAGCTTCTCGCCGAGCCCGCTCCGCATTCTCGGAATGATCCAGAAGCCACCGGTCGTCATCGTCGCCTGGCCTGCCAGCACCTGCTGCACGGCGGCGTCGCCTGGCATTGTCTCCGCGCCGGCGACGCTGTAGTCCTTCAGCTTCTGCCAGTTCGTGGTGACCTCGACGAGCGCCGGATCGGAGAAATCGCGCGTACCGGACACCAGCTCCGCCACGACGGCGGAGCCGCCGAGGGTCTGGGCCTGCCACCAGGCGTAGACCTGCCAGATGATGGCGTTATCGTCGAGCGCCAGTGGCGTGACCCCGCTCGCCTTGATGGCGTCCAGCGCCCCAATGAAGCCTTCGAAGCTGTTGCGCCAATCGGCCTCGGGTTCAACGTTGGCCTTGGCCAACAGATCGAGATTGCAGAAGATGCAGGTAGTGCCGTCGGACCCGGCGGGGACGCCGTAGACCTGCTCGGAGTCGGGCTTGAAATCGGCCGAGGTCGCTTCCCAGCCGGTAATCCGCGCCCGCTCCTCGGCGCTGAAGTAGGGCGCCAGCGGTTCCAGGAAATCCTGCACGCTCAGCATGTAGGAGCCGGACCACATCGCCATCGCGTCCGGTCCGTTGGCGGCGATACTGGCGGTGCGGTACTTGGTGAACTGGCTGGCATCGGACGGGATGTTTTCGATCGCGACCGTGACGCCGGGGTTCGCCTCCTCGAAGCGCGCCACCGCCTGATAGATGTAGAAGTCGTCGTTCGTCTTCGTCTTGTCGCTCGGGTCCTGGACCATCAGGATGCCCGGGTTCCAGAAGGTGACGGTGGTCTCTTGCGCGGCCGCGCGCCGCGTCCCTGGCAGGAGGGTCAACCCCGCGGCAGCCGCCCCGAGCTGCAAGGCCTTGCGGCGTGAGAGCGTGGCATCGATCATCGGTAGACGCCTTTCCTGACTGCCGAGCGCCTCCATGGCGACCCGGCGACTCCCGCGAGACCCCACTGTCCGCGGATTCATAGTCGAAACCTCGTCGAGCCCACATCGCTGGTCTTCAAGACCGCCGGCTCTTGCCCTCCCGCACTCTCTCGCGGTCTCGCGGTCTCGCGGTCTCGCCGTCTCGCCGTCTTACCTCGTCTCGACTCCTCGACTTCTCGACTTCTCGACTTCACCCACCGCCGCCTCCAGAATCGCGACGATCTCATCCGCCTCTTCGCGCGTCGTGCAGAGCGGCGGCGCGATGCCGACCCAATCTCCCCCTGGCCGCGTGAGCAAGCCTCTCCGGCGGGCCGCATCATAAACCTGATGCCCGATCGGTGTCGTGAAAGCCACGCCACGCAGCATGCCGATCCCACGCACCTCGGCGATGGCCGCCTGCCGCGCCGCGAGTGCCATGAGCCGCTCGGCCAGGTAGCTCCCCACCCGGTCGGCGTTGCCGATCAGATCGTGGTCGAGGAGATAGCGCACGGCTGCCTCGCCGACGGCGCAGGCCACCGGGTTGCCGCCAAAGGTGTGGCCCGCCCAGAATTGCACGCCAGCGTCAGGATCGCCCCAGAACGCCTCCGCGATGCGATCGGCGATGAGGATCGCGGAGAGGGGCGCGTAGCCGCCGCTGATCCCCTTGCCACAACTCAGGATGTCGGGCCAGGCCCCGACGTGCTCCGCCGCGAAGAGGCGGCCGGTGCGTCCGAAGCCGGTGATGATCTCATCGAACATCAACAGCACGTTGTGCCGATCGCAGAGCTCGCGCAGGCGGGGAAAGTAGTCGGGGTGGGGCACGTGCACCCCGGCCGAGAGCATCACCGGCTCGGCGATCACCGCGGCGACCGTCTCCTCATGCTCTTCGACGATGGCCTGCTCGAGCAGATCGACGCAGGCCATCGTACAGCCATCGGCGCGGCGGCAGGCGGCGCAGCCGGGCCGGGCCGGCGGGGTGACGGGGATGAAGCCGGGCGCGAAGGGCTCGAACTTCCACTTCCAGGCCGTCTGCGCCGAGGCCGCCATGGCGTGCCCCGTGCCGCCGTGGTACGAGCGATAGCGGGAGATGATCTTGTATTTGCGCGGATGCCCCGCCTGCAGCCAGTATTGCCGGGCCAGCTTGATCGCTGCCTCGGTCGCCTCCGATCCGCCGCTGAAGAATTTCACCGTGGAGTAGTGCGGCGGTGTGATCCCGATCAGCAGCTCCGCCAGACGCAGCGCCGGCACATTGGTGGCCATCGTTGGCGCGGTAAAGGCGATCTTGCCCGCCTGCTCCGCCGCGACGTCGATCAACTCCTGCACGCCGTGGCCCAGATTGACGGTGAACACGCCGGAGAGGCCGTCGATGTACGTCTGTCCAAAGACATCGGTGACCCGAATGCCCGCGCCGCTCTCCAAAATCAGGGGATCCTCGCCAAACGATTTCATCTGGGTGAAATCGACCATGACCTGTGCGGTACTGGGAAGCGCCTGTTCGATCACCACTCGCCTCCTGCTATCGGCTATGGGCTATGGGCTATGGGCTATCAGCTCTCAGCTCTCAGCTCTCTCGACTCCTCGCCGTCTCGCCGTCTCGCTACGCGGCGCCATCCTGAGCGGGCGCCGCTTCACCGCCGAACTGCATAGTGAGGGCACGTGCGGCGGCCAGGATTTCCGGGACACACGCGTCGACACGCTCCATCGTGAATCGCCCCGCTGGCCCGGTGAGGCTGAGCGCGAAGAGGGGACGGCCATCCACGCCCCTGATCGCCGCCGCCAGGCAGCGCACCCCCGGCGACGACTCCCCGTCGTCGATGCTGTATCCCCGCGCGCGCGCCAGTTCGATCGCCTCGCGCAACGCCGCGGCATCGGTCAGCGCGTAACCATCGGTTCGTTTCCGCGCCTGCGCGATGTACGCGTCCAGTTCCCGGTCCGTTCCGGCCGCGAGCAGCGCCTTGCCCAATCCGGTGACATGCGGCGCGGCGCGAGTCCCCACGCGCGAGGAAACGCCGATCACCTCGGGACTATCGACCTTTTCGATATGGAGGATGTCGTGGCTGTCGAGCACGCCGAGGTGAACCGTTTCCCGAGAGAAGAGCGAAAGCCGCTCCATCGTCGGGCGGACCTCATCGACGAAATCGCGGCCATCGAGGGACGCGCGCACCAAGGCGAGGTAGCGCAGGCTGGGCCGATAGCCCCCGTTGCCCGCGGCGCGCTCGATCCAGCCGCGGTAATGCAGCGACGCGAGCAGACGATGCGCCGTCGTGCGGTTGATGCCGGTGCCGACCGCCACCTCGCGCACCGTCAGCGGCTCGCCGGCCCGCAGCAGCAGCTCCATGATCGCCAGGGCGCGATCGACCGACTGCACGGTCTCGCCCTCTGCCGGCGTCGAGGCCGCGCGCCGTGCAGCGTTCGTGTCACGGACAGGCGCTTTGTCAATGTCCACCATGCGGGCATCGTACTCGCAGTTTAGCGGGGGGTCAATGGGGTGATGGGTGATGGGTGATGGATTGTTACGGAGGGTGCCCTAGGTATCGGGTGCAGTCGCGGTCAGAGGATCGAAACGTTCTTGAAAACGCGTATGCACCCGTCACTCCTGACGGCTCACGCGACGGACCGCGTTGATCGCGAGGTTGCCAACCTCGCGAAACCCGCCAACCCAGCGTCCCGCGTTCTGCGCCTGATCCATGTGAAGAACTGGAACAAAATCCAGAGCGTTACGTTATGAACGCACATGCCCCTGCGCCATCGGCCGCATCGGCATGCATGTTGAAATGGGGGACCGATTCCGGTGGAAGAGAAATTCCCGTTCGTAACAGGCTCTCTTAAAGCATTGCGTTCGCGACTCTCGAAGGAGAACACCGTCATGAACCCCTTCAATCGCGTCCCCGATCAGGGCGATCGTCCTCTCCGAACCGATCGGCGTTTTCCGATCCTGCCGATCGTGGTCGCGGTCCTTGTCGCGCTGGTGGTGATCAGTTCGGCTCTCGGTGGGTTCAAGCAGATCGACGGATCGGAATCGGGCGTCTACGTGTTGAATGGGAAAACCAATGGTCAGCGGGGGCCGGGCTGGAACTGGAAGGTTCCCTTTTTCTCGGACATCGCGATCTACACGGTGCGCCGCATTCAGGTTGAAGCGGTCGGGATCGACAAAGCCAGCGGCGAGCGGGCCGAGCAGGCCCTTGAGCGGTCAGGGGCAGAACATGTCGAGCTGGCCAGCGATGCCAAAGCCCGCGGTGGCCAGATTATCGACCAGGCGCCGTTCCGGCTCTGGTACCACGTTCCGCCCGCCCTGTTTCAGGTTGATGACGAGTGCCAAACCGTTCTCGACGAGAATGGCTCCCCCGTGATCGAACGTCAGAACAATCTGGAATACCTGTACAACAATCTCGGCAAGACCGATGAATTGGTGAAGAGCAGCGCGGTGATGGGGCCGGCGCGCAACATCGTCAAGAACATCTTGCTGCAGTTCGAACCCGAGCAACTGATCGGCTTCGTTGACCCCAGCGATCCCGACGGCGACGAGGTCTTGCAGTTCGGCGATATCAACGGAGAGATCAACCGGCGGGTGACCAAATCACTCTGCCTGGAAATGCACGCGCAGGGGGTGATCCTGGAAGACTTCTCGATCGGCAAGCTGGATTTCAACGACCGCTTTGAGTTGAAGATTGCCGAGACGCAGGAAGCCGCGCAAAACGTGGAAATCGAGCGCAACAATGTTGCCGCCGCGGAACAACGCGCGCTGGCCGCGGAAAAAGACGGCGAAGGCATCGCCAAGAAAAAGACCGCCGAGGCGACCGGTAGCGCCGCCGCCATCATCGCGGAAGCGGATGCGAACGCGCACGCCACGGAAGTCCAGGGCGTAGCGCAAGCCCGCGCCCACCAGATGGACGTCGAAGCCGTCGGCGGACCGGAGAAGTATGTACAGATTCAGATCGCCCGGGAGATCGGCCAGTGGCGGCCGCAGAACCTCATCGGAGGCGAAGGCAGCGGCGTCATTCCGATTCTGAACCTCAACGAGGAGGGGGCCGCGCCGGACGTTGTACCGGTCCCGGCCGAAACCGCGGGGAGCGAGGCAGCGCCAGCACCGTAACCTGGACGTGAAAGGAATCCCTGCATGGGACCGCTTCTTCTCGAAGCCCTGGTCGGCATCCTAATCGTCCTGTTGACGTTCCTGGCCTGGCAGAAGTACGAGGACATTCGCGCCGCGCCACCGCGGACGCAACCGCATCCCGGCGTATTTCAGATGTATCTGGATCGTGAAGCGGACGACAGCGAGATCATCGTCCTTGAGTTTCAAGAGGGCCGCGATGGTCGCACCAGACCATTGGCGGAAGGCGTTTATGAAACACTGGATACGTCGGGACAATACGTCAAACGGCTGGAGATCAGGACAGACCGTTTGTTTCCATTTCTGCGGGAAGAGGCTCGCTACGAAATGCCGGTCCTCCTGGCGAAACCGGCCAAACCGCGGCGCCCCAAAGGTCCGGCAGCCGGCTCAAGCAGGCTCGGGTAAAGCCACAACTCAGACCCACGGAGCTCATCACCGGAGAACACCAGTGCTCCATGCGCTTTCCCGCCCCCGACTCCCGACTCCCGACTGACAATAAAAAACATTCGGGGAGAGCGGATGCCGCTCTCCCCGAATGTTGTCGTCAAAAGGCGACCGGGTTACCCCGGAGGCGCTTTAGCTGACGAAGGCGAGGTTGTAGCTGCCGCCGGACGCATCGGCAATGCCGGTGCCGCCGTTGGCGGAAACGCTCAGCGCCGTGCTGTTGGCCATGGTGCCGCCATCGGCCGCAACCGTGCCGACCGTGTCGCCAATACCGATGGCGCTGCCGGCGTTGCCGCCGCTGTTGACATCGCCGATGGCGACCGCGCCGCCATTGGCGGACGCGGTGGCAACGCCACCATTACCTGCTGAAGCTGTATCTGTGAACTGCATGTCCCTAAACCCTCCCTATTGGCCCCCCTCGGAGCCCTTCCACTTCTGTATCGCACCCTTGCGGGGGCGAAACCGGTGCGCCGGCTACTCGCTTCGATCCAGTCCGTTCGCGGTAACTGTTCGCCGCGGACGCGTCACACTGGCAGTGCAGAGAATATCAGCTTCTTGCCGATCGCTCAACGCATTGCGTCTCTCGGCGATCCTGCAATCGTTCCGATGCTCTCCCGTCGGACTGCTCTCCCAGCACTTGCGCGGAATCACGACAAACAGCGAGAAAGAACCTCCCGAATCTCCACCTTCACCGAACGTTGACCGCAAACCCTTTGCGGGGGCTGCTTCCCAGTGTATCAGCCTTAGCTGACAAATGAGACGTTGTTGTTGCCACCACTGGCGTCAGAGATGGCCAGGCCCTCCTGCTCGCCGAGGTTGATTTCATTATGCTCGACACTCGTGCCGCCGCTGGCGCTGCCACCACTGTGGGTCGCGATGCCGGACACCGCGCCTGTTACGGTATCAGCGATGCTCCCACCGATGTCGATCGTGCCGCCGCTGTTCTCCATGGTCGTCTTACCCCTCCCTTTTTTCGCCCCGGACCGCTCACGAGTTCCGGCGGCTTGCATGTCCACCCGGACTGCACCCGGATGGCAATGCCACGGGCGTCCCCCATGTCACGCTATCATCCGTTCTCCCTGGTGTCAACCACGGGAAGGTGACGCATGACACCCGGACACCGATAGGATCGGCGCTTGGGCGCGCTCAGTTTATCAAACGCCCAAGGCGCCCGCACCGTTTCTCTCTTTCGTGGGGCGGCGGGTGAGCCGCTTGTTCTCCGCGGCAAAGGAAAACCATCCGTGACTGGCGGTTCTTTCCCCTCCGTGACCCCTGACCAGATGTCACGGGTCGATCGGATCATGACTCTGGAGCTCGGCATCGATGTGCTCCAACTCATGGAGTTGGCCGGGCAGGCCGTGGCCGTCTGGGCGCGCGAGCGCTTCGTGGAGGGCGATGTGCGAGGCAAACGCATCTCTGTTCTGGCCGGCAGCGGCGGCAATGGCGGCGATGGGATGGTCGCCGCCCGTCTCCTGCACGCCTGGGGCGCGGAGGCAGCGGTCTGGCTCAGTCACGACCCGCAAACGCTGCGGGGCGCCGCGGCGCATCAAGCGGAGTCGCTGGCCGCGCTGGGCCTGCCGCTGCTGCAACCCGGCGCCACCGACAACCCGCTCGTTCTGCCGGCGGCCGACCTGATCATCGATGGCCTGCTCGGGTTCGGTCTGCAGGGTCCGCCCACCGGCTCCGCCGCGCGGCTGATCGCCGCGGCCAACGCGCACCCGGCCCCGATCCTGGCCATCGATCTCCCCTCGGGCCTCAACGGCCTGACCGGCGAGGCGTACGATCCCTGCATCCGCGCCGCCGCAACGCTGACCCTGGCCCTCCCCAAAACGGGCCTCCTTGCTCCCGCCGCCCAACCCTTCCTGGGCGACCTCGCGGTGGCCGACATCGGCATCCCGCCCTCCGTCTACGCCCGCCTCGGTGTGGACGTGGGCCACCTGTTTGGCGCGCAAAGCATCGTCCGGGTGACGGGACGAGGGTGATAGGGTCATGGGGTCATGGGGTCATGGGGTGATAGGTGGTACGGGCCATCAGCGATCAGTCGTTCGTGCCGTCTTGCCGTCTTGCCGTCTTCGTCCTCCCTATCACCCTATGACCCCATCACCCTCCGTCACTCGCTCCATCCCCGGCAGCGACCTCTGCTCGATCGGCACGCGCGACGAGCGGTGGCGCAGGTCATCCAGCAGGGCATCGACGATCAGGAAGCGCTCCGGCGTCCAGCGCACCTGCCGCACCTTGGCCACCAACGCCGCCACTCGCGGGTCATCGTCGCGCGGCGTGCGCGGCCGGTGCCCGGCCAGCGTGAAGAGGGCATCGAGATCGACGCCGAGCGCCATCGCCACCCGCTCCAGCGAGGCCGGATCGGGGCGCCGGCCGTGCAGCCAGCGGGAGACCATCGAGACATCGATGCCCGCGGCCCGCGCGAAATCCGCCTGACGCCACTCGCGCCGCCGCATTTCTTCCAGCATCCATTCTCTATAGGAAGGCTCTCCACTCCCGCCGTCCACGCCGCTGCCTCCTGCTTATGCTCGCCGCCACCCGCCGGGATGCCGCCCCTCGTCGCCGCTATTATCGCCGGGGGCGGCGGCTATAATCGGGCCGCGAACGGGATACCCACGCGGAGAACCGCGCGGAGGCGGGTCGGTGACCGAATGCCAGGGGTGCGGGGCATGGAACGACACGAGCCGCACGCTCTGCGTGCTGTGTGGCACCCCCCTGGCCGAAACGGACGAATGGGACGCCGCCGCCGATCTGCCGCCGCTCCCGCCGCTGCCCGATGGCGGCCTCAGCCGCTCTATGCCCGCCTGGTTGCGCGAGCTGCCCCGGCTCAATCCAGACGGCCTGCCGCCAGCTCCCCCCACCGCCGTGGTCCTGGAGCAATCTCAGCCTCCCGAACCCCTGCCACCGCTCGGAGCCCGCGCCGATCCTCGCACCTTCCTGACCGACGATGATTTCCCGCGCTGGCTGCGCGACCTCGCGGCGCGCACGGCCCCACCCCCGGCCCCGCTGTCGGCTGCATTCGGTGATGGAGACGGGGGACCCGCCGCGCTCGACCGGGCGATCCCGCCGCCCTGGCCGGCATGGCCGGGGAGCGCCGCCATCCGGCCCCAGGAGCCTACGTCCGTGGGCGGCGTTGCCATCGCGGAGGCACTGCCTATCGAGCGCCCGGACGCCGTCGCCGAGCAACCACCCGTCGCCCTCCAGCCCCCCGTTCTCCCCCCCCCACATGGCCTGCCGCCCCCCGCCGAGCTGGTCGCCAGGGTGCGGGAGGATCGCCGCCAGCGCGAGCGCTGGGAAACGCTCCTGCTGCTCCTCCTCTTCATCGGTGTCATCGTGGCTGCCCTCTGGGCGCTTATCGCCAATGGGGTGTTGAGCCCCAGTCTGTAGTCTTTGCGTTTGCCGGGGGTTCCCGCGGGGCCCGCTGGTGGCTATGCTTGATAGAGATCGGTGCGCATTGGGGAATGACGCACGGTCTGGGATCACAGGGACCCCCGCCGCGCGCGATCCGGGGGCTGGGTTGGGGACGATGATGAAGGGTCAGGGTGCGCTTGCAGCCCGCCGCGCGGAGGCATCTCGCGGGGCCATTCGTCGTTGGCCGCGAATCGTGGCGATGGTTGTGACGGCGTTGCTGCTGGGAGCGCCGGTCGCTACCCTGCTTGCGGCCGCGCCAGCGTTGGCCCAGGACGATGCGCTGGCCCTGGCCGAGCCGGATCAGGCCGAGTTCGCGGCGATCAGCTTTCTCGGCAATGCCGAGCTCCCGCCGCAGGTTGGCCAGGCCGATTTCGCGGTCTACATTGACGACACCGGCCACACCATCGGCGACATCTTCCTCGACTACTGGCGGGCCACCGGCGCCGGGGCCATGTTCGGCCTGCCGATCTCGGAGCCGTTCGCCTCTGACGATGGCTACTACTCGCAGATCTTTGAACGCGGCGTCCTGCAATATCTGCCGCCGATGGTCTGGACCGTCGAGCCCTTTGTGCGCCCCATGCCCGTCGGCCGTCTGCTCATCGGCGAGCGGGCGAGCGGCCTGGGCGCACACGCCGGGGGGAAGCGGCTGGCCAGTGGCAACCGCTCGCCGGCGATGCGCTTTCTGGCGGCGGACGATCCGGCGGTGCAGCGCGTGCTGGAGAGCGGCGGCATCTACGACAGCGCCTCCGGCCACACCATCTCCGGCGCCTTCCTTGAGTGGTATCAGCGCCATGAGGGGGATTACTACCTTGGCTCGCCCCTTTCCGAGATCGTCACCGAGGAGGGCAGGCGCGCGCAGTGGTTCGACGGCGGGCTGCTGATCGAGACGCCCGACGGCGTGCAGATGGCGCCCCTGGGCGAGCGGCTGGCCGAGCGCCTTGGCGTCAGCACCGCGCGGGTGGCGAATAGCGGCCTGCCTGGCTTCGACGAATCGCTCTTCCTCAACGTGCCGAACCCGGCGCCGGTGGCCAGCCCGCTCAGTCCCAGCAGCCCCGCCAAGCCTGGGCCGAAGCGGATCGAGGTCAGCATCGCCGAGCAGACCCTGCGCGCCTATGATGGCGACACCCTCGTCCTGGAGACCTTCGTCAGCACCGGACTGGACCCCAATGACACCGAGACCGGGCGCTTCCGGGTGCGCTACAAGGTGCGCAACGAGGATATGCGGGGGGCCACCGATCCCCAGGGGAACGTCGTGTGGGTCGTTGGAGACGGCGGCAGCGCCCCGGCCGGCAGCATTCCGTACGGGGTGGCCGACGTGCCAAATGTGATGTATGTCAATCTCGATGCCGAGGCGCTGCACGGGGCCTACTGGCACAGCAACTTCGGCCAGCGCATGAGCCACGGCTGCATCAACCTGCCCTTGCCCGTCGCCGAGTTTCTCTATGGCTGGGCTCCGCTTGGCACCCCGGTGACGGTATATTAGGAAGACGCGGCTCGTCCAATCCGTGGAACCATCGCAACAGAATGCCTCTGGCACATCCAACTACGCCTGATGCTCAGGGCGACACGCTGCGAGGAGCACGAGTTCATGTTGCCTTTCCAGGGTATCGAAGTCGGTTAGTGGTTCTGTCATGCCAGTGACGCCAAAGGCCAATCGTCGCCAGCAGTCGTGGGATGGATATCTTCAAATGCGACTCTGTGCAGATTCAGTTGGTTTTTAAGTTGAATTATCCCATGATGAATGCTGATACCGGCACGGATTGGCACGCATTCCGTGATGCTTCGCCAGTGGAAGAAGGTGCGCATGCCTGTCTGTATTGCCGGGATGCATCGCTCTGGCACGTCAATGGTGACCAGGCTTCTCCACGATTGTAGTCTCTACCTGGGATCGAGTGATGATCTTCTGCCCGCATCGCGGAACAATCGAGAGGGGTTTTGGGAGAACCGGCGATTTCTTGAAATAAATGATGGCATGCTCAATGAGCTCGGCAGCGGGTGGGACTGCCCCCCGCCGGAACCGATCGATTGGACGGCGGAGCGCTTTGCTCCATTCCGCCGCGAGGCCCAGTCGCTTCTTGCAACATTCGCGAATCGCGAGCCGTGGGGTTGGAAGGACCCGCGCAACTGCCTGACGCTTCCGTTCT
>JBBRVX010000157.1:0-12978 GCA_038246475.1 Thermomicrobiales bacterium | reverse complement strand
CGCGCGAGCCGCCCAGCGCCACCGCCGCCAGCACCAATGCAAAGGCCAGGCAATTCAGGCGCCGGCGGTTATCCAGCACGATATTGGCCAGCGCAAGACCGCCGGACAAGCATCGATCCGGGACACGGTCGCCGAGCCAATCTCCGATGCCGCCATTGATGAGATGGAAGCCGAAGAGGACGCAGATCTGGGGCGGCTGGTGAGGACCAAGCGCTTTACGATGAAACCGATGGATGTCGACGAGGCAATCGAGCAGATGGAGCTCCTGGGTCACGACTTCTACCTGTTTCAGAATGTCGAGGAAGCCATTCCCAGCGTTCTCTATCGCCGCCGCGACGGCTCCTATGGTTTGCTCATTCCCAAGGGCGGATGAGGCGCCAACGATCCGCGTTCCATGACGAGACACCCGTGAAATCTCACACCGCTCGTGGTCGCTCGTTGTCTGGGTAGCGCTGCTCGAGTGCGTGGGAACCGGATCCCGGCAATCGGCGTTGACCCGATGCTGGTATGATCGGCGCTCAGGCGCCGTCATGCGGCGATTGATTGTGTGAAATGAGCGTGACCGCGACCAAGGAGCCGCGATCTCCGCGGTCACGGGACGCAGGAAAGGGTTCCGCCTTGCCCCTCGCCCCGTATAGCGGGCCGTCGGTTTTCGGGTACGAAACCGACGCGCCGCTGAGACGAGCCGCGCAGATTTCCGTGCACACGTCGCCGCTGGCTACCCTGGGTGGCAAGGATGCCGGCGGGATGAACGTCTACATTCGCGAGCTTTCGTGCCACCTGGCGATCCAGGGCTTGCCGGTCGATATCTTCACCCGCCGCACCGATCGGCACACGCCGGAGGTGCGAGAGATCGCGCCAGGGGTGAACGTCATCGCCATCGAGGCCGGTCCTCCAGAGATCATCGGCAAGAACGAGCTTTTCCCCTACCTTCCCGCGTTCGCGGAGCAGATGGCCCTCTATTCCTTGCGAGCCGGGGTTCGCTACGATGTCGTCCACGCCCACTATTGGCTTTCTGGTTGGGCCGCCGAACTGGCCCGGCGCTACTGGGAGACCCCCTTCGTCCAGATGTTTCACACCACGGCGCACATGAAGAACGCGGTATCGGCGACCGCCGATCGTGAATCCGACCTGCGCTTGCGCACCGAAAAGCGCCTCCTCTCCCTGGCCAGCGGCATCATTGCCGCGAATCCGGACGAACGCGCCGACCTGATCTGGAGCATGGGGGTGCCGACCGAGAAGGTGTGCACAATTCCCCCGGGCGTCGATCTCGACCTCTTTTTCCCCCTGCCACGCGTGGCGGCACGCGCCGCGATCGGCGTTTCACCGGACGAACGGATGGTCCTCTTTGTCGGCCGCATCGACCCCATCAAGGGGATCGACACCCTCGTCGACGCCGCCGAGATCATGCTCTCGCGTACAACGTCCAGAACCACCCTCACCTTTGTCATTGTCGGCGGCGATCTGGACGAAATGGACAAGCCGGTTGGGCCATTGGCGGGAGTGGCCGACAGCATCTCCGCGCGCGGCATGAGTGACCGCTTCCGGATGGTCGGATCGCGGCCCCAGAACGAACTGCCTGTCTACTACTCGGCAGCCGATGTTGTGGCGGTTCCGTCGCGGTACGAGTCGTTCGGGCTCGTCGCCGTGGAAGCGCTCGCCTGCGGCACGCCCGTCGTCGCTTCGCGGGCGGGCGGACTTCGCTTTACGATCGACGAGGGCCTTGCCGGTTACCTGGTCAAGCCGCAGTCCGCGGACGCTCTAGCCGCGAGTCTCGAGGCAATCGTGGCTGATGATGCCCTGCGAGCCGCGATGGCCGCCTCAGCTCGGCCGTCGGTGGAGCGCTACGACTGGTCGAACATCGCCGACCAAATGCTGCATGTCTATCGGCGTCTCGCGGCGGGATACCGCGCCCATCTTTGCGCCAGCGACGATCTGTTCGCGGCGACGGGGAGCGATTAAGCAGGTCGTCGCTGATGTATCGAACCACGCGGACAAGCAGGACCGAGGCCTGCCTCGCCCGCGTGCCAGACCACGAGGCGCCGATACCAAAAAAGCGGCTCACGACCGCGAACGTACGCGGCGGATAAATCTGGGCGAGGCAGGCCTGGTCCCTACACGTTCCGACGCCGGGCATCCTCTGAAGCCTTGCAACTTAGTCGGCGGCGTGCCCTTGCGCGAATTGCGCTGCCCGTTCCTTGATCGCCCGGGTGCTCTCCTGTTTTGCCACCCGCCCTTGTGGCGTAACGATGCCGTCGCTCGCGTAGCGGTCGGCCACCATGAGATCGAAGCCATGGACGCTGCTTTCCATGGCCGAGTAGCGGCCCTGGGTATACGCCCTTGACTTCGTCCCCTGCTGCTGGAGCTCACAGACGTGCCAGTCCTGGCGGTTGGTGAGATCCCAGAACTCGATCGCCTCGGACGGATTGAAATCAGGTTTCGCCATTTCCGTGGGGTCGAAGTACCACTCGCAACGGACGATCGTGCGGCCAGGTTCGATCGGCGTCACCCAGTGCAGCATCAGGTAGTCGGGATGCAGGCTGTAGAGCTGGTTGGGCCAGATCACTGAATAGTAGACCCGCTTGAAATCGTCTTCGGTCATGCCGGGGATCGGCGGGCGCCCATCGGCGGCTCCCGTCATGGAAAGGGTCTCGAATTCCGGCAGGACATCCATGTAGCTGTTCATGGCCGCCCCCTCGGAGGGCATGTAGCTGCCCGAGTTGTACGGGGTGATCCGGTTGAGCTGGGGATGCACGCCGGGGCAGTGATAGCACTCCTGGAAATTCTCCACGAGCGCTTTCCAGTTTGCCTTGACATCGTAATCGATCCGCCGGGCGCGCCGCAGTGCGCCCAGATCGAAGCGCGCGAACTCATGGACGATATCGCCCAGGAAATCGGTCAGCGGCTCCGCACTCCCCGAAAGGTCGACGAAAACGATCCCCTGCCAGGCATCGACCCGAACGGGAATGAGTCCCCACTCGACCGGATCGAAATCGACGAGCAGCTCGGTGTGGCGGGGCTGCTTCAGCCTGCCCTCCAGGTCGTAGACCCAGGCATGATAGGGGCACTGGAAGCGAGGCAGCGTGCCGCTCTCCTCGTCGAGGATGGTCGCCCCGCGGTGGCGGCAAACGTTGTAGAAGCCCCGCAACTCCCCGTCGTTGCCGCGCGCGATGATGATGTTCTCGCCGGCAATCGGCACCAGGAAGTACTGACCGGGCGTGAGCGCATCTTCCTCGCGGCCGGCACTCACCCAGCCGCCAGCGAACCAGGCAGTCTGCTCGTAGTCGAAGACATCCTGATCGTGAAAGACGCGCGGCGGCAACACGCACGCTTCGAGCGTCGGCTTTCGCACATTCGCGACTTCGCTGGCGCTGACGGGAGACGTGGGAACCGGCCGCTGCCGGGGCATGGCGGGTGCATCGACCATCGACCCCTCCTCAAGAAGTACGACTCGTTGCGCTCGATATCGCGAAACGATAGCACAGCGGTTTGAGGAGCTTGGGTAAAATCTCCGCAGATCCCATAAGTCTATTCCGATCATCACTTGGTTCTAGAGTCCTGGCGCCGGTTCCTGTGCCGCGGGCTGCAAGCACGCGGGCGTCGCCCCCTCCGGCCTTGCGAACAGGGGGAGGTATTGCCAAAACCCCGCTCGGCACACGACAATAAGCCCCTCTCCCGGCCTGACGGGCCGGGTACCCGCTTGCGGGTGGCGGTTAGGGTGAGGGTTGGTCGCGAGGGGAGCGGCGTTCCTCACATACCCTCCCCTGTCAGTCCAGCCGGGCCGAGGGGAAAACGATGCTCCAGGTTTCCCGAACGGGCGCCTTACTCGCGTTCTTCTAGCCCAGCTTCGCGCATCCGGTCGGCTTCATCCGCCGTCCGCAGCTCGGCCACGAACGGGTCAATCTGGCCGTCGAGGACGCCGGGGATGTTGCTCAGGCTCAGGTTGATGCGATGGTCGGTGATCCGGTCCTGGGGAAAGTTGTAGGTGCGCACCTTTTCCGAGCGCTCTCCGCTGCCGATTTGCGAGCGCCGCACGTCTCCCCGTTCCTGCGATTGGCGCTGCTGCTCCAGATCATAGAGCCGGGAGCGAAGGACCGTCATGGCCTTCGTCTTGTTCTTGAGCTGCGATTTCTCGTCCTGGCACGTAACGACCAGGCCCGTCGGGAGATGGGTGATGCGCACCGCCGAATCGGTCGTGTTCACGCTTTGCCCGCCGTTGCCACTTGAGCGGTAGACATCGATCCGCAGCTCATTCTCGGCGATCTGGATGTCGACGTCTTCTGCTTCAGGAAGAACGGCCACGCTCGCCGTCGAGGTGTGAATCCGGCCCTGCCGCTCGGTGGCCGGGACACGCTGCACCCGATGAACGCCGCTCTCGTAGCGGAGATGGCTGTAGGCGCCTTTGCCGCGCACCTCGAAAATCACTTCACGAAATCCGCCGCCGTCGGTGTCAGTCGCGGAAAGGACTTCGGCCTTCCAGCGATTGCGCTCGGCATAGCGGGTGTACATGCGAAAGAGATCGGCAGCGAAGAGCGCGGCCTCATCACCACCGGTGCCCGCGCGCACCTCGACGATGACATCCTTCTCATCGTTCGGGTCTTTGGGAACCAGCAGCGTGCGCACGCGCGCTTCGAGCACGTCGCGGCGGCTTTGCAGCGTCTTCAGCTCCTCAACAGCGAGCTCCGTCATCTCGGGATCGGCGGCCAGCGCCTCGGTCTCTTCGATCGCGGTTCCGGTATCGCGCAGCTCGCGAAAGGCCATGACTACCCCGTCGAGATCAGCTCGCTCGCGGCCCACCTCTTGCAGGCGGAGGTGGTCGCTGGTGACCTCGGGATCGGCCATGAGCGATTCGAGCTCTTCGTAACGGCGCTCGATGTCGGCAAGGGTGTCGAGAAAGGTGGTCGTGCTCATGGTCTGGGTTCCTCAGGGCGGCATGCGTTGCAACCGGTAAGTATAGCCCAGGGTTGAAAATCGGAGCGGGGAGACATCAGCTCCGCGGACAAGACGAGGGGCCGGAGCAATCCGGCCCCTCATTCTCTCAGCGAGCAGACTACGAAACGGCGGCGACAGCCCTCCGATAGACCCCCAGGAACTCCCGAATCTGCTCTTCGTTGACGACCAGGGGCGGCACGATGCGAATGCCCTGGTCGTACGTGCCGCAGGTAATCAGCAGCGTCTTCTCGTCGAAGGCATTGGCGACCACCTGCTTGACGGCCTCCGGATGCGGCCAGCCGTCGGGTTTGACGAATTCGGTGGCCACCATCAGGCCAAGCCCGCGCACGTCGCCAATCACGGGATGGTCTGCCTGGATTTCGAGGAGCCCCTGGAAGAGAATTTCGCCCATGCGGGCGGCGTTAGCCGGCAAATCCTCGTCGCGCATGACTTCAAAGGTCGCGGTGACTGCCGCCGTGCAGACAGCGTTGCCGCCGTACGTCCCGCCATGGGAGCCAGGCGCCCACTTATCCATGTGGGCGCGGTCGGAGACGACGGCAGCGACCGGCATGCCCGATCCCAGGCCCTTGGCGGCGGTCATGATGTCGGGCACGACGCCGAAATGCTCGTAGGCCCACATCTTGCCGGTGCGCCCCATGCCCGACTGCACCTCATCGAGGATCAGCATGATGCCGTGTTTGTCGCACAGCTCACGCACCTTCTGCAGCCAGCGCGCTGTCGGCACGAGGTAGCCCCCCTCGCCCACGATCGTCTCGATCAGCATGCCCGCGACGTCGTCCGGCATGACCATGTGATCGAAGAGGGCTTCCAACTCCGCGAAGTAGTAGAGATCGGCATCCTGCGCCGCGCCCTTGTAGGGACTGCGGAAGAGATACGGGAACGGGGCGAAGTAGACGCTGGGAATCAGCGGCTCGTAGTGACCGCGCACCTTGGCGCGCGATGACGTGACGGCCATGGCCGCATGGGTGCGGCCATGGAACCCATGCTTGAAGGCAATGATCGCTGGCCGACCAGTGGCCACTTTTGCGAGCTTGATGGCCCCTTCCGTCGCCTCGGCTCCGCTGTTGGTCCAGAAGACCTGATTGAGGTTCGGCGCGGTGGTGGCCGTCAAAAGATTCGAGGCTCGCAGCATCGGCGAATGGGCCAGGATATTGGCCTGGGCATGAATGATCTTGCCGGCCTGCTCCTGAATGGCTTCCACGACATGGGGGTGGCAATGACCGGTATTGACCACGGCGATGCCCGAGGTAAAGTCGGCATACCGCTCGCCATTCACATCCCAGACGTAGATGCCTTTGCCATGATCGACGTGCAATGAGGAGTAGCGGCCGATCACTCTCGGCATGATCTCCGCCGGGTTCAGCACTTCTTGACCACGCTCGAGCACCTGGGCCATGACGATCTCTCCTTCTTGAAACGTACGGGCTCACCTAAAAGCGAGTGCATCGTATGAGGCGGCTAGCTCCCACCGCGGCCTTCGCGCTGCCTGGCCTCCTTGTAAAACTTCTTCGTCTTCGGCAAGGGCTTCGCTTCTTCCGCCGCCACCCGCTCGTGATACTCGGCGCCAGCGGCCTGCAGCTCTTCTTCCAGGCGGACGAGGTCGTTGTAGACCGCGTTGTTGTTCGTGGCCGGCGCCGATCGCATCAGCATGCGCACCAGCTGTAGCAGCGATTGCGTCGAGGCGGCGGCCGCGGCGGGAAGCGCGGCCCGCTTCATGATCGTATCGACCAGGGCCAGGGTTTCGGGATTTGCCCCGTTCGCATTCAGGCGAAAGCGGATGTTCTGGAGGCCTTCGAGGACGTTCACGCATGACTCCACGGTGTTCGCGGTGATTATCAAGGTGATTGTGCCACGTCGCGCGACGATCCGACACCAAAAGCCCGAATTTGGGCAAGCGCATCACTTGACAGATTCCCATCCGGTCGCTAGTGTGCCGCCATGCACAGAAGCGCTGGAACGCCAATCGAGACGGTGATCGACCACGGGCCCGCTGCACCCTGCTGGTTTAGCTACGTCTATTTTGGGTACGTTCCCCCGGCGCTGCTGGCGGGACGAGAGGCGGTGAGTCGCTAAACGTCCAGGAGTCCACAACGCAGCACCGCCGGGGGCCGAGGCACTTGCCTCGGTTTTTTGTTGTCCGAAGCGCGCCAGTTCGGGCGAGCAAATCTGTCGAGGAGAGGAATCGATGATTGTTACATTAACCGCCGAAGCGCCGAATTCGACCATAAACGCGATTCTGGCCGCCGCGAGCTCTGCCGGCTGCGAAGCCCGCACGTTCGACGATGGCCATGGCGGCGCCGTGCTGGGCATCGCCGGCTCCGTGTCGGTCGCCGGCTTGCCCGGCATCAGCGCCGTGCTGGAGAAGCACCGGCCGTACATGCTGGCCAGCCGGGAGGGACGGCCTCACTCCCCGACCGTCGTGAAGGTCGGCAACGTCCGGATCGGCAGTGGCCGCCCGGTGGTGATTGGCGGCCCCTGTGTGATCGAGAGCCGGGAGTCGCTTATCGAGGCGGCCATCGCGACGAAGGCCGCCGGGGCGGACATGCTGCGCGGCGGCGCATTCAAGCCGCGCACCTCTCCCTATGCGTTCCAGGGCCTCGGCGAAGACGGGCTGCGGTTCATGGCCGAAGCGCGCGACGCAACCGGGCTGCCGATCGTCACTGAGGTGATGGAGCCGGACCAGGTCGATCTCGTCGCGCACTACGCCGACATGCTCCAGCTCGGCTCGCGCAACATGGCGAACTTCCCGCTGTTGCGCAGGCTGGGCCAGGTGAACAAACCGGTCCTGCTCAAGCGCGGCTTCTCGGCGACGATAGAAGAGTGGCTGATGAGCGCCGAATACGTCATGGCCCACGGCAATCCGAACGTCGTGCTCTGCGAGCGCGGCATCAGAGGATTTGATACCGCCACGCGGTTCATGCTCGACCTGACGGCGGTGCCGCTGGTGAAAGAACTCTCCCATCTGCCGATCATCGTCGATCCCAGTCACGGCACCGGGCGGCGTTCTCTGGTTGCCCGCATGGCCCTGGCCGGGCTCGCCGCCGGCGCCGATGGACTCATCGTCGAAGCGCACCCGGACCCTGACAGCGCGCTCTGCGACGGACCGCAGACGATCACCATGGACGAGCTTTCGCACATCATCGAGTCCGGCCGCGTTCTGCACGCGGCGCTGCTGACCGGGCACGAAACTCACGATCGATTGAAACCTTCAGCAGCCATTGCATAA
Organism: Thermomicrobiales bacterium; assembly: GCA_038246475.1. GTDB lineage: Bacteria > Chloroflexota > Chloroflexia > Thermomicrobiales > UBA6265 > JACCXM01. Next base: position 4,799 of record JBBRVX010000157.1, on the reverse strand, counting down.
CAGGCGTAGAATCGAGGCATGGAACGCTGGGAGTACCGCCTCCTCGATGTCTTTACCGATCGCCCTCTGGCGGGGAATCAGCTCGCCGTGTTCGAGGACGCGGGCAACGTGCCAGAAGTGCTGCTCCAGGCGCTGGCTTTGGAAATTGGCTATTCCGAAACCGTGTTCCTTTATCCCCCAGACGCGGGCGGCGATGCGCGCATGCGGATCTTTACCCCAGCGAATGAAGTCCCGTTCGCTGGGCATCCGACACTCGGCGCGGCAATCGTCCTATCGGAACGGCTGGAGCGGGACGATGTTGTCCTGGAAACCGGGCGTGGCCCGGTGCCGGTGACGATCGCGCGAGCCCCTGGGTTGGTGTCGCGAGGGACGATGCAGCAGCCGATTCCCAGCGTGGTTCCGTTTTCGGCCCTTAATCCTCTCCTCGCCGCCCTTGGCGTGGAACGATCGGTACTCCCGGTCACGCTTTATGACAATGGCCTTCCCCACGTCTACGTCATGCTGGAGCGACCTGAAGATGTCGCCGCGATCAAGCCGAATGGCGCCGCGCTCACGGACATTGCGCGGCATCTCGGATTACCGATAGTGGGCTTCAACGTCTTCTCCGGCACTGATCTGGAGTGGAAAACCCGCATGTTCGCGCCAGCGGACGGGGTTTTCGAAGATGCCGCCACCGGGTCGGCAGCCGGACCCCTGGCCTTGCATCTGGCCCGCCACGGCCTGATTCCGTGGGATACAGAGATCCGCATCGCCCAGGGCGCGGAAATGGGCCGCCCGAGCGAACTCTTCGCCCGTGCCTCGCTCGTCGACAACCAGGTAGGCCGGATCGAGGTGAGCGGCCACGCGCTGGCCATCGGCGGCGGCTGGTTTGATGGTGAGCTCATGCGCGCGGCAGCCAAGTGATCCTCCGAGAAAAACGCGGGCGCGAAACCACTCATTCGCCGCTGCACCGAGCGGCCGCTCACCGCTTCCGTCCCAAGTCGGAATCGAAACGATCATGCGCTCGTTAGCCAAGCCCGAGATCGTGAGCACCTTCTCCGCGGGGAATCCTGAGCGACCATTTGTCATTGGCACGGCCGGGCATGTCGATCACGGCAAGTCGACCCTCGTCAAAGCGCTCACCGGCATCGACCCCGACCGATTGGCGGAGGAGAAGGCGCGGGAGATGACGATCGATCTGGGCTTCGCCTGGCTGACGCTTCCTGGCGGGCGCACGGTGAGCATCGTCGATGTCCCCGGCCACGAGCGCTTCATCAAGAACATGCTGGCCGGCGTCGGGGGCATTGACGCGGCATTGCTGGTTATCGCCGCCGACGAAGGCCCCATGCCGCAAACCGACGAACATCTCGCCATTCTCGATCTGCTGGGCATCGATCGCGGCGTCGTGGTCCTGACCAAAGCCGATTTGGTCGATGCAGACTGGCTCGATCTCGTACGGGAAGAGGTGCGTGAACGCATCGCTGGCACAACGCTGGCCAAGGCCCCCATAGTGCCGGTTTCCGCACAGTCGGGTGACGGCCTCGCCGGGCTGCTCCAGGACATGGAGACGATCCTGGCCTCTGTTCCAGGAAACCATCGTGCATCGACGCCCAGGCTCCCGGTCGATCGTGTCTTTTCCGTGGTCGGATTTGGCACGGTCGTGACTGGCGCTCTCAGTGGCGGCGAAATCGCGGTTGGAGCTGAACTGCGCATCTACCCGGGGATCCGCCTGGCACGCGTGCGCGGCTTGCAGAACCACCAATTGAAGGTAGCGCGGGCGGTTCCGGGCAGTAGAACGGCAGTCAACCTCTCCGGCCTGACCACCGCGGAGATTCGCCGCGGCGATGTGCTGGCTCCGCAAGGATTGATGATCCCGAGCCAACGCCTCGATGTGCGGTTGCGGCTGCTCGATTCTGCTCCAGCAACGATGAAACAGAATGACGAAGTCGATTTTTTCACGGGGGCGGCCGAGCTTCTCGCGCGGGTCACCCTTCTGGATCGCGAACACCTCCGGCCCGGCGAAACCGCCTGGGTCCAGCTTCGTTTTCGGGAACCCATCGCCGTGATGAAGCACGACCGCTTCATCATTCGCCGCCCTTCGCCAAGCGAGACGATCGGTGGCGGCGAGATCATCGATCCCAACCCTCCCCGGCACAAGCGGTTTCGACCCGAAACGCTGGCCGCCCTGGAGACGCTCTCTGCCGGCGATCCAGACGACATCGTGCTCCAGCTCCTCGAGCAGGCGCCGATCGAGGTACGCGCGTTGCGAACCAAATGCGCCGGGCTCACCCCGGCCCAAGTCGATGATGCTTTGACCCAGCTTATGGACGAAGGCGATGTCGTGTTGCTGGGCGGACGAGGGAACTCACTGGATCCGACCGCTTTTGTGGTCGGAATAACGCTTTGGCAGGCGCTCAGGAGCAGGATCACCGAATCGGTTACCCAGTTTCACGCGGCGCAGCCACTTCGCCCGGGGATTTCCCGAGAGGAAGCGCGCAGCCGCCTGGGCATCACCCGGCCCCGGCTCTTCGATGATTTGGTGACAAGCGCCGCCGCGGACGGCGCCTTGATCGATGATGGTTCGACGCTCCGCCTGCCCGGGTTTCAGATCGCGCTCGACCCGGCGCGCCGCTCCCGGGCCGACTCCTGGTTGACGGCAATTGAGGCGGCGCCGTTCGCGCCGCCGGGGCCGCGTGACCATGGGCTGGATGCCGAGACGTTGGCGGCTTTGGAGCACCTTGGCGACGTCCACAAGGTTGCGGATGGCGTCTACTTCCGCCCCGATGCCTGGCAGCGGATTGTGGAAACCACGTTGGAGCTCATCGACCGCACCGGCACGATGACGCTTTCCCAGTTTCGGGACCACTTCGGCACCAGCAGAAAGTACGCGCAGGCCGCCCTGGAACAGATGGACCGGCTGCGCTACACCCGCCGCGTCGGCGACGATCGCGTGCGCGGCTCGCGGGCCCCGAATCTGGAATGACCCGGAAGGGTGCAAGGAGCAGTGTTATGTCGTCTTCTTTCGGGTCGTTGCAGGCGTTGGTCGGCCCAGAACGGCACCTCTTCCTATCGCCGCATTATGACGACATCCCACTCTCGGCAGGCGCAACCGTACGGCGGCTCGCGGACGCGGGCCGGGCGCCCGAAACAGTGATCGTCTTCGGCTCCGAACCCGATCCGGCCCAGCAGCTTTCGGCGTTCGCCCAGGCCATGCACGACACCTGGGGATTCAGCGCCGCGGACGTGGTGGCCCGCAGACAAGCAGAGGAATCCGCCGCCGCGGCACTGCTCGGAGCCCGCGTGCGCGTGCTGCCATTTCGCGACGCGATCTATCGTGGCGACTCCTATCGTTCCGATGACGATCTCTTCAGCGATCCGAACCCCGTGGAGGGCACGCTGCCAGAGCAGATCGTGATGTCCCTGGCGCTCCCCTCCCAGCCCGATGCTGGCACGCGATGCTATGCCCCGCTGGCCGTTGGCCGGCACGTCGATCACCAGATTGTGTTTGCGGCTGGCGCACGCCTCGCGGAGAGCGGATGGGATGTCTGGTTTTACGAAGACATCCCCTACGCGCTGAAATCGGGGGCCCTTGAGCGGCGCCTCGAAGAGATCCGTCAAACCAGGATGCTCGATCCGGTGGCGAGCATCACGGCGGATGGGGCATGGTCCACGAAGATCGCCGCGATTTTCTGCTATCCCTCGCAACTGGACACGATTTTTCACCACTATGTGGGAATCGGCACGAGCCGCGACGAGATTAGCGACGCGATCGCCGCATTCTCAACGCGCGAAAATGAAAATTTCGTTGGCGAACGATTCTGGAAGCTCCCGCATGCGTCGAGTCGCGCGGGGAGTTGACGGTACGGCCAGAGTCCAGTAGGGTGTAGGGGCTAAGGTGGAGCGGCCCAGATCCATGGGGGCAGGGAAGGGATTCCGCCTCGCATCCCTGCCTGCGGTTCTCCTCTCGATCCCGTGGGGGATGTTCACCCGGGAACTCGTCTGATCGACTCACGGGCACGACAGACGAACGTCGGCCCATTCCGGCTCACGCCGCGTAGTGGGAGGCGGATCGGCAGTTGCGCTCCAACGCAACGCCGCCGAGGTTCGAGCGTACCAGCGAACCGACAAGGTTCGCTGGCGCAAACCGGGTCACGGCCGGGCACGATGGCCCGCCGAACACCGCTCTCCGACAGCAGGAAGCGCCGATGACCGCCTGAGCGGTCGCCGGCGCTTCTTCCTGTCTCATCGCAATCGGATTGCCACCGAGGGCAAACTGACCGCTCATGCGTCGTGGGCTGACAAGGGGAGGCAACGGTGAGACCACGGCGTTGCCCGCCCGCTCCCTGCTCACACTGCCAGGCGCCCGCGCGGCTGGCAGCTTGGGATGAGCGGCACGACCACGCCACACCCTCCATTCATACCTAGATTTACCTAGATATGGCGCACTTTTTCTCCGAAAACGCGTCTATATAAGTAGAGGGGTTTGCATGAACCCTCTTCAGCGGCCGGTGGATGGCGTGGCGCTCGAGCCCACACCCACACCCCCGCCAGCGGGCATGACAGCAGGGACGCCTGCCGCCATCCACCCCCTCACTCCCATCTGACCCTGACGCCCGCGCTGGCCATCGCGGACGTTCATCGTCAGCCGGGATCAGCCACTCCCGTGAAGGGCGCCGTGGGGGTGGACACCGCCGCCTGAAACATCGTGCCTCGCCCGACACGACTGTAGGGCGCGACGCCTGCGTCGCCCGCGGCACGGCACACCGCGCCACGGCTCCGGAACCGGGTCGCCAGCAGCTTGAGCCGTCCGCGCTGGCCAT
>JBBRVX010000156.1:0-13149 GCA_038246475.1 Thermomicrobiales bacterium | reverse complement strand
GTTCTGCCGATGCGGCCTCTGCCTTCGGCTCGCGGTTTGGCTTCACCCGCCACTACGCATGCTACGCCGAATTGGCGAACGATCCTGAGATTGACGTCGTCTACATCGCGACGCCGCACGCCCTCCACCACACCAACGCCCGGCTCTGCCTGGAGGCTGGTAAGGCGGTGCTCTGCGAGAAGCCGTTCACGCTCAATGGCCCTCAGGCCCACGATCTGGTTCAGATCGCCCGAGAGCGTCAGCTTTTCCTCATGGAGGCCATGTGGACCCGTTGTCTGCCCGCGTTTGCCGAGCTGCGCCGCCTTCTATTGGACGGGACGGTCGGGGAGCTCCGCTTCCTGACCGCGGACTTCGGGTTCCATAAGGCGTTCGATCCCCGCCACCGCCTTTTTGATCCGGCCCTCGGGGGTGGGGCGCTGCTTGATGTAGGGGTCTACCTCGCATCCCTGGCCTCGATGCTCTTCGGGCGACCGGAGCAGATTCACTCGCAGGTGCTGATTGGCGCAAGCGGCATCGACGAGCAGGAGGCGCTCCTCTTCGCATACGAGCGCGGCCGCTTCGCCCAGCTCACGGCAGCGATTACCAGCGCCACGCCGCACGAGGCAACCATCGTCGGCTCTGCCGGCTCGATCCGGCTGCACGCTCCCTGGTGGAAGGCGGCCAGCCTGAGCGTTACGCCCGCTGGGCAACCATCCGAAACCATCGCCGCGCCCTATCTCGGAAATGGCTACACCCATGAAGCGATCGAAGTGATGCGCTGCCTGCGCGCGGGCGCTCTGGAAAGCCCGCTTCTGCCGTTGGACGAGACGGTCGCGGTGATGGAGACCCTGGATCGCCTGCGGGCCACGTGGGGCATGCGCTACCCTGGAGAGTAAAGGACCAATCGTGGACTACTATCACCTGCCCGACATCGACACACCGATCTCGCGCCTCGTGCAGGGCACGATCATGGTCGGCGAGGACGATCTGCCTGGAAGCTTCGCCTTGCTCGATGCCGTCTTCGCCGCGGGGGTCACGGCGTACGACACCGCCCGCCATTATGGTCGCGGCAATGAAGCGACCGTGGGCCGTTGGCTGCGCGAACGCGGCCTGCATGACCGTGTGGTGATCATCGGCAAAGGCGCCCACCACGCTCCCGATCGCAACCGCGTGACCCCGGCCGATATCGAAGCCGACCTCAACGAATCGCTGGTGCAACTCGGCGTCGACGCCATCGACCTCTATCTTCTCCATCGCGACGACCCGAGCGTGCCGGTCGGCCCGATCGTGGAGGCACTGAACGGCCATGTGCGCGCCGGCAAGATCCGCGCCTTCGGCGGCTCCAACTGGTCGCACGAGCGCATCGCCCTGGCGAATGCATACGCCCAGGAGCATGACCTGGTCCCGTTCGTCGCCAGCAGCCCGCAATTCAGCTTGGCGGAACAGGTGGCCGAACCGTGGCCAGGTTGCATCTCGATTGGTGGCCCGGGAGGGGCCGCAGCGCGCGAGTGGTACCGGCGCGAAGGGATGGCGATTTTCGCCTGGTCCAGCCTTGCCGGAGGATTTCTCTCCGGCGGATTCTCCCGAGACGACGCCGGAAGCTTACCGGCAGCGGCGGCGGAACGGGCTCGCCGCGCGTACGGAGTCGAAGCCAATTTTGCGCGGCTCGACCGCGCCCGCGAGCTCGCCGCTGATCTCGGCCTCACCGTGCCCCAAATCGCGCTCGCCTACGTGCTGTCGCAGCCGCTCAACCTTTTTGCGATCGCCGGCAGCGAGTCGAGGGAGGAAGTTGCGGCCAACGCGGCGGCGGCAACCGTCCGCCTCGCTCCCGAAACCCTGGCGTGGCTCGATGTGGGGCAGGGCGCCCCATAGCGACAACCCCGTGGCTGGAACCGCTGGGCGCCCGCTGCTCAGCGCTCATTACGTTCGCATGCTCAGACAGCATCCACGGATTGATCCGGACAGGAGCGTTGCCGTGGCGACCGCGGCCGGGACGATGCCAGCTGCGTGGGGAGCGGCGCGAAGGCCCGGCAAGGGCAACGTCTTGGGCCAGGGCCGATATCGACGGTATTTCGGGCACCGGGGTAGCATGCCTCGCGGTGCATGACTATTTGATGGACGGTGGACGCGAGAAGGATCTTGGGTGATGCAGTTCTCCTCCAGCCCGCGGCGGCTACGGCGCGCGGGGCTCGCTCTGCTGATCCTCCTGCTGCCGCTGCAGTGGCCCGTTCCCCAGGTGGCCGCGACGGCTCCTGCCACGTCCGTCGCGGCCACCCCTGTGACCGGAGGCCCGTCTCCCGGCGCGCCCGGCATTGGCGATCCCTACTTTCCGCTGCTCGGCAACGGCGGCTACGACGCCCTCCACTACACGCTTGACCTCGATCTCGATGTCGCGGCAGGGAGCATCCTGGCCGCGACCACAACGATCGACGCGGTGGCAACTCAGAATCTTTCGGCCTTCAATCTCGATTACCGAGGACCAGAGATCGACGCCATCGCCATCGATGGCGCGGCCGCGACCTGGGCGCGACAGGGGGGCGAGCTGACAGTGACACCGGCGACGCCGATTCTCAACGGCGATTCGTTCCAGGCCGAGATCCGCTATCAAGGGACGCCGGATGGAGGCGACGACCGGTTCCAGAAAGGGTGGTGGGCGACTGGCAACTCGATCTTCACGGTCGGCGAGCCGGCGGGAGCCGATGTCTGGTACCCGGTCAATGGCCACCCCCTCGACAAGGCCACCTACACGATGATCATCACCGTGGCGGACCCCTTTACCGTGGTGGCCAACGGCCGGCAGACGGAGGTCGCCTTCGCGGATGGGGTAGCGGGCACTCCCTCGACGCGGACCTTCACCTGGGAGAACAGCGAGCCGACCGCCAGCTATCTGGTGACGTTTCATGCCGCCGAGCTCGACGTGGACACCAGCGAGGGTCCCGGCGGCATATCGCTGATCGAAGCGTTTCCCGCTGATCTCTCGCCGCGGGACGCGGAGATCTTCGACAAGGTTCCGGAAATGCTGGAGGTGTTCGAGGGGCGCTTCGGCCCGTACCCATTTTCTGCGCTCGGCAACACGGTGTTCGAGGACACATCGTTCAACGCGGCGCTCGAGACGCAGGGCATGATCGGGTATGACCTATCGTCCGTGCGCGAACCGACCGTCGCGCACGAAATCGCCCATCAGTGGTTCGGAAACAGCGTTTCGCCAGCACGCTGGCAGGACATCTGGCTCAATGAAGGGTTTGCCCGCTACGCGGAGACCCTCTGGTCCGAAGCGGCCTATGGCGATGACGCCGCCGCGGCGAGCCTGCGCCGTCAGATGTCGTCGTTTGCCAACGCCAGTCGCGTCAACGGTGGCAAAGGCGTCCTCATTGACGATCCGGGCCCGGAGCACCTCTTCACCGAAGTTCCCTACGCGGGCGGCGCCCTCCTTCTGGACGCGCTGCGGCACGAGATCGGCGACGACCGGTTCTTCGCGCTCTTGCGGGAATGGGCCGCCCGCTATCGCCACGGCAATGCCACTACCGACGACTTCATCGCCCTGGCCGCGGAAGTATCGGGCAAGGATCTCGGTGCGTTCTTTGTTGAGTGGCTCGAAACGCCATGGACGCCGGAGCGCGTTGCCGACCAGTACCCACCGAACGGGACGCCGATTCCCTGAAAGGAAGGGGCATGAGCGGTTACGCCGATCGCGCGATCTCCCTGCGTTCGGGACCCGTTGGCACGATGCTCGCGGCGGCGTTTCTCGTCACTGCTCTGTTCTGGTTCGCCTGGGTGCAATACCCAATTGTCTTATTCCTCCTTGGTCTCTTGATCTGGGTCACCTTCCGGCGTTCTGATTCGCACCGTGACGAGGACAACGACCTCGCCATGCGATGGGGCGCGATACGGCAGAATCGTTGGCGACTGATGTTATTCCTCCTCTTCGTATTCGGCATTGCCGGGTTTGCGCTTCTCCGCGCCGTGAACCTTGCCCAGGGAGATCCCTTTCCTCACGCCCAGACGTCCCTCGAACGATGGGGGGCGCTGCCCTTCACGGCGGCGCTGCCCTACGCGTTTCTCATCGATGGGGTGCGTCACCGGGGCCCGCGGCTGGTCAGGACGGGGGCGATCGGGATCGCGACGGCGCTGTGCGCATCGCTCCTGGGCCTGACCTGGAAGGATGCGTTTGCGGTGACCTTCGCCATTCTGGCCCTGAACGTGGCGTTTGCCGGGATCGGGAATAGGAAGGTGGCCGGTTAGATCAGGCCAGCCGAATCGTCTTACCCGAGCACGAAGCCGAAGTTCAGGTTGCACACTCGCTTGAGGTGCGGCACGCGATCGCGCCGATGTACCTCGCGGCACAGAGCGGAGTGGCGCGATTGCGTGTCCCTGGACTCTCGCAAGGCGGTGATCGTGCTAACGCCGCGGCCAGGCGCCACTACGAGGCGGCAATTCATTTGCGTTTTCGCCGGAGCTGCGAGGCATGATTCATGAGCGTTCACTACATGACGTGACCGCTGGTGGACGCAGAAGTGGCGCCGCCTTTTCGCGGAATATACGTATTTGTACGGATTCAGAATTGACATCTTTATGCTATTCTCACAAACGAACCGCCGGGCAAGAGCAATTTCGAGAAGTATCGAACGCCTGACTTGGGCCCAGCCGGCCGACAGTGCCGGAGCGTGCGGTCTGTGGTGCTCATTCATCGATTCCTGTGAAGACCGCGATGGGCCCGGAAGGGCATTCTCAAAGGGAACAGCGCCAAGCGCCGCGTATATCGCAATCTGTTTTCCTAAGTTTCGAGCCTGTATCGCTTATGAGGTGTGTAACAAATGCATATTGCCGTACTGGATCACCAGAATCTGCCACCACCGCAGTTGGCGGCCGCAGAGAGCATCTTCATTTGCCTCCTCGGAAGCTTTCGCATTTTGCATCACGGCCACCCGGCCAACTTCCAGCTTGCTGGAAAGGGAATGACCTTGCTCTCCGAGCTTGCGTTGCGCCTAGACACCGGAGTGCGGAGGGAGGAACTCCTGGAGACCCTGTGGCCGGAGCACGACGCCGCGCAGTCGACGGTCTCGCTGAACAGCCTCGTCTACAGCCTGCAACGAAGACTGCGGTGCGATCTGCAGGACTCGTCTTTGCTGGTCTACACAAACGGGTGTTATTCCATCAACAAGAGCGCTGGGGTGGGTACTGATATCGCCCTTTTCGACGCCCACGTCAGGAGCGCAACCCAACTGATCGCCGAGGGAGAGGATGGTGGAGCCGCGCACGCTTTCCAGCGCGCCGTCGATCTCTATCAGGGCGATCTCTGCCTGAGCGCCGATGTTTTTGCCGTTATCGAACGCGAGCGCCTGCGGGCGAGCTTTCTCAGCATCCTGGCTTGGTTGGCAGATCGGGCCTATCGGCAAGGAGATGAGGCAGCGTCGCTCGGCCATGCCTTGCGGTTGTTGAGTTTTGATCCCTGTCGTGAGGACGCGCACAGAGTGGTGATGCGCATCCGGGTGCGGCAAGGGGAGCGCGCCCAGGCCTTACGGCAATACCGGATTTGTGAAGAGGTGCTTCGGCGTGAGTTCGACGCGGCGCCAGAGCCCTTGACCCGCGATCTGTTCGAGCACATTCGAGCCGGGCGCTCGGATTTGACGTGATCGCCCGCAACAGGCCCAACCCAGCCTACGGGCCATCGTCCGCATCATCCAGATCTCAGCCCGATCTCAGTGCCTTTGTTATCACGTTCTCAGCCCGACCTCAGCCCCTCCGGGCACCATAAAGAAGGAACTCTTGATTGACCACCGGATGGTCGGCGTGATGGATCGGCAAAGGTCGTGCCGTGCCGCGATCGTACACAAGGGACGAGCTCTCGGGCAGCCGCCCCGTCGTCCTGATCCTACGGATAATGCTGAACCGATACGCCGAGCTTCAGTACTGCGAGGTGCTCGATGTCCAGGCCAACAGCGTGGCGAGCATCACCACGATAACGGGCTTGACGCAGGCACTGACGCGATGGCTTGAGCAACAACCGCGAGAAATCGTGTGTAATGAGGTGGCGGAGGATGACCGCTACCAGGACCCACTACCACCGTGGCAATGACGGGACCAACGGGCGCCAACGTCGCTCCCGATCGGGAGGATGATGTCGTGACTGAGAACCAATCGGGATGGCCGTCCGCGGCCGTCGCCATCGCCATTCTCGCGCTGATCGGCACGGTGACCGTGGCGGCCATCATTCGTTATCCGCTCACCGAGGCTTTGCAGATCTGGCAGGCCATGGCCGCCATCATCGGACTGGTAACGGGAGCGTTCGTCACCTTTTTCTTTACGCGGGGCGCCGTCGAGACCGCCCAAATGCAAGCACGGACTGCCATGCAGATGGCCGCCGAGCAGGAGCGCCGCGCCGACGCCGCGCACCAAGCGCTGATGAGGATCACTGCGGGAGGCGCGCCAGGGTGAAGGCAATGCCTTCTGGAGCCCGTGGCTCGGGAGCCAGTGTCACTCGCGGACGGTCAAACGTCCGGCTCTGACCTGGGCGCCCAATCGAGACAAACTGCTTCGTCTAGCGGCAGCCTGTCCACGATGGCGGTGGCTTCGCTGCCCACGAATCCAGTCTTCCCCGGTCGGGAAGGAAGGATCGATAGGACCTTGATTGCCACGCCGCCCGCGAAGCCTCCGGTCGCCGCGTATCTCACCGCTATCGCGGAGCCCGTGCGTGACCTGCTGCTGACCTCGGTGGACATCGCGAGCTTTTCCGGCAAGGCGAGCGCTTTGACGCTGAACGAGCGGCGGGTTCTGGTTGAGCAGGCGACCGTTTTGCTGGAGCAAAACTACGTCCACCTTCCCTTCAAGGTCGCGATGTACGGAATCAACCCCATCCGCAAGCTGAGGCTCCTGCGGCGTCGTCTGGACCGCCTGGCGGCGGAGACGGATCTCGAAAAGGCGTTCCCCGAGCTTGAGTTCCACGCGGAGCTGTCCGCGATCTTCCAATCGGTGCACGATCTTCACACGAACTACCTGCTCCCCATTCCATATCGGGACATGATTGCCTATCTTCCGTTCCAGATCGAGCAGTACCACGATACGGATCGGCAAGCCACGCACTACATCGTTTCGGCCCTGGTCGAGGGCTACAACGCCGCGGGGTTCGAGCGAGGGGTCGAGATCACGCATTGGAACGGCATTCCGATCGGACGCGCCGTACAGTTGAACGCGGCTCGTTTCGCGGGCAGCAATACCGCCGCCCGGCTCGCCCGCGGCATCGAATCACTCACTCTGCACGCGCTCTCGGCCCACCTGCCACCCGACGAAGAATGGGCGCTGATCGGCTACATCGGTCTGGATCAGGTCCCCCGTGAGCTGCGCGAAAAGTGGCTGGTCGTCGCAAACCTGCCGCCGTTCACCTTCGACGCCGACCAAAACAGACCGAGTGCGGCGATTGGTCTCGATGCCGAGGCCGATGAATTGGGTCGGGCGAGGCGGCTGCTGTTTGCGCCCCAGTCCATAGCTCGGGAACGCGCGGCGCGGGCGCTGAACGGTCCTCCGCCCGCGTCCGGTGACCGCGATATCGAGCCGACCACGATGCCGGGTGTATTCCGCGTTCGCCGTGTGCATACATCATCGGGCACGTTCGGCCACATCCGCATATTCACCTTCTATGACATTCCCGACGAGGACTCGTTCGTCGCGGAGTTCATCAGGTTGATCGAACGCCTCCCGCCAAACGGACTCATCATCGACGTTCGTGGGAATGGAGGCGGGTACGTGTCGGCCGGCGAGCGCATCCTGCAAACGCTCACTCCCAGCCAAATCGAGCCGGAGCCATTTCAGTTCTTGAACTCGGCAGTAAATCTGAGTATCTGCCGCAGCCCACGCACCAAGACGCTCGGCATCGAACTGGATGAGTGGATTCAATCAATGGAGCAGTCGTTCGAAACGAGCGAGGTCTTTTCTCGGCCGTTCCCGTTGACCCCCCGGAGCGCGGCCAACGATGTCGGTCAGAAGTATCACGGGCCGGTGGTGCTGATCACTGACGCTCGCTGCTACTCGGCGACCGATATCTTCGCTGCCGGGTTTCAGGACCATAGCATCGGACCTGTGCTAGGGATCGATGAGAACACTGGCGCGGGCGGGGCGAACGTCTGGGATCACGGCCTACTCCAGCGACTGTTGGAAGGCGCGTCCTCGCCCTACGAGGCCTTGCCCAAAGGCGCTGGCATGCGCGTGGCCATCCGGCGCACTTTGCGCGTCGGGCGTTGCGCGGGCTACCCGGTCGAGGATTTGGGCGTCGCCCCGGACGCGCGCTATCTGATGACTCGAGAAGACATTCTGCACGAGAACCCTGGCCTGTTGAATAAAGCCGGGGAGCTCCTAGCGAGGTTGCCGGTGCGGAGGTTGGAGGGATCCGTCTCCGCATCGGGGTCAACGCTCATCATCCATGTCCAGTTTGCCAATTTGGACAGGGCCGATATCTACGTCGACGGCCGGCCGCGCGCATCGATCGATCTGGGTGAGGCGACCGCTGCCATCTCGATAGACCGGGCGCCGGGCGCCCGGGCCGTTCGTATCGAGGGGTTCGCCTCAGGCGAATTGGCCGCCGCTCGCACGCTCCATGTGACACCCGTCGAGCTGAGCAACCAGGACGGTCGGTCGCGCGAAGATTATGAATCGTGCGTCACGTCGTGCTTGCCTCTGGAAGATTCTGGGGAGCGCCGCTCTTGCCTCAAGCGGTGCCGGCGCTTCACGCATGCCTGAGCCGCGCCGATGGCGGGGCCGCCACCTTCGCCTATCGGTCATCTCTAGCAGCGCGAGCGGGCGCCCTGGGGAACCTTTCCTCATTTCGCCTCGCGACGCGGCCCCATCCTCAGTCAGAGCTCAGTAGGGTCTCAGCCCGATATCAGCACCATCTCAGCCCTGGCGCGTATGACAGAAGCCGATCGAGCGGGAGCAACAGGAGAATTCTATGTCAACTTCGAACTCGGGAGAAGTCCCAGTCCTGATCGAGATCCGGGCTCAGAGCAGCGCTGCCGCAAGCTTCGCACTCGGCGCGGTTGCGGGGATGGCTGCCGCGAGCTTTACCCCCGACCCCACATACCAGCCCGTGCCCATGAGCAGCGGATCGGCCGGAGAGGGGGCGGCCGCTGGAGTCGCGGAGCAAACGTACGTCGTGCGGGGAACGGTCCGCGACGCGAACGCCATCGCAGAGCTCGAACAGCATCCGGACGTGGTGAAGGTCTGGACGGACGCACAGATCGAGGGCTTCTTTCGTGTTCGACCGCAACCTGTGCCGGCGGCCGCGCCCTGTCCCATCGGCGTCTGCGACTGCGATCCCGATGTCGCCAAGGGCACCATGGCGGACGTTGCCACCTATCTTGGAGTGCCGGACATCTGGGCCGCCGGCTTTCGTGGCACGGGTATCGTCGTCGGCGTCGTGGACGGCGGCATTCTGGCCGTCGGCCGGACGCCATCAGGGAAAGTCTCCCGGGTGATCGGCGGCTTTCCAACCAACGACTGGGGAACGGTCGCCCGATGGGGAGAGCATGGATGCATGACCGCCACCGATACGCTCGGCATGGCGCCCGATGCGCAGCTCTACGACATTCGGATCTCTGATCCCGCGACCGCGTCCGGCTCTATCTCGGCCGCGCTCCAAGGGTATCAGTGGGCCATCGACCAGCACGCCCTGAACGGGACCCCGCACATCCTGACCAACAGTTGGGGCATGTACCAGGAGGCGTGGGCCACAGACTACGCCTCCGACCCGGCGCATCCGTTCACCCGGAAGGTGGTCGAGGCGCTCGATCGCGGCATCCTGGTGCTCTTCGCGGCGGGCAACTGCGGTGATACCTGCCCCGACGGCCGCTGCGGGCCGGATAATGGCCCGAGCCGGGACATCTGGGGGGCGAATGGGCATCCGCGGGTGATCACCGTCGGGGCCGTGAACAAGAACGAAGAGTTCGTGGGCTATTCCAGCCGGGGGCCGGCCGCGCTTGACGCGAACAAGCCGGACATCTGCTCCGTCACCCATTTTGAGGGCTACTTCCCTGGGGTCAATTCGACATTTCCCACGGATAGTGGCACGTCCGCGGCGACGCCCATTCTGGCCGGCGTCGTGGCCGTGCTGAAACAGGCGAAGCCATCGGCAACGCAGGACGAGATCAAAGACTGCCTGAAACGCACCGCAAAGGACATCGGGATGGCTGGCTGGGATCAGCACTCCGGGACCGGCATCGTGCGGGCGAAGCAGGCGCTTGACGCCCTTCTGGGGGGCGTTGTCGCTGGCAGCCCCAGCGGGGGCGGAGCGAATGGCAGCGAGAGCGGCAGCTTCGTCAATGAATACACCACCTGCGTTCGCTTCTGCCTGTCGATCGGGGATTCCGGCGACCGGCAGACGTGCCTCGAAGGGTGTCAAGGTTTCGCCCACCAGTGAACGACGCACCGCATCTGGAGCTGAAGGGCAGAGGATGCCGCGGTCATGACGGACGATACGCGCTGGATCGCGCGGCTGACGCCAGTGGAGAGCCAGACCATCGAGGCGCTCTTCGAGATGGGCCTGCCTCTCGACGTTTGGGAACGCCACCACGATCACCTGGTGGTCGCCGCGACAGCAGCCCAGCTTCAGGAGATCGAGCGGCGGCAATTGGCCCGGGTCGTTCGGCTCGAAACCGTCTCGAATTTCCTCGCCCGTCAGCCGCCGCAACGTGAGCCGTAAAGAGCGCGTTCATAGCGCGTGGTGAAAGGAGCCAGGCATGGACCTGATCGTCAGGGTCACCTCCCCGAGTCCACAATCGCCGCTGTCCGACGTCGTGCAGGCGCCGCTGGGTGTCGACGTCTGGGAAGCCAAGCCGGACTACCTGGTGCTGAGCGTGACAGAGGCGCAAGCCGAACGGCTGCGCAGCATGGGGTACAACGTCGAGCAGCTCCAGTCGATGGCGTCGTATCTTACGGCGGCGAACGACGCTGTCGCAGTCGCCGCCGCCGTGACGACGGCGACCTATCACTCGGCCGAGACGCTGGAGCAGGATCTGCGCGACTTGGCCGAAAGCGCGCCGGAGATCGCCGAGCTGCGGCAAATTGGGCAGAGCGTCGAGGGACGTCCGATCTGGGCGCTGCGGATCGGGGATCGCCGCGGCAGCGACCGCAAGCTGCTCTTCATGGGGTGCCATCACGCTCGGGAGTGGGTCGCCGTCGAGGTGCCGTTTCTGCTGGCGGAGCACCTGGTCACCAACGCCAGCACGAGCCCGGTCCAGGAGTGGCTGCAGGAAGGCGAGCTCTGGGTAGCGCCGATGGTCAACCCGGACGGGCACGAGCACTCGCGCGTTGCCAACCGGCTCTGGCGCAAGAACCGACGACCCAACGCTGGCGGCAGCATCGGCGTCGATCCGAACCGCAATTACGGGTACATGTGGGGCACGCTCAACGTGAGCACCTCGAGCCAGGTCCCGAGCGATGAAACCTACGTGGGACCGCGTGCCTTTTCCGAGCCAGAGACGCGCGCGGTACGGGATCTGATTGCCCGCGAGTTTTTTCGCGGGGTGATCACCTATCACAGCTTCTCGCAGTTAATTCTCTATCCATGGGGCTTCACCAACACCGCCATTTCGGACCCGGCGGACCACGGCCGGATGGTGACGCTGGCTAACCAGATGAGTGGGATCATCCAGGGCGTCCACGGCGCGCACTACACCCCGCAACAATCCTCGCAGCTTTACCCCACGGCCGGCGATACCACCGATTGGACGTACGGCATCTACGGCATTCCGTCGTTCACGATCGAGCTGCGGCCGCGCACGGTGGACGAGGGCGGGTTTATCCTGCCGCCCGATCAGATCCAACCCACCTGGGAAGAGAACCGGCCAGCCGCGCTGGAGTTCATCGCGCAGACGCTGTAGCGGTCTTGCGCCGGACAGGATCGCGGCGGAACGCATCCTAACCATCTGTATGGGAACAGGCCGAATGCGCCCAATAGCGATCACGTGGCGGCCCGTTCCAAGGGAGAGAGCAGGTGATGAACGACCGTCCGAAAGCAGACGAGGCGACGGTCGCGGCATTTACAGCCGCGCTGAGGGCCGAGCCTCAAGACGAGCCAAACGGTCTAGCGATGCTCGTCAACCGCCAGTGCAGCCTGGAGGACTACAGCGACATCGCGGTTCCCACGTTCGATGTGGAAGGTGAGTTCGTCGCCTACGCCTCTCCCGAATCGACCTATGCGCTGACCAAATCGTTCCTGCAGGCCGCCAGGGAATCGATCGCCATCGGCATTTATGATTTCACGGCCGGTTACATGAAAGAACTGCTGTTGCAAGCGATGCAGCGAGGCGTCAAGGTGACGTTAATGCTCGATCTCGACGGCCGCACCGGAGAAACGCCACTTTTCGACGAGCTCAAGACGTTTGGTTGCGACGCCGTGCCGGCGCCATCGTGCGCCAGCGATCACGCCCGGTTTTTTGCTTCCATGCATGAAAAGGTCATCGTCATCGACGATGTCTGGACGCTCGTGCAGAGTGGCAACTACTCCGAGAATAGCATTCCGCCGAACGAGCG
The DNA here is from genome assembly GCA_038246475.1 of Thermomicrobiales bacterium. GTDB lineage: Bacteria > Chloroflexota > Chloroflexia > Thermomicrobiales > UBA6265 > JACCXM01. The sequence continues at coordinate 651 of JBBRVX010000156.1, read as the reverse complement.
CGATGGCGGTGACCCGGCCGCCTTTTTCCCCGGCAATCGCGACACCGGTCTCGCGCTCCACTCCGCGCCTCTGGCCGCCTTTTTCCGCGAGCGGCTGCGCGCCGACATCCAGCTCGAACTCGACGGCGCTGGGGGAATGGTGATCCTGAGCGAGCTGGCCAACGCGGCAGCGATTATCCTGCTACAAGCCGCACCACCCGAGTTGCCGCCCCGACGATTCGCCAGCAAGCGATTCACCCCCACGGCGCCCGTGTCCGTGACGCCCGTCCTCTCCCCGGATAACTATATGGCCGTGGCGCCCGACCTGCTCGCCAGCGCCAAACGCTCGATCGCGATCGAGCAGCAGTACATTCGCGGGACCCAGCCGGCCGTGCAACGGTTGCTGCGGGCCGTCCGCACGGCGATGGACCAGTCACCTGACCTGGACGTGCGCGTGATCCTGGCCCTGCCCTTTCCCGGCCGTGACTTCGACAAGGAGGCGCAACAGATTCGGGATCTGGGTATGGATTTCGGCCTCACCTTGGGGAGCCACGTGCGGCTCCTCAACCCCAAGCACTTCGTGCACTGCCACAACAAGCTGATCGTTGTCGACGATGAAGTGACGCTGGTCGGCTCGCAGAATTGGTCCGACTTCGCGGTGACCAAGAACCG
>JBBRVX010000155.1:0-13374 GCA_038246475.1 Thermomicrobiales bacterium | reverse complement strand
GGGATGCCTGCATGGGCAAGGGCGACGAAATGCCAAACGCGCATTGTGGCAATGCGCCAACGCTGGTGACGCACACCAGCGAGTGGGAGCCGATCGCGTGATCGGCTCCCACTCGCCCGCTTGCTTAATGAACTCCTTCCCAAACTGGTTGGCTCTCAGCGCTCGTCGTACTCGTCGTGGCGGTGAAACCAGGGGCCGGTTTCATTGCGTCCCTTGGGGGCGCGGTCGAGCCAGTGGTAGACGCCGAAGAACGGATCCACGCCGCGCGCATAGGTCGAATAGGTGTGGTAGACGATGCCGTCCTCGAGCGCGAAGGCGCTCATGCCCTCCCGCTCGCGCAGATACGTGCCCACGTCGGTCCCAGCCATGGCCGCGAACTCAGCCGGCCCAGAGTCCGGCGCTCCGGCTCTCCCGATGGCCATCCCGGGGTCGTCGCGGCGGAAGTTGTATTCGGCCCCGTCGAGTAGATCCTCGCCGCTGAACGAGGCGTTGAAATCGAAATTGAAGTCTGCGCCGAACGACGACGCCCAGGGAAACGTCCAACCCATCCGCCTCTTGTACGCCTGCAGCGTTGCGAGCGGCGCCCGCGACACTGCCCAGAGCATCACGTCATGGTTGGCCAAGTGGACGAAGGAGCCGTTGAAGGCGTCCGCGATCATCGAGCAGGAGGGACAGCCCGCCGTGTAGTCCGGCCCGAACATGAAGTGGTAGACGAGGAGCTGCGAGCGCCCCTGGAAGAGATCTGCCAGCGAGACGCTCCCCTCATCGGACTCGAAGCCATACACCTTGTCAATCCGAACCCATGGCAGCTCCCGACGCCGCCGCGCCAGCTCGTCGCCGCGGCGCGTGAACTCCTTCTCGGCCCCGAGCAGATCGAGCCAGGCTGCGAGCCACTCTTCATGCGTCCCGGTTGAGTGCTTCGTCATTGCACGTACCTCCCTCTTTATCGCGGTGTGTTAGGCGGGCCGACTGCTCGCGCGTCCCCGCGAATCCTTGTCGCCCCGAGGATGACCCTGTCGTGGCCGATGTCGTCAGGGAGCCTCCGTTAGCCGATGCCGTAGATCAGACTCACTCGCCCACCTTCAAGCTGCTGAACGTTCCGGAGTTCAAGCCCGCGACGACGTTCCGTCGTCGCAAAGAGCGTCTTCCCTTCACCGGCGATCAGCGGATCAGCAATCAATCGGAGCTCATCGACGAGTCCCGCATCGATCAGGCTCGCCGTGGTTCGGGCGCCGCCAATGAGATAGATGTCCTTGCCGGGTTGCTGCTTGAGGGCGGCAATCTCCTCGAGACCCCGGACGAAGCTCGTCTGCGGCCAAAGCGCCGAGGTCAGGGTGCTGGAAAGCACGTAGTGAGGGGTTTGAGCGGCGAAACGGGCGTAAGCGACTTCATCCGGGGTCGGCACGTTGCCGGTGATCGGGAGAGGCTGGTCCGGCTCGCTTTCCTGGACCGCGGTCCAATACTGCTCGTAGCCGGAGTACATGGTTGCTCCAAGCAGGCACGCGTCGACGTGCGGCATCAGGTCGAAGGTGTCTGACCACTCGTCGACCCAGTCCGCGTACCCTTCGGGCCCCTCGATCTTGCCATCAATCGACATCCGCATTGCCGCGATCAACATTCGCATGGTGTCCTCCGGTATAACTTGCATCATGCAAGTAATCGTGAGCACCTTACACACTTGCATGATGAAAGTCAACAGGCTACGATGGAGAAATGTTGGGACGCCTCTATGAAAACCAGGATTGTTCTGCCGCCCGGGCGCTGGAGTTGGTCGGCGAACGCTGGAGCCTGCTCATCCTGCGCGACGCCATGTTCCGCAACTTCACCCACTTCTCGCAGTTCCAGAAGAGCCTGGGGCTCGCCACGAACATCCTTGCCAAGCGCCTGGAGGGGTTCGTTGCCGCCGGTCTCATGGAGCATCGGCAGCCAGAAGGCTCCGGCAAGCAGGCGGAATATCTGCTCACCCAGAAGGGACTGGAGCTGAAGCCGGTCATCATCGCCTTGACCGAATGGGGCGACACATGGGTGCAGCCTGGCCCAGCCGTGTTTCAGCACCAGAGCGACGGCCAGCCTGTCACCCTGCAACTACGGCGCGCCGGCGACGACGCGCCGGTTGCCACTGCCGACGTCGTCGCCCGGCGGCGCTGAACCATCCATTCACACGGCATCGGGGGCCTTGCCGTCAGCCCGCGCTTCCCGCGCTTTGATCGGAACCCTCTCCACCCACGTCCGCATCGCCGGGAACCGCCGCACGGGTTGCGCGCACGGAGATCAGTCGCCTAAACCTCTCCCCGTCCGCGGTCATACTTTCCCGAGAACACCGGATGGGATGGACCTTCAGGAGGCATCATGGACTATTCCGCGCTGGCCCGCGAAGCACTAAACCGTGTCGTCGAAACCAAACCCCTCGTCCACCAGATCACGAATATCGTCGTGGCCAACGATTCCGCCAACCTCACCCTCGGCTTCGGCGCGCTGCCGGTGATGGCCTACGCGCCGCAGGAGGTCGCCGAAATGGCCGCCATCGCCCAAGCGCTGGTGCTCAACATCGGCACCCTCTCCGAAGAGGAGATCGCGTCCATGCTGATCGCCGGCAGGGCCGCTGGTGAAAAGGGAATTCCCATCGTCCTCGATCCGGTAGGAGCGGGGGCCACGACGTTTCGCACGGAGAGCGCCCTGAGGCTGCTGCGCGAGCTGCCGATCACCGTTCTGCGCGGCAACCGGGGCGAGATCGGCGCCCTGGTCGGCTCCGGCGAGGTGCGCGGGGTGGAAGCGACCGGCGCCGAGGATCCGCGACAGGTGGCCGCCGCTGCCCACGCCGCCTTCGGCGTCACCGTCGCGGTGACTGGTGCAACCGACGTCGTCGTCGGGAAAGATGTCACCTATCTGGTCAGTAATGGCACGCCGCTGTTGGGCGCCATCACCGGCTCCGGCTGCATGGCGACGGCCGCCATCGGCATCTTCAACGCGGTCGGCGCCGATCCCGCGTTGCAGACCGCGTTGGCGCTAGCCAGCTACGAGGTTGCCGCCGAGCGCGCCGCCGTGGGCGACCCCGGCCCTGGCACGTTTCGCGCCCGCCTCCTGGATGAGGTTGCGGCGCTCCATGCCAAAGGCATCAGCGAAGTACACATCTCCACGGTGTAGCCGGCCGATCCGACGCGGAGAACCAGAATCGAGGAATCATGACCGAACAGCAATGGAGCGAGGTCGATCGCTATTTTTCCGACTTGCTTTCGAAGCCCGATGCCGCGCTGGAGGAAACGCTGCGAGCAACGGCCGCCGCCGGCATGCCGGAGATCAACGTCTCCCCCAATCAGGGAAAGCTGCTGCAGCTGCTGGCCCGCTCGATCGGCGCCCGCCGCATTCTGGAGATCGGGACGCTGGGCGGCTACAGCACCATCTGGCTGGCTCGCGCCCTCCCTCGCGATGGCCGGCTGGTGACCCTCGAAGCGAGTGGGAAGCACGCCGAGGTGGCCCGCGCCAACATCGCCCGCGCCGGGCTGGCTGGGATCGTCGAGGTGAAGCTGGGGCGGGCGCTGGAAACGTTGCCCCGCCTCGCATCGGACGGCGTCGAGCCGTTCGATCTCGTTTTCATCGACGCCGACAAACCGAGCACGCTTGACTACTTCGAATGGGCCCTGCGCCTCGCCCATCCGGGTACGCTCATCATCGTCGACAACGTGGTCCGGGCGGGCGAGATCCTTGAAACCGGGAGCGACAGCCCGACATTGCAGGGCATTCATCGCTTTCTTGACCGCCTGGCCGCCGAACCGCGCGTGACGGCCACGGCGATGCAGACCGTCGGCAGCAAGGGGTACGATGGCTTTGCCATCGCGTTGGTGACGGGCGATGCGTAGCCGGTTCACCGTTCGAGCGGTCCACCGCGTTGGCATGGCTCTCACGGGCGCTCCTATACTCCCCGCACCGCTCGCCAATCCGGTTTGAATCCGGGGAACCCGCCCATGCGGGCAACGAGCGTCCCACCAGCGCCGGTGCGCGGCTGACGATCCGTCTGCCCCGCGATCGTTCGTCCGGCGCGGGAGAGATCAATGCGGACTCGCGACTGTCCTCCAGTTGTCCTCACCTCCCGCTTCCGCCCTGCTCTCGCCTTGCTCGCGGTATGGCTGATGCTGGCCGGTGCGGCGCCGGCCGCGCTCGCCTGGCAAGTAGCGCCTCCTTCACTCCCCATCCCTCCCCCGCCACCCGCCAGACCCCCGGCCGGCTTCAGCAGTGCGGAAACCGACTTTGCCCGAATTTATGTCGAGCCCGGCGCATCGCTTGACGCCGCGGCGTTTGCCCGCTCCTGGGGTCTGCTGATTGACGATGGCGTGCAGCAGTTGGGCGCGTTCCTTCCTCCGCTCAACGACAAGATTGATATTTATGTCTACGCTGACGAGCTGGCCTTCATGACGGCTATCGCCGCTACGCGTTGGCCGGAACCGGAACCCACCGATGTCCTGGCCAACCCGGACCGCGGTGACATGGCCATCGACCTGATCCCCTTCATGCGAGCTTCACCGCTGGAATCGGAAAACGCGCTGCGCCATGCGCTCTCCCACGTGGCCGCCCGCGAGGCCTCGCGCGGGCGCATTCCGCGCGGCTTCGATGAGGGGCTGGCCTCCTATTTCGAACAGCCGGTCGCCGCCCAGCTCGCCCGTCACGCCGCCCTGGTGCAGAATGCTCGCACCGGCGGGAATCTGCTCAGTTGGTCCGATCTGAATCGTCCCGCCCTCCCAGACGCCGCTCCCGCGTCCCTCGTCGCCCACGCCTACAGCATGGTGGCATTTCTGATCGACCGGCACGGGCCGGGGGTGCTGGGCGATTTCATCGCCGGTCTCAGCACGGAGCCAGATTGGCGGGCAGTCCTGCGCGAGACCTATCACCGGGCTCCAAACGAGCTGGAAGCGCAATGGGAAGAGAATCTGCCGCGCTGGACCACGGGAGGATGGCGCACGAATCTCCTCGCCGCCTTCGATCTACAGCCGGCTCGGGACCTGATCGCCCGCGGTCATTTCGCCTCCGCTCGCCGCGAGTTGGAGCAATCGTTGCGGCTCTTCACCGATCTCGATGACGACGCGGGTATTTCTGAGGTGAGCGCGCTCCTCGCGCAGACGGATACCGGTTTACAGGCCGAGACTTTCATGTCGCAGGCGCAGGCGGCCCTCGAACTGCACGACTACGACCGCGCGCGGGTGCTCCTCGATCAGGCCCGAGGGCAATACGATCGCCTCCCCGGCGCCCGCCCCCCCGCCGAGCTCATGGCGACCTACGACGGGTTGGCCCGGGCTGGCGTGGAGGCCGGAATCGGGCTCGATCGCGCCCGCCAGCAATCGCTGCGCTGGGCCGACTACCCCATGGCCCGCGCCGCCGCGCTCGACGCCGGCAGGGGATTCGCCCGCCTCGGCGACGATGAAGGCCTGAACCAGACGCGGAGCGTGCTCGATGCGCTCGATGCTCGCCAACGGCGCCTGGTGCTTCTCTTCGGCGGGTTGGCCGTGCTCTCGGGAGCGTGGCTCGCGCTCTGGATCTGGGCTCGCGGCGGACCGCGGCTCGATTGGGAACGCTGATGCAACGCGCCACGGCTCTGCCAGTTCCGTCCCTCGGCCATCGTCCACGGCGAGCGGAGGCGCGTGCGCTGCTCGGCAGGCGTCTGACGAATCCCGCCGAGCGGCCCCTGCTGCTCTGGCAGGCGCTCTGGTTCCCCTTCTCGATCTGGTCCGATACCCCGGTTCCCGCGCTTCCCCACCGCGAAGCGTCCGTGCCGACGGAGCTCGGCCTCGCCGGGCAAGCGGTGGTCGGCGGCATCGATCGCATCCGGCGTCGCCTCTGGCTGACCCACGCTGCCGCCGCTATCTGTCGCGGCCTCTGGCTCGGTCTCCTCTTCGGCACGCTGGTCATGCTCATCGACGTCGTTGGCGGCCCCACCTTCAACCCGACGCTCGTGCTGAGTGTCGGCGGCGTGCTGCTCATCACCGGGTTGTTCCTGGCGGCGGTGAGTCAACCGTCGCGACGGCTGACCACCCGCATGCTCGATCGCTCGTTCGGGCTGCACGAGCGCCTCACGACCGCGCTCGACGACCTCGGCCTCGGGGTGCCCCGCCCCGGCGAGCGGGCCCCCATCGTCTATCTGCAGATGGCGGACGCCGCCAATGCCGTCGCGGTCCTGCGCAATGACCGCCGGCTGCGTCCCGCGATTCCGACCCGGGAAATCGTATTGATCGTCTTCATGGCGTTGCTCTTGACCACGCTCGCGTTTGCCCGTGGTTTGGGGGGTGGTCTGCCGGAGCTGGCCACGGCGCGCGTGCCTGTCTTCACCCCTGCCGTCGAGCTCCCTGTCGTGCCGGAGCCTTCGGCTGCCGAGCTCGACGCGGCCACAAAACCGCTCACGGTGCAAGAGGTGCTGGAGCGCTCCGATCGATCGTCGCGAGCGCGGCGGGACTTGCAGGCGCTGGCGGCCGCGCTTTCCGATCACGCCCTGACCCGCTCGGCCGCCGATCAGATTGCCCGCGGGGACTTTGCCGCCGCCGGCGACCAGCTTCGCGAGTCGGCTGCCCAGACCAGCAATCTCTCGGAAGGGGCGCGAAGCGCGCTCTCCAGCGACTTACAACGCGCGTCCGAAGTAATGGATCCCGACACGAATGGGCTTCAGGAAGCGACCGAAGACGCGGCGAAAGGCTTGCAACTGGGCGACGAGCCGTCGCGCACCGAGATGCGCGATCTCGCCGACGCTGTCGAGAAGGCCGGCAACGAGGTCGTGCCCCAAGGCGAGTTGGCCTCGCAGATGCGCAGCGCGCGGCAATCCCAGCCCCAAGGGAGCGCAAACGACAATCAGCCGGCGTCGGAGGCGACCGGCGGTGATCCGAGCGATGCTTCTGCCCAGGCCAGCACAAGCGGCGATCCCGGCAGCGGTGCCGATGCCGAGTCGTCCACCGGCTCGGAGTCTCAGGAATCTGGCTCCGGAGGCGACCCAGGCGACTCCCAAGCCGGTCAGGCAGGCGGCGCCGGGGAGCGCGGTCAGGCCAACGCGCCCGGGGACGGTGAAGGAAAGGGCCAGGGAGAAAACGCCTCTGCCGGAGACGGTTCTCGACGTGGCTCCGGCGCCACTGGCGATGTCAGCGCTGGCGATGCCGACGCCGAAACCGCCCGCCTGGGTGGCGGGGCTGGGACCGGCAATTCGCCGGAGACCGGCGAAACCAAAATCGCCGCGGCGTCAGGGAGTCAGGCAGCCAGCGCGGGTGAGGATCCCGCGAATCCGGACGTCTCCCCCGGCAATGGCGCCGAAGCGGATCCGAGCGCCTTGACCGATGCCAGCCAGCAGGTTGCTCTCCCCGCCACGCAAGGCCAGCAGGGCGTGCAGACCGCGTCGGACGGCGGCTCGGCCCTGCGCGGCTCCGGCTCCGGGGTGACGGCTGGGTCCGGATTCGCCACCCAGGGCGAAATCGGCGAGGCCGGACCCGATTCCAACCGCGTTCCTCCCCGGCACCGCGAAACCGTCGAGCGCTACTTTTCAGCGGGGGGCGACGAGTGAGCGCCCCGACCCGCCGGTTGGCGTCGTTACGCACGCGGGCCCGCTGGCCCTTCGCTGATCGCCCCGCGACTGAGTCGGAATCAACAGCCGCGCCAGACGAAGAGGTTCTGCTCGACGAACGGACGCTGGCGCGGCTGCGCGGACTGACGCTCGTCTCCGGCCATGCCCGGACGGAAGGCCTGGCAGGCGAGCACCGCTCCCGCCGCCGCGGCTCCTCGCCCGAGTTCGCGGACTTCAAGCGCTATTCGCAAGGCGACGACTTCCGGCGCATCGACTGGAACACCTATGCACGGCTGGGCGGGCTCTTTGTCCGCCTCAGTGAGGTCACCACCGAGCTCTCCGTGCATATCCTCCTCGATAGCAGCGCGTCGATGGACTGGCGCGGGGACCCAGCGCGGTCATCCAAGTTCACTGCTGCCCGCCGCCTCGCCGCCTCGCTCGCCTTTGTCGCGCTCTGGGGATTCGACCGGGTGGCGATCGTGCCCTTTTCCGATCGCATCGGCGCATCGTTTGGCCCGGTGCAGGGCCGTGCCCAGGTCGTGCCGACCATCCAGCATCTGCAGCGCCTCCGCCCGCTGGGCGGCACGGCGCTCGCCCCCTCGCTGGCGGCCTACGCTCGCGGCCGCTCGCGGCCGGGGCTCCTGCTCCTCATCTCCGATCTCCTCTCCGGTGAGGTCGAGGAGCTACGGTCCACGCTGCACGATCTCCGCGCGAAGGGTTGGCAGACCGCGGTGCTGCATGTTGTCGACGACGCGGAAATTGATCCTGAAGCAACAGACTCCTGGCTGCGGGCCGCGGACGAGCATGGCAATGCGGCAGCCTCGATCGAGCTGATCGATCGTGAATCGGGCGAACAGTTGCGGATGGCCGTCGATGATGAGGTGATCGCTCGCTATGCCGCCGCCGTCAACGACTGGCTCGCCCAGATTGAAGCGGCCTGCGCGGTCGAGGAAACGATCTACGCCCGGGTCTCGACAGCCTGGGACATCGACGACGTGACCCTGGCGCTGCTGCACGAACGGGGGGTGGTGGCGTGAACCTGCTCGCTCCACTTGGTCTGGCGGCGTTGGGGGCCGTGCCGCTTATAGTCCTCTTCCATATGCGGCACACCACGCCGCCTCGCCGCCCGGCGCCCTCGCTCCGCTTCTGGACCGCCGCCCGCCCCATGCCCGCTGACGAGCGCCGCTTCCGCCGCCCGCCCCTCTCCCTCCCGCTCCTGCTGCAAATAGCCGCCGTGGCCTTGCTGGCGGTGGCCCTGGCGCGGCCTGCCACGGCGGGACCGCTGGCGGCGCTCGCGCCAGGGCTGCATGCCGAGCCGCGACACCTGCTGATCCTGCTGGACGGCTCGACCAGCATGAGCGCCGTCGCCGGAGCCGAGGGTTTGTCGCGATGGGACGCGGCGCGGGCAGAAGCCGAGAAGCGGCTGGCGGCGCTGCGAGAGGGCGACGTGGCCACCGTCATCCTGATGGGCTCCCGTTCGTTGACCTTCACCGCGACCGATAACGCCTCGCTGATCTCGCTGCGGGAGCGGCTGGCGAACCTGCCCCAGCCGGGCGGCCGTGCCGATCTCGATGCCGCCCTCGTCCTGGCCGGTGATCTCTTCCTGCCCAATCTGGATCGCCAGGCGGTCGTCATCAGCGACGGCGCCGCGACGGCGGACGCCTCGGTCGCAGCGGGTGTCGGGGCGCCGGTCGAGTTGGTCATCGCCGGTGCCGAAACTTCTGCCGCCGAGCGCGCGAATCTCGCGGTGATCGATATCGCCGCCCGGCCCGATCCAGATGGATTTGGCGCGGATACGCTCTATACCTCGATCGCCAACTTCGGGCCCGAGCCAGTCCGGGTGCCCGTAACCCTGACCGGTGACGGGCTGGAGATCGGGCGGGCCGATCTGACCATCGATGGCAATGGCGCCGCCGAGCCCCTGCGTTGGACGCTTCCGCCTGGAATCGCGGAGCTGACCGTGCGTATCGAGCAGCCCGATCCACTCATGGCCGACAACAGCGCCACAATTTTGCCTGGCAACGCGGCCACGGCCTCGATCGCCCCGCGCATCCTGCTCGTCTCGGATCTCCCCGGCGCGCTGGCGCGGGCATTGATGTCGATCGAGAATGTGCAGCTCGTCATCGAGCCGAGCGACAACGTCGCCGCTATCGCCGCCGGGGGATATGACCTGGTGGTGTTCGACCGAACCGCGCCGCCAACCGAGACGCTGGCGAAGGTCGACAGTCCCAGCCTCTGGATCGCTCCGCCCGCCGGCGGACCGTTTGCGATGCAGGATGGCGTGGTCGACCCGGTTGTCACCCGCGTGCGCGCCGGGGATCCCCTTCTCGACGGGGTCGATCTAGCCGGGGCCACCTTTGGCCCTTCGCCGATCTTTACCCTCGGAAGTGGCGATGAAGAGATCGTCGGCTCCGCTGACGGTCCTCTCCTCTACCGCACCGAGGCCAATGATCAACCGGCCGTGGTGCTCACTATCGACCCCGAAGGATCAAACCTCTCGAAGCGGGTGGCCTTCCCCGTTTTGGTGGCCAACATGGTCGCCGAGCTCGCGCCCGACGGCATCCCGGCGGCGATTCCGCTCGGCGAGGCGCTCGTCTACGAGCCGCGGACGGCCACGGCGGCAGTGGAGATTACCTCGCCTTCAGGAGAGTCGACAGTGCTATCGATCGCCCCGGAGACGCCGGAGAACCGGGCGTCGCGGGACGTCGTCTTCACCGACACCGGCGCGGCCGGCGCCTACAGCGTGAAGGAGCGTGATGCGTCCGGCAATGATCTCGGCGCTACGCGCTTTGTCGTCAATGCCGGACACGGTCGGGAATCCGACCTCCGCGCTAACCCCGGCCTGGAAGCGATTCTGGCCAACGCAACCGGGCTGGATATCGTCGCCACCCGGCTGGAGCGGGTCGACCTGTGGCCACTGCTGGCCCTTGGCGCGCTCGCGCTCATCGCCGCGGAATGGATTGCCGCCCTCATGCCATCGCGACGTGGCTCCCGCCCACGCGGCGTGCGAGGCTCAGCGGCATGAGCGCGCTCGTCTGGGCGCGACCCGCCGCCCTCTGGCTCCTCCTGCTGCTCCCCTTCTTCGCCGCGACCGGCTACTGGTGGGGAGTGCGTCGCGGGCGGCTGCGAGGCTCGGCTCTCTTCTGGCGGCTGATCGTGGTGGCGCTGCTGGCTGTTGGCCTGGCCGAGCCGCTGATCGCGTCCGGCGCGGGAACGGGTGGCGCCATCTTTGTTGTCGACCGCTCGGACAGCGTCGCGGGCCCATCCGCCGATGCGGCGGAAGGTTGGCTGGAAGATGCCCTCGCCGGTGCTCCCGCCTCACGCCGGGCCGCGATCGTCGCCTTCGGCTCCAGCCCGATCCTGGCCGTGCCGCCCGGCCCAGCACGCGATCTCCTCGACGCCACGGCGTCCCTCGACGCCAACGCGGTGGACGCGGCCTTCACGGACATTGCGGCCGGCCTCGGTCTTGCGCGCGCGCTGCCGCTGGGAGGCGGGCAGCGCATTGTGCTCCTTTCCGATGGCGGCGAGAACATCGGGCAGGCCATCGACCAGGCGGCGCAAGCCGCGACTGAAGGGGTCCCCATCGATGTCGTGCCGCTGCCTGGCGTCAGCGACAGCGATTTACGCGTCGAGGGGATCTCCGCGCCCAGTTCCGCCTGGGAGGGAGAGCCGATCACGGTGCTGGCCGGCATCGAGACCGGTCGCGCGGGGAGCGCCGTCGTCGATCTCCTCGTTGATGGCGAGGTGAAATCGACCATCGAAACGGAGATCCCGGAGGGCCTCACCTCCCGATCGTTTACGCTCGACGATCTCGCGCCGGGGTTTCACGCGCTCGAAGTGCGCGTCCGCGGCGACTCGGAATCGAATCGCCGTCCGGACGATGACCAGGCTCCGCATGGCATCGTCGTCCGCGAGCGCCCGCGCATCCTGCTCATAGTGCCGGAAGGCGCTGATCCGGGGATCATGCGCGGCATCCTGGAACGGAGCGGCACGGACGTTACCGTGACTGCGCCAGCGGACATCCCCGCCCGGCTTTCGGCGCTGGGCGCTTGGGATGGGTTCGTGCTCGACAACGTGTCGGCCGGCTTGCTCACCTACGATCAGGTTGCTGGCTTGCGGGAGGCGACGCGCTCCCTGGGGCGTGGCCTGCTGGTGATTGGCGGCACCGCATCCTACGGGCCAGGAGGCTACGCCGGCACGCCGCTCGAGGACGCGCTGCCGGTGACGGTAAAGGTGACCGATGGCCGCGAGCGGCAACGGGTGGCGCTCCTCCTGATCATGGACAAGTCGGGCTCGATGGGATACGACCCGCTCGGCGGCAAGGGCAAGATCGAGATGGCCAAGGAGGCCGTGCAACTGGCGGCGCGCTCGCTTTCCGAAGGCGATCAGATCGGGCTCATCGTCTTCAACGATCGGCAAGAATGGGCGGTGCCGCTGACCACCATCGGCGACGAAGCGAGCCGCGTTGCCATCGCCCGCAAGATCGAGGCGATCGAACCCGACGGCGGCACCGAGATCCTGCCCGCCCTCTCCGTGGGGCTCGATGCGATTCGCAACGCCGAGGCGGATGCCCGTCACATCGTCCTCCTCTCCGACGGCAAGGCTCGCACCGGCACCCGCGAAAGCTACCAGCGGCTGCTGGACGACGCGCTGGCCGACCGCACGACGCTTTCCACCATCGCCATCGGCGAAGATGCCGATACCGACCTGCTCAACTTTCTGGCCGATGAGGGCGGCGGGCGCTATCACTTCACCGTGCGCCAGGAGGACATCCCGCGGCTCACCCTGGAAGAGGCGCGCAGCGCCGGCAGCCAATCGGTCATTCGCGGTACGTTTCGTCCCATCCAGACCGCTCCTAGCCCGATTCTGGCCGGGATCGATCCCTTGACCCTCCCCGAGTTGGCGGGCTACGACTTCGCGGAGGCCAAGCCGGACGCCCAGGTCGTGCTCACCTCCGATCGCGACGATCCCATCCTGGCCAAATGGCAGTACGGGCTCGGCCGGGTTGTCGCCTGGACAGCGGACAATGGATCAGATCTGGCCGCGCCCTGGGCAAGCTGGGCCGGGAACGACGCATTCTGGGGCGCGGCAGTGCGCTGGGCCCTTCCCGACCCGGAGAGGAGGCCGCTGACCGTTTCGACGCATCGCGATGGAACCGATGTCGTACTGACCGTGGCGGCAGCGGGAGAGAACGGCGATTTCGCCGATTTCCTGCCCACCTTTGCCACCGTCACCTCCCCTGATGGTGAATCGCTGGCCACTCAGGAGCTACAGCAGAGCGCCCCCGGAGAGTACACCTTGCGCTTGCCCGCTCCCCCGTCCGGCGCCTATGCCGTCGAAATCCGCCAGGAGCGATCGAGCGGCCCCCTGATCGAGCAAGCCAGCATCACCGTGCCGCCCTCCCCCGAAACCCTCCCCGCGCCGGGCGGGCTCGAGTTGCTGGCATCGATCGCGGCCCGTACCGGCGGCCGCATGCTCTCCCTCGACGATCCAGCTGCTGTCTGGAACGCCGCCACCCCAGGCGGTAGCCCGCTGCGGGAGCACCGCGCCGTCTGGTTCATCCCGATTGGGCTGGCGCTGGCGCTCTTTGTGGCCGATATCGCCGCGCGCATGGGGATCTGGTCGTTGCTGCGTCGGCTCACCACCGGTTCCAGACCATCCTGATTGCTCGCCGCGGAGATGCGCCTGCTACCCTTCCGCCCCGCCAGAACCTTTGGGACGCGCGCGGAGGCGGGTCGTGATTACAGTCGTTGTGCACAACGAATCGACGGGCCCGGTTCAGGAAACCTCGATTGAGGACCTGAAGGAGATCATCACGCGCCAGGATTGCGTCGTCTGGGTCGATG
>JBBRVX010000154.1:0-13395 GCA_038246475.1 Thermomicrobiales bacterium | reverse complement strand
CATGCTCATTCTGCTGATTCCCGCTGCCGCCACGAGACAGGCGACCATCGAGCACGAGCAGACTCTGGCAGCCATGCAGGATGCCAGCGACGAGGCCAAGCAGCGGATCAGTGATCTGCACCGGGCCTACCGGGCGGAACTGTCGCGGGCGGCCAAGATCCACGCCGCGCACAAACGGAGGGCGTCATGAACACCAAGACCGCGAATGGCAGAGCCACCGACGAGACGCTCTTTGCGAGCCCAGCGGCGCCGGCGAAGATCGACAATCCCTTTCTGCAGCCGGCATGGCCAAACTCCCTGCGTGCGGATTTCTCCATACCGGCGATGCCGGACGGAGGAACAGGCCTGACCAAGAAGCAGCGGCTCATTTACGAGGAAGGTGGAGCGCAACTGCTGCAGCAACATTTCCAGCGCGTGAAGGCCGGCTACGCGGTCACCGCCGCCGCGCAGATCGAGGACCTGGCCAACAGCTGCTACGTGCGCATCGGCACGAACATGGCCATCCGTCGCCGTGGCTCCCCCTTCCCCGAGCTGGAGCCGTACCTCGGGCTGATGATGGACGCGCAGCTGCGGCGATCGGGCCAGGAATTCAACCAGATGGCCGGCGACCATGCCCGCACGCAAAACGCGATTGCGTCCGAGATCATCGACATCGATGACGACGACCTGCTCCCGTTCTGGGCGAAGATCCTGCGCCCGGCGAATCGCGGCCGGTAGCCGCGTGGCCCTGGGATCGTCGAGTTGGGCCCGCGTGCCAGCGCTGCCCACACCATCCCCACCCGCGGCGCTCGATGCCCCCTGCGTCTACGCCGAAGAGCTGGCGACGTCGTGTCAGGGGTTACTGGAGCAGCTCCGGCAGCATGCCCCGCGCCACAGCGGTGAGGGTGAGGCCACCCTGCGCTGGGTCAAAGCCGCGCTGCTGGATCGCTATGCCGACTTCCTCACCGACACCCCGCCGGGCCATACCAACCCGGCGGGGGAGGAGGTCCATCGCTGCATCAATGCCATCTTCATCGAGACGGTCACCGCCATCCGCCGCTTCCAGCGCGCGCTGCCCCCGGCGCCGCCACCGCCCCCGGTCGCCGTGCCCCAGTACCTGCTCCCGCAGCAGGTGAGCGGGCTGTTGTACGACGAGGAGGCGTAACCCCATGGCCACGATGGCTGCTAGGCCGCGGCTGCGCTGCACCGCCACCATTCCTCCGGCGCTGGCCTCCACGCTCGCGCCGATCCTGCGCCGTGCCAAGAACCTCGGCACCGGCGTCAGCGGCACCCGGGGAGTGGGAAAATCCCAGGTACTCAAAACGCTCGCCTGGCTCACCTTTACGCACGACCAGACGCCGTGCCTGGTGCTGGACCCCGTGGGAGCCACCATCGATGGCATCCTGGGTCAGATCCCGTACTTCTATCCGGATGATCAACGGCGGCTCTGGCAACGCATTCGCTACGTCAATTGCTCGCCAACCGAGCACGTGGTGCCGCTGCCCCTGTACTACCGCACCGGGGTGGGGCGGGAGACCCTCTTCTCGATGGCCCAGCGCCTCTCCGACAGCTTCATCAAACTCGACCCCAAGCTGCGCGATGCCAGCGTCCTCGGCGCCAACGCCCTGATCGAGCTGGCCACCCACCTGGGGCGCATTCTCATTGCCCTCGAGTACCAACCCTCGGAGATCGAGCCCCTGCTGGCCGACATCCCAGCCTGGTCGGGCAAGTTCGAGGAGGCGGTGGCGCGGCACCCGGAGGTGCGCGATTCGGTGGCCTTCGTCCGGGAACACTTTGCCGCGCTCACCCCAGGCGGGCGGCGGGAACGCTCCCGGGCGCTGACCAACAAGCTCTTCTTCCTGGCCGATCCCGCCACCAAGGCCCAGTTTTGCGCCAGTACCCCGGGGCTGGACTGGACGGCGCTGATGCACGAGCGCCAGTTATGGCTGTTCGATCTGCGCAACGAGCATGACTGGGAGGTGCGCCGCTTCAAGCTCCTCATGCTCTGGCAGGCGATCACTGACTTTGCTCGCCGGTGGGGCGCCGCCCACGCCGGGGATCGCTCCCAACCGCTGGCGGTGACCATCGACGAGGTCAGTTTCCTGTTCTCCCGGAGTTCCGGGCAGCGCAGCCCGCTGGTCGACGATCTGGACAGCATCATCAACCAGTACTCGAGGAACGTAAATCTCGAACTCAGCATCGGCTGGCAGGAGCTCTATCAGTTGCCGCCGGGTCTGAAAGAAACCCTGCTCAGCCTGGGCACCCAGTTTTACGGCCGCATGACCGATCCCGACTCCATGCGCGAGGTGGCCGATCGTCTCACCGTCCACGATCCGCGCCTGGGATCCTGGGTCGTCGCCAACGGCCGCGATCACGAGCTGGGCTTTACCGAGCTGCGGGAGACCAATCGTCGCCGCTTGGCCGCACTCCCCAAGTACACCTACCTGGTCTCGCGCACGGCGCGGGAGGGCGAGCCGCCGTTGCCCCTGGAGACCTTCTCCATCGCGCCCCTGGCCACCCGGCACTATCCCGATCCGGTGCTCCTGGCGTCGATCCGGGCCCAGCTAACCCAGCGTGATGGCGTCCCGATCGCCGACGTGCTCGCCGACATCGCGCGGCGGGGACCGGCGTCGGCATCGCCGCGGGCCCCCGCGTCCCGGACATTCGATCTGACGGCGGAAGTAGCGATCGGGGAGGGATGAGCCATGGCCACCACCCTGCCGCGCCCGCTGACGGACGCCACGGTGCGGCGCACATCGCCGGCGTTCCGGCTCGGTCCGACCGAATACACCCTCCTCACCGGGCTGGGGCGCTACCTCTATCTCACGGCCGCGCAATGCACCCGCCGCTCGTATCAGCCCGGCTCCCTGCGCTTCGTGCAAAAGCGGCTGTCGGGCCTAGTGATGGCAGGCTATTGCCAGCGCCACCTCGGCTTCACCCAGGTCGGCAAGCCGCCCGCCGTCTTCTCCCTCACCACCAAGGGCTGGTCCGCGGTGCGCGAGCTCGGATTGGAGACGCCGGCGCGCTGGCGGCCGGTAGAAGCGGCCCAGCGTGGCTTCGTCGCCTACGCCCACGATCTGGCGGTGGCCGATCTCGGCATTGCTGCCGAGCGGTTCTGCGCATCCATTGCGCCACGCGCCGATCTGGAGCAGTTTCGCCATCACCGCTTCTTGCAGGCCGATCCGTTGCGGGTGCGCCTTGGCGGTGGCACGCAACGCGTGATCTTCGATGCCTGGCTCGATCTGCGCGTATGGCGAGGAGACCCTCCCCGGCAGCGGCAACGGGCGTTAGCGTTGGAACTCGATCGCGCCTCCGAGTATCAGCAGGTCTGGCGGCGCAAGGTCGCGGCCATCCTGGCCGCCAGCGCCTCCGGGTATGCCGCGCACTTCGGCACCACCTCGCTCACGGTGATGGTGGTGTGTCCGGGGAATCCTCGGCGGGTGCAGCAACTCCTGGACTGGACAGAAGCCCAGTTGTGCGTCGACGGCGCCGAGGCCGCGGCACGACTCTTTGCCCTCACGGCGATCGATCCGGGAGCCGCTGATCCGCGCGAGATATTCCTCGCGCCATGCTGGCGCGTGCCGTTTCAGAAAGATTCCCGGCCGCTTATTACTCTCGACGTCTGATCCTGGAGATGGCCAGCGCCACCCTGCGCCGCCGCGGCGCGGCTTCCCGACGCGACCCAGACCACGTAATACCGTGGGCTGGGGCAAGGAGGGAAGGTCAGCGACAGATGGGTCGCGATCCGGGGGTGATTCCGGCGCGGTCATGCGGATTTCGCGCTCGGCGGCGGCGCCGCATGCCCAGGTAGCCTATGCGGTACGGAAACCGGTGTCCCCGATTGCGCGCGTTCAGCCCTCATCCCACCGCGGTCGGCTCGGCATGGGCGGGGCGAAGACCACCTCGGCCGCAGGGAGCGCCAGCTCTTTGGACCGAAAGCCCTGCTCCAGATAGCGTGCCTCGATGGCGGCCAACCGCCCCGGATCGACGACGGGATCGGGAAGGGGCAGGCTCTCGATCTTGACCGTTCGGCCGCTGGGATGCTTCACGAAAGCGAAGCGCTTCTTCAGTCCCGTCACCTGCTGCGTCCAGCCTTCCCACTGTTCGGGCAGGCTGTAGAAGGCTGGATGTGAGCGTTCCTGCCCCACCGTGACCTCGTGCTTGATGGCGTCCGGATCGACCGATCCCACCACCTTGGCCTGGCGTTCGGCATCCTCCCGTCCGGTGCGGAAGGTGACGTCCACCTCGACGTTTTGCAGAGCGCCCCACATCCGCTCCGGGATCTGGTCGCGGGTCTGATGGCTCAAGACCACGAACATCCCGAACTTGCGGGTCTGCGACAGCATCTCATTCAGCGCCGCGGAGCTGTTCGAGAGGAAAAGCTGGCACTCGTCCACGATGACGTAGTGCGTGCCGGCCCTCCCCGCCGCAGCGACGTCGGAGCGGGATTTGGCGCCCTGCTCGGCAAAGACGGTCAGCAGACACCCCAACAACCGCTTGGCGTCCGGATCGTGGATGGCGAGATTGACGATGAGACTCTGGTTCTGGGCCAGGATGCGGCGGTACTCCAACTGATTCTCCTCGGCCGAGAGCGCGAAGCGCACCACCGGGGCGTAGAGCAGCAGAAAGAGGCGGCGCAGGGTGGAGCCCAGCAGGTGCATCCGCTCCCCCTTGTCGTAGGCATCGAACTCGTCCCGGAAATAGTCGTGGATCAACGGATCGGCCACTTGACGCAACAACTGATCGCGCCGCGCTTTATCGAGCAGGACGCTCCGCAACTCGGAGAAGGGGAGGGCGTTATCGACCAGGACGTGGGTTCCGGCGGTGACGATCTGCTCGAAGGCCGGGGCGGCGTTGCCGGCATTGCGATCGAGCTCGGGAAAGGCGCGGCGCATCGCCTCCAGCGTCAATCTTGTGGTGGTGTGGGTGTCATACGGCTGCTTCAGGCAGTTGAAGTTGAGGTAGCGGTTGGCTTTGGCCGCCGCCGGCACATCGAGGTAGAGGAGGCGTTGATAGGCATCCTCTCGATCGAAATAGCCATCGGCCACGAGCTGGGCGAGCACGAGCCGCGCCAGATCCCCGTGCGGGTCGACGAGGGTGGCGGAATAGCCGGCCTTGAGCAGGTTGACATAGAACCCCGCCAGCCAGCGCGACTTGCCGGAGCCGGACTTGCCCATCACGTGCATGTGGCTCTTGGCGTCCTGCCCATCGAGGCGCAACCGCCGCCGGAAGAGCGCCGAGCCGTAGGTTCCCAGCGGGATGCTTTGTGTCTGTGGGCCCCACCTCATAGCCCTCCTTCGGTCTCGGAGAGGTCGATAAGGGCGTGGGGCGTGGTGCTGAAGGGGTGCAGCCAGGTGGCGCCCAGGAGGAGCTCCGCGGGAGGCGTGGTGGCCGGGTCGAGGGCGCAGAAGCTGAAAGCCGCGGCCTCATGCTCCAGCCGGCGCTGCCGCAGCTCCCGCTCGGTCCAGGTCATGATCTCGGTGAGCCGTAGCAGGGGGTCGCGTTTGGGGGCACGCACGAAGAAGGCCACGTTGAAGCTGCGGGCCGCGTAGAGCCGCTCGTAGGTCTCACTCGTGCCAAAGGCCGAGAGCTTGGCGATCTTCTCGCGGAAGACGACCTGCTGCTCGGTGTCGCGATCGACTTCGACGAGGATGGGGAAGCGGCGCAGGCCGCGTGTGGTCTGAGCGCTGACTTTGACGAAGGCATCGGGGGTCACTTCCATGGGTCGCTCTACGATCTGGCCGGTGAGGGCATCGACGGAGCGCACCGGCACCTTGAACCGTTGCTCGAACAGGAAGCGCTCGTGCAGTAGCTCGGCTATCGCGATCCGCGCATCGTGCCGCGCGAGCAAATCGAAGCTCAACAGCACGTCGGTGAGGGCTTCGCTGTGGGCCAGATGCTTGGGGCTGAGGCTGGTCAGGTCGCTGCGGCGGAAGCGCTGGGGCACGCGGATCCCGAGCGACTCGACGTGGCGCCGGCCGGCAGGGCCGAGCGAGAAAAGGGAGGGGGCCTTGCCCACCCCCCCAGGCCGCGTGATGTAGAGGCGGATCAGGGAGTCCTGGGCGGCCAGCTCCCGGGATCGCCGTTGCAGGTAGCGGAGCTTGCCGTCGTCCTCGAAAAACCGGCGCCACTGGTCAACGGTCAGGTACTGGTAGCGAGCGCAGGCCAGCAGCAGCTCCTCATCCGTCGGCGTCAATCTGAACGGGGGCCGCGATCGTGATGGCGAGGAGGGAGCAGTCAACATCGTCGCCCCATCATAGGAAAGTAGACATAATCGCGTCAAGAGATCAATCGGATGCATGCTCGCGGGATTCCGGCGCCGACTATTTCGCGGGAATTCCCGATGCCCGTGTGAGCGAACGCCGGCTCTCCTTCCAGAGAGGTATGGCTATCGACTCCGAAAACTCGCGGCGCACCCACGCGGCTCCATGACGCCAACGATGCCCGCTCCCGCGCCTTACATCCGGCCAGGCGCGTCCGCTCACCGTCTTCACCACCCATCGAACCTCGAACCACCATCTCGCCCGCGGCGGAGCCTCCAGTCGGTGTGCCTCGACCTGCGGCTCGCCTTCAGCGAGATCGTGGAGGAACAGGGGCGCTGCCCCTGGTGGGTGTCAAGGCCTTACGGCCTCCTCCGCTGCGTTACGGCCCTGCGGGTGACACCCACCACCCCGGTTGGTTCTTCTCGGGCAGTTCAGGTGACCTGCCAGCAGGGAGTGTCCGGACGAAGCCCAGCGGAATGAACTAACGATTTTAATTGACACAGTGGCGTGGTGTGGACTACACTGTCTGCATTCCATGCGAGAAAACGTCCAGAGAGTTCCGATCGGCGAAGCGCTCCCCAGCGAACCGAGCGGCGGCGCCAAAGACGGACGGGTGGCGGCGCTGATGCAGACGCTGGAGGCCGGCACGGAGGCGATCCTCACCTCCGAGGGCTTCCAGGCCTATCTGCGCATGCAGACTCGGTTCTGGCAGTACTCCGCCACCAACACGTTGCTGATCATGATGCAGTACCCCGACGCATCCCTTGTCAACTCCTACGATCGCTGGCACACCCTCAATCGCCAGGTCAAGAAGGGCGAGAGAGGGATCAAGATCTTCTATCCCTTCAAGAAAAAGCTCGTCGACGAAGAGAGCGGTGATGAGGTGCTGCGGGTCATGGGGTTCGGGGTGGGGAATGTCTTCGCCTACGAGCAGACGGAGGGCGAGCCCTTGGCGGAACCACCGACCCCCGCGGAGCGCTTCGGGACTTCCGACGTCGCCGGCGAAATTGACCGGCGTCTCTCCCTCTGGGCGATTGGCCAGGGGCTGCGCCTCGCGCAAAAACCGCTGCCGGCCATTCGCGGATACTTCAGTCCTGACCAGCGGGAGATCGTGCTGAACGCCGCGCTGCCGGCTGATGACGGCCGGCTCAAGACCCTGGTCCATGAGACGGCCCATTTCGTAGCCGGTCACAAAGGCTGGCGTGGCGAGAAGCAGGATGCGGAGACAATTGCAGAGGGATCAGCGTTCGTGGTCTTGCGTCACTTCGGGATGGATACCGCCGACTACAGCTTCCCCTATGTGGCCCGCTTCGCACGCAGTACGGCACTCCTCCGCAGCCACCTGCAAACGATCCAGCAGGTGTCCTCCACGCTGATCGGCGCCATCGAGACCGAGCGACCCGAGGAAGCAGGGGAGTGGCTGTGAGCGAGCATCTCACGCCGCATTCGTTCTCCGAGAAGGAACCGCAAGCCTCAGCCGGCATGCCCAAGACGGCCGACTATCTGCACCGCTACCGCGGGACGTGGGATCAAGAGCCGAAAGGCTCCTGTTGGGTGCGGGTCTTTGCAGAGGATGGGCAGACGCCGGTCATTGTCATGAGCGAGCTTCCGCAAAACACGTCGACGTCAGTGACGAATATGGCCGAGTACCTGGCCCCGGAGTTGATCAAGCGCCATGTCCCGCACCGCTTCGAGGAGCTGCCACCGGCGATCTTCCTGGAGCACTACGTCGAAGAGCGCACGCCCGCAGGGCGGCTGGGGCGTAAGGCCACCTGGGATCGACTGTCGTTTCACTCCTGGGCGCTGCGGCGGGTCTGGCTCTCCGGGCAGGAAAGGATCTCGTTTGGCGATCCGCACTGGGAGCATCTTCCGGAGCACGAGGTCGCAGCGTTGCTGGGAGCAGAGGAGATGGCCGCGCTTCCTCCGCAACGTCCGTAAGGAATGAGAAATAGTGAGGCGCGTAACGAAAATCGATGAGCATCTCCTGGGACCCATGCAGCCGACCATGGCCGCCTCCGCTCCCCGCACAAGCGCGGTTGTCCGAAGCCGAATCCTGAAACGCCGTAACCTTCGTCAGACCAGGGCGAAAAACTATCCATTTGTAGTAGATTACCGATGGTGAAACCCCGGCCATCAGGAGTATTGGCGAACACGCCCCGCTAGAGAGACTGATGGAGTGAAGGTGCACGCTGCCACTCATGCGGTTCCCGACACGGCCCGGGTAAGTCGGCGGGCGGTCCTCGGTCAGGCCGGGGTGGCTGCCGCGCTGGGTGTTCTCGGCGCCAGCAGACCAGCGGCTGCCCACGCTCCCACAAATGCCGAAGATTTGGCCAGCGTCGAGCTGCCGCCGGCACTTGGGCAGTCGGATATCATCGTGTACGTCGCAGAAACAGGTCACACGCTCCAGGGAGCGTTTCTCGACTACTGGCGGGCGAACGGGGCCGCCACGCTCTTCGGCAACCCAGTCTCCGAGCCATTCGCCGCGCCGAATGGCTATTACAGCCAGGCATTTGAGCGTGGCATCCTGCAGTATCGACCCGAGTTCCTGTACACGGCCGATCCCATCATGCGCCTGATGCCGATCGGACGCTTGGCGATGCTCGAACGCGTCCAGCGATCCCCGAGTTGGCGAGCGGCTCTGCGCGCTGAGGCGCCACACTGGTCACGTCTGGAACCCGCTGACCGCAGGGTGGCGGCGATCTTGTCGCGTGGCGGCGTCTACATCGCAGCGAGCGGCCATACGATCTCAAGCGACATTCTTGCCTGGTACGGCTTCAATGAGGGAGCGTTTTATCTCGGGGCGCCGTTGTCGGAGCCACTCAGAAGCAAAGGAACGACCGCGCAGTGGTTCGAGGGAGGGTTGCTGGAAGCACGCCCCGAGGGGGTCGTGCTGGCGCCCCTTGGCGCCGCGCTCGCCACCGCTCTCGGGGTTGACACCGCTCGTGTGCGGCGTGAGGGATTGCCGCTCTACGACGAACTCCTCTTCTGGATCGCGGACAACCCCACCCCGCTGGGCGATCCCTACGCTCCGGGCGCAAAGTGGGTCGAAGTCAGCCTGTCAGAACAGCAGTTGACGGCGTACCACGGCACAACACCGATCTCCTCGACGCTGGTCAGTACGGGCCTTGACCCGAACCCGACCGAGACCGGGATGTTTCATGTGCGCCTCAAGTACTCCCTACAGGACATGCAGGGATTCACCAGCGATACCGGCGAGGTCCTGGCCGTTGGGGACGACGGCGCACCTGCTGACGCCGTTGCCTATGACGTTCCTGCGGTCCCCAATGTCCTCTACTTCGACATGCAGGGAGAGGCGTTGCATGGCACCTATTGGCACACCAATTTCGGCGAGCGGATGAGTCACGGCTGCGTCAACCTGCCCCTCGATTTCGCGGCCTGGCTGTATGGATGGGCGCCGCTGGGGACTGGCGTCTGGGTTCACGGTTAGGCAGCTTGCGCGGGAGATCATGGATCCGGGGATGCCGCCGGGCTGAGTTGCAAATTGACGACCGCCCGTTCTACTACTATTCTACTGTCGTAGAAGGATTAGTCCGCGAGAAAGCGACATGAAGCGATGTTGGACGTTTCGAGCCTAGCGGATAGAGCGGCGCTCAGTCCGACCATCACGAGCGAGAGCGAACCGGCCTCGGCGCACTCCAGGTGGCGGCAGGTCTGGCCGTTGGCAGCCGGTGTCTTGGTGATCGCGGCGCTCCTGATCGTCGGTGTCCGGCAGCAGGGCAGTAAAGGATTGGTAACGGGAACGCTGATAGGGACGACCGCGCCGGACTTCACGCTGACGACATTCGCAGGCAGCACCGTGCGCCTGAGCGAGCAGCGAGGTCACCCGGTCGTGATCAACTTCTGGGCATCGTGGTGTCCCCCCTGTCGCGCGGAAGCGGCCACCCTGAGCAAGGTTGCGCAAGCGGAGAGTGCCGCGGGACGTGCCGTGTTCATCGGCGTCGATGTGCGCGATCAGGGGGACAGCGCCCGCCGCTTCCTGTCCGACTTCTCCGTACCGTATGCGAATGGGCCAGATCCGGGAAACCTCGAGGCGTCGTATCAAGGCATTGGTATCCCATACACGGTCTTTATCGGAGCCGATGGGACGGTCGCTCGTGCGTGGATCGGTCCGCTCGATGAACAGCGACTGACCACGATCATCGACGAAATCGCGTGAGATGGCAGGACTCCTGGCGACCGTGCTGACGTTGGCGCTGGCTGCCGCGCCGCTGCTCACGCTGCTGCTCGCGGCTTGGGTTGTGGGCCGCGGCGCCGAGCGGGCGGCGTCGGCCGGCAGCTTGCCGCGGGTGGTCATCGCAGACCTGACGACACCGATCTTCGTCACCGCGCTGGCGGCGGCCCGCATTGGCGAGGTGCTGCCTACGTGGCAGAACGTGGCCACGAACCCGCTGGATCTTCTTCGTTTCACAGGAGCTGGTCAGCTTTCTCCGCTCGGGGGTGTTCTCGGGGCCGGTTTGGGATTTCTGGTCTTCACCCGACGGAAGGGACTGCCTCTCCTGAGAACAGCAGATCTCTATGGGCTGGTTTTGCCTTTGGGAATCGCCGTCCATAGCGGTGGATGCCTCGTGCGCGGCGATTGCTATGGTCGGGTGGCTCCAGCGCCGTTCGGCATCGTCTTTCCCGGCTTCGAGCTGCCGCACTACCCGGTCGGGCTGTACGCGGCCGCTATCGCCCTCTTCGTCTTCGCCTTTTTACGCTGGTTTGACGGGCGTCGGCCTCCCTCGGGATCGATCGCGTTGGTCGCCGTGACGGCCATCGCTGGGTCTGATGCCCTGCTTGCCCCGCTGCGCCTTGAGGGCGCGCCCGGGTTGCTTGACGTGCCACTGGCCGCCGCCGTTGCTATCGCCCTGGCCACGCTGCTCGTCGGGCAGGCGGTCTGGATATTCCGGGTGCATCGCTCGGGAGCTCCACCCGCCGCTGGCCGTGACCCGGCGCTGCGCGCAGGTCGCAGTCAATGACGGACGCAATGGCCGACGCGGCCCCGAGTGCGGGTCCGGGGCGATGGAAGAGCGCGGTGCTGCCACTGGCCCTCGCCCTCGTCATTGTTGCCAGCTCCTGGGTCATCGGTGGCCGGCAAGGCTTCGCCCAGATCGGCACGGGGGGCCAGAATCTGCGGCTGCTGCCCAAAGTCGGGGATTCCGCTCCGGATTTCGTCGCGCCGACGGTCGACGGTCAGATCGTGCGGCTCTCGGACTTGCGCGGCCAGCCGGTGTGGCTCAATTTCTGGGGTAGTTGGTGCCCGCCCTGCCGTTCGGAGTTTCCGGAGATGCAGGCCGCGTACGCCGCGGAGCTCCAGCCGCAGGGGGTGAACTTGCTGGCGATCTCCCTCGATGAACCAGCTGAGGCGGCCGCCGGATTTGCGGCGCGCAACAAGGGAAGCTTCCCCATCCTGACGGATCCGAACCGAACCTTCACCGGATCTGCCTACCCTATATCCAATTTTCCAACCCACATCCTGATCGACCGGGAGGGCATCGTGCGGGACATCATCCTCTCACCGATCGATGAACCGGAGATCATCCGCCGCGCCCAGACGATCATCGCGACGGGCGATGCATCGTGATGTTCCTACCGCGCATCGCGGAAATGGGGTGACGCAACTATGCGGTGTGGCCCGGCAGTGTGATTGTGGCGAGGGGCGTCATGGCTGAGGCCGCCGTTGGGGGAACAAAGCAAAGCCGGAAACCACTGGTCGCGATCGTGGTCGATCGCACCTGGCGTTTCTTTTGCTCAGTCCGTGCGGCCCTCTACGAGATCATTTTCCTGGCGGTGCTCATCCTGATTGGCACACTCAAAGGGAGCGTGATTCCAGCCCAGATTCCCCGCTTCGTGCCGGCCCTCGAACCGCTGGTGACGCGCTGGTATGCCTTTGACGTTTTTCATTCGGTGATTTGGACGATGACGCTCACGCTGCTTGCCGTGGCCATCATGATTTGCACGATTAATCGCGTGCCGGGCATCTGGCAGGCGATTGCTCAGCCCACGGTGGTCACGAATCGCCAGTTCTTCCGTTCAGCGGAGCCCGCCGTCGTCGAACGCAGCCCTGACCCGCCAGAAGCGGTCGCCCAGGACCTGGTGACCATCCTCCGCTCCCGGCGCTACCGCGTGCTCACCGAACAGCGTGGATCAGAGATCCATGTCTACGCGGACAAGAACCGCTGGGGAAAGTTGGGGACCTTTCCGTTCCACCTGGCGTTGATTCTGCTCCTGGCGGGTGGCATCGTCGGATCGGAGCTCGGCTTCCGCGAGACGATGTTTACGGTTGGCGAAGGGGCGATTCGCGACGTTGGTCGGGGAACGAATCTCCGGCTCGAGCTCGACCGCTTTGTCGATTCCTACAGCCAGATCGGCTCCCCGACGGAGTATCGCTCCGACGTCATCCTCTATGACGGTGACCAGGAGGTGCGGCGCGCCAGCCTGACGGTCAACAATCCCCTGACCTACAGGGGCGTCACGTTCTACCAGGCATCCTACGGTCAAGCGGCGCAGATCGAGGTGAAGGACGGCACGGGCAACGTCGCGTTCGCTGAGGCCGTCCCGTTCGAATACGTCTCCCGGTCAAATGGCGATGCCCCGGCCGCCATGGTCGAGCTGCCGGCGCAGGGACGGCTCCTCGAACTGTTCTTCCCGAATCTGAAGCTCGACGCGAAGCCCGAGATCGGGACGACCAAATTGCAGTCGGGCGAGCTGTATGCGCAGGCCCGCGATGCGCGCACGAACACGAAAATCGGCGAAGGCGCCGTAATCGCGCAAGGCGATGCGGCGCGGCTCGGGGGGCTCGACGTCGAATTCGTGCGCGAGCGCCGCTTCACCCTGCTTCAGGTCGCTTACAACCCCGGAATCCCCATCCTCTTCAGTGCGGCCATTCTGCTCGTGCTTGGACTGGCGATCACGTTCTATTTCCCTCATCGGCGCATGCGGGCTCTCGTCAGTGCAGCGGGCGGGGAGACCGAAGTGATAGTCGCTCCCCTTGCCAAGCGCGATTGGGGGGCGAAGCGTGATTTCGTGCGGACGCTCAGCGCCATCGAGGCGCGGTTTGGACCTGCCACACTCTGGGGGAGAAGCTCTCATGCCGGCGACTGATCTGCTGCGTTTGTCCTACTACGGATTCACCGCCGCATCAATCGCGGTG
>JBBRVX010000153.1:0-13559 GCA_038246475.1 Thermomicrobiales bacterium | reverse complement strand
GCCAATGATGATCGAGTGGGTGGCGCTGGCCAGGCTCACATCGGAGTCGTTGATGGCGCCAGTGCCCGCGTGGGTGATGCTGAGCTGAACACCGTCGGGGACTTCCTCATTCAGCTTGAGCAGGGCGGATTGAATCGCCCCGAGTGATCCAGAGACATCCGCCTTGATGATGACGCGCAAGGTGGCCGTTTCGCCCTCGCTGACTTGCTGCGAGAAATCGGTCAGCTTGGTGTTGCCCTTGCCCCCGGAGAGCGCTTCCGAACGGCGCTCCGCGGAACGGCGCTCCGCGATATCGCGGGCCAGCTTCTCATCCTCGTAGACCGTGAACTGATCGCCCGCCTGGGGCACGTCGAGCAGCCCCAGAATCTCGACCGGCATGCTCGGCTCCGCCCGGCGGATGCGCCGGCCACGATCGTCGAACATGGCTTTCACTCGGCCCCAGGTGCCGCCCGCGACGACCACATCGCGCGGGTTGAGGGTGCCGCTCTGAACCAGCAGAGTGGCGAGCGGGCCCCGAGTGCGATCGACACGGGCCTCGACGACCACGCCGGTGGCCAGCTTCATGGGGTTCGCTTTCAACTCGTGCACGTCGGCAACGAGCTGGATGACCTCAAGCAAATCGTCGAGGCCCATCTTTTCTCGCGCGGATACCTCGACGAACGGGACATCGCCGCCCCACTCCTCGGGCATCACTTCCATTTCGGACAACTGCTGCTTGACGCGATCGGGATTGGCGCTGGGCAGATCGATTTTGTTGATGGCGACGACCATCGGCACCTTGGCCGACTTGATGTGGGCGACGGCCTCGCGTGTCGTCGGCATCACGCCGTCGTCGGCGGCGACCACCAGCACCGCCACATCGGTGGCCTGGGCGCCGCGGGCGCGCATGGCGGTAAACGCCT
The DNA here is from genome assembly GCA_038246475.1 of Thermomicrobiales bacterium. Taxonomy (GTDB): domain Bacteria; phylum Chloroflexota; class Chloroflexia; order Thermomicrobiales; family UBA6265; genus JACCXM01. The sequence goes on along the minus strand of JBBRVX010000153.1, from coordinate 12,657 downwards.
CATGGCCGGGGGTATCGAGGAAAGTGATTTTGCGGCCATTCGTTTCGACCTGGTATGCGCCGATGTGCTGGGTGATGCCGCCGGCCTCGCCCTCCGCGACATTGGCGGAGCGAATCGAGTCGAGCAGCTTGGTCTTGCCGTGGTCGACGTGGCCCATGATCGTGACGACGGGCGGCCGGGTGCGGGACTCGGGGTCAGCCTCGGACTCCTCGCGGCGCGTGGCGAAGCTATCGCCCTCGCCCGTGAAGTCGGACTCTTCCTCGTTCGTCTCCCAGCCCAGCGCTTCCGCGACGCGGGCCGCGGTGGCATAATCGACCTGCTGATTGATGGTCGCCATCATGCCGAGCTTCATCAGCTCCTTGATGACTTCGACGCCGGTGGTCTCCAGCTTCTCGGCCAGCTCACCCAGGGTGAGCACGCCGGGGAGCGTGACTGGCTCGCGCACGAGCGGCGTGGTCCGGCGCAGGGCGACCGTACGCGCGCCACCCCGGGCGCCCTTGCCGCGACCACCCTTGCCCCCGGGCCTTCTGGATCCCCCGCTGGGACGACGGCCTTGATAAGTGCTTGCCATTAGCGATTTCCTCCTTCAATACGATCCCGTGTGGCGCCCGCCGCCTCGGATGAATCGAGTGGCAGCGTGGCAGCGTGGCGGCGCAACGCATGCATGGTTTCGATATCAATGTCTACATTCAACGCGCGAGCGAGCATCCCGGAGGCCAGAGCCTTCTCCCAACAGGCTGCTTGCCCACAAAGATAAGCTCCCCGGCCATTGCGGCGACCGGTCGGATCGGGCTCGACCTGACCTTCCGGGGTGCGCACAATACGATGCAGCCCTCGTTTGGCGTCATGCGAGCGGCAGGCGATGCACATCCGTTGCGGCACATGCTTCGGCCGCGGGCCCTTTTTACGAGGGGGGGACGGCTTCGCCTTAGGGGGGGACGCTTCGCTCAGGGGGGAAGGGGGCGCAGAAGTGACGGCCGCCAGCTCGCTCTCCCCCTCTCCCCCTGAGGCGGCGAAGCCGCCGCCGCCTGAGCGAAGCGACACCCCCTCGCTCATTACGCTCCCCCTACCTGCGCCGCCACGACTGGCTCATCCTCCAGCGAAAGAGACTCGCCACTCTCGAAATCAAAGCGATGCCGCAGATCGCGGTTGTAGAGCACCTCCAGCACGGGTCCCACCAGATCGACATCGACGCTCATGCCGACCAGTTCCGGATCGAGGGGGCCAAAGGTCTTGTCCCGCACCGAGATCGTGCCATCGGCCCGCACGAGCCGGGGCTGGCGACCCTGCCAGGAGAAGTCTTCCGCTTGCGTATCGGCGATCGCGGCCCGCGCCTGCCGCAGCAGCTCGTGATCCATCTCCTGCAACGAGGCCGGATCCTTGATGTCGATGCGCCAGCCGGTCAGCTTGTAGGCGAGGCGGGCGTTCTGGCCCTCTTTACCGATGGCCAGCGACATCTGGTCGGTGGGGACGATGACGGTGGCCACCTTGTTCGGCTCGTCCAGCGTGACCGAGGAGGGCTTGGCCGGCGACAGCGCATTGGCAATAAACTGCGCCGTATCCGGCGACCACTCAATGACGTCGATCTTCTCGCCGTACAGTTCATTGACGATATTCTGAATCCGCACCCCACGCACGCCGACGCAGGCGCCGACGGGATCGACCTTTTCTTGCCGCGCGGCGACCGCGACCTTGGAGCGCAGCCCGGGTTCGCGCGCCACTTCCATGATCTCGACCGCTCCGGAAAAGATCTCTGGCACCTCCTGCTCAAACAGCCGGCGAATGAGGCCGGGGTGCGAGCGGGAAACGATCAGTTGCGGACCGCGCTGGTCCTTGTTCACTTCGACCAGCAGCACTTTCACCCGCTGGCTCGGCCGGTAACGCTCGGTGGGCACCTGCTCGCGGGCAGGCATCACGGCCTCGGCCTTGCCCAGCTCGACGATGACCGCGCGCGGATCGGCGCGCTGCACCACGCCATTCAGCACTTCGCCCTGTTTGTCGTGGAACTCGTCATAGACGGTGTCCCGCTCGTAGTCGCGAATGCGTTGCAGCACGACCTGCTTGACCGTTTGCGCGGCAATGCGGCCGAAGTTCTCAGGCGTGCGCTCGATGCGGATGATGTCCCCGGGGTGTGGATTGGGGGCGTAGGCCATGGCCTCGGCGACCGTCATTTGCGCGAGAGGATCCTCAATCACGTCGACCACATCCTTGACCGCAAAAATGCGCATGGCCCCGGTGGTCTGATCGATCTCGACGGCAACCGGCTCCTCGGTATTGGCCATCTTGCGATAGACGCTTTGCAGAGCATGCTCTACCGAGGAGAGAACCGCCTCGCGGGGGATGCCACGTTCGGCGGCAATCTGGGCGATGGCTGTATAGAAGTCACTCTTCATGCCCGCGATGCTCCTTTCCTTGGGCGTCGGTGACGACAACCCGGCGTGGGGCGTACCGCAACAGCGCGGCGCCGGGCGCCCCATGGGCGCAGTTGACACGGACAGTGGGAAGCGTGGTCTTGCCCCTGGCCCAGGGCGCTGGAACCGGCCACCCTACGGCAGCCGTTTTAGCCTAACGAACACAAAAGAACGCGGGCAATGGTCCCACGTTCCGCGGAAGGCTTGGTTCCAGTGGCGAAGTATACGTCTTGGGCGGCCCCTGCGACAACCTCCGGATGCCCGGTTTTACGGCGAAGCGAGGGGGTAGCGCGCCCCACTTCGCTCGTCACCACGCGGCCCATCTGCCGGTGCTCGGCGGCCATGGCACGCTGTCGGATTCAGTTGTGGATTTTTGCCGCGGCGAGGCACGAGCAGTCAGGCTTTCTGCCGAGAACGGCACGTTCCGGATACAGTGGACTGCGAAGTCAGCACACAAGCGGCAACCGAGTCATACGTAATCCGGATTAGGACTGCCGCTTTAGATTGGCGGCTTCGTCCCCCCTCTCCTCACCGCAGTGGGCCGGGTACCCGCGGAGCGGGTGGCGGGCAGGGGGGTGAGGGCTGGTCGCCGCGATACAAGGAAGTGATTACCCGGATTCCGTATCAAGGATGCTGGAAGGGCGCTTCGACGATGGGTTTCTGAGACCAGCCCCGTATCTTGGCAGGTCTGCTTCGAGGTAGGATCATCGAGTGCGCTCCTGATTGGTCATACGTCTGCAATTTGAACGGATTCAACACCGGATAAAGGAACGGTATGAACGTCGGAGGAGAAACGGCAGGCGACCAAAGCGGGCCCGAGGGCGATGTACCGCTTCTTGCCTTGATGCGCGCCGAATTCACGGTGAGCAAGTCGTGGCGTCGCCTCGGGTTGGGTCTCCAACTGGTGGCGGTAGTCGCCGGCATCGCGGGAACGATCATCACCGACCAGCAATTCGTCTGGGCGCTCTCGCTCACGGCCCTTATTGCGCTGTTGCTCGGATACATCTGTCAGCTCCAGGCGGAGCGGGCGCGGGCACTTGGGGAGCAGACGCGGCGCGCGGTCGTCCTTGCGGAAGGGTTGGGATGGCCAATCGAGCCTCGCCGTGAGGCAGCACTCCGCCTGGCGTTCGATCGCTGGGCAACAGCGATTGCCGCGGCATCGCCAGATCTCGGACGAGGATACTTTGCCTCGATGGCGCCAAAGGGTCCCGCCCGGCTGCGGGACCACCTGCAAGAATCCGTGTTCTGGCAAGCGCAGTTAAGCAGCCAGATGGCCAGATATACCCTTGCCGGTGTCGTGGCGATGACGCTCGTCCTCTTGACCGGTGTTCTTCTTGCGCTCAACTCGCTCGATGAGCACGATGCTCGGAGCGCCTTCGCCAAGGCCCTTGCCGCGATCGTGCCATTTCTCGTGACGACCAACGCAGTTCGCTTGTGGTGGAACTTCCACCTCCAAGCCGCCGCGCTCGACCAACTTGATGCCGAGCTCGAGCGCACTCGAGACCCTGCTGGGGAGCCAACGGAGATCGACGTGCTGCGCCTCTTGCACGAGTACGACATCCTGATGATGTGGGCACCAGAGGTGCCGGACATCATCTATCGCTGGCGCCGGTCGGAGCTACGGCAGCGCTGGTCCGTGCGAGCTTCAGGATCGTGAAGACAGAGGAGAATACCGAGCGTGGTTGCGGGTAGTGCTGTCGCCGAGGCTAATCGGCAGCGCAGGCCACGATCGGGTGCGCGCGCTGAGCCTCCCCCGCGACGCGCACATCCAGAACCTGGAGCACGTCCTGCAGGCGCTCCCACGCCACGCCCTTGTAGCGAGTTTGTTCCCAGCGCTGAATCTGCTGCTCCTTGAGGTTGAGATGAGTAGCAAGATCCTTCTGAGTCATGCGGGCCGATATCCGCGAGCGGATGAGGATCTCCGGCAGATCATTCAGCGAGTTCACCGGCAACTGCAGGCAGGGCGAAGATCGCTCGGCCTCGTATTCCTCAAGCTGCCGATTGAGCACCTGCACCTGACTCACCAGGGAGTCACGCATGGCTTGCCGCGCCAGTGGGTGCATACCCTCAGAAATGCCGGAAGCGACACCCCCACGATCGAACTCCTCAAGCGTCCGTGCGAATCGCCCACACGCGGCCTTTGTAATGCGGTATTGGCGCTCATTGAGGATCTTCATTGGAGGCTCCTGAGATCGAGGGCAAGGATGCCAACGGACTCCCCGTCGGCATTCCGCTGATAAAACTCCAGAAAGGTGATGGTCGCCTGGATCGGCCCGAACATGGTGATTGCCATGTTGGCGAAGTGGAACTCACAGCCATAGCGCGCACGCTGGGCGGCGCAATCATCCCCGGTGCTGAGCAGATCGGCCGCCGCGAGCCGCGGCCAATCGAGGTCATGAGCGTAGTCGAAGCAGCAGTCGATATCGTTCGGGTCTGGTTTGCTGGTGAGGAAGCTTCCGCCAACATAAACCTGGAGGCACCCCGCCATACGCAACTCGCCAAGGGCGGCCTGGAGTCCTTGTAATAGCGTGTGGCGCCGTGGCGTGACATCATAGCGGCTCTCGAACTCTCTCCAAATCGCCGGATGAACCCCCGCGGGTAAATAACCTCCAACTCCAACACGTGGGATCATAACACAATCCTTCCGTTGTGTCTACTCCTCGGCAGAACGGATTGCCGTGTAGCCAAACGGCGTGTCAGCATCGAACTCCAGGTCATCGTTACCCAATTATTAACGTTAGACAAGGCTTTGCTCCGTGCCGGCACATAGCATTCGCGGAACTCTGGCTCCGACATCCCGACAACCATCCTAAACTGACGTCATGCAATGGCAGCCCTTGATCATCGCTGTCGCGACATTCATCGCGCTCGCCATCATGGCCACCGCACTCTGGTATCGCCGGTCGAAGATGAGCCGGGATGAGGCGCTGGCCTATGCCCGCTCCCTGGGGACCGAGCTGGCCCTCCTGCCGGGCCGCTTGCGGCGCGTCGCCGCCGATCCGCGCACGCCGCGCCGCGCCCGATGGTGGTTGATTGGCCTGGCGATCTACGTGGCGAGTCCGATCGACCTTATTCCTGACTTCATTCCGGTGGTCGGCCACCTCGACGAGCTGATCATCGTGCCGATCGTGCTGGCCAAGGTCCGCCGCATGATCCCGCCCGAGGTATGGGCAGATCACTTTCCGCCCCGCCCATCCCCTTGACACGTGCTGTAAACGGTGTAAACTGTTTACAGTGTTTACTGTCATGCAGGGCATCACAGCGGGCCGGGAGTTGCCGCCATGAACTCGACGACGCGTCGCCAGCAGCAGCGGATCGCCACCGCGGATGAGATCAAGCAAACCGCCCGGCGGCAGATGGCCGAGGCCGGCGCGGCGGCCCTGTCGCTACGGGCCATCGCCAGCGAGATGGGCATCACCGCGCCGGCCATTTACCGCTACTTCCCGAACCGGGATGCCCTCGTCACCGCGTTGATCGTCGATGCCTTCGACGCCCTGGGCAATGCCTTGCGGGATGCCGCGTCGGCTGACCGAACGGCTCCCAGCGGCGAGCGCATGCTGGCTGCCATGCGCGCCTACCGCGCGTGGGCGCTGGCGCACCCCGCCGAATTCACCCTCCTTTTCGGCACACCGATCCCCGGCTACGACGCCCCCAGCGAGGTCACCGTCCCTGCCGCGCGGCGCGCGTTTCAGACGCTGCTCGAGGCGCCGCTGGCGGCTTGGTCGGGCGGTGAGCTGGCCGCGCCGGCCGCCGGTGAGCCTTCGTTCGCGACAGATACCCTGGATCATCCTGGGGCGCCCCTGCCACGCGCCATTTTCGATCAGCTCATCGCGGGCTGGGGCACCTTTCACGGCCTCGTCAATCTGGAGATGACCGGGCATCTCGGCCCCGCTACCGGCGATGCCGGCGCTGCCTACGAACGGGCGATCCGCGATGTGGTCGCCCGCATCGGGCTGCCCGTGATCTCTCGCGCCCCACCGTAACAGCTGCTCGCGCTGCAATTGCCTACCTCCAACGAATCCCGGCGTTCGCGTGGCGACGCCGGTTTGGGGAATCGTTTGCCTCGAAACCTGCCAAACGTTCGCTATCTCAAGGAGATATTCATGACCATGACAACCCTTACCCCCCCCGGACGACCGACGCGCCGCTCGCCCCCGCCGCCGCGGCGGCCTCGGGTGTCCTTCTCCTGTCCATCGCCTATTTGGCGCTGGCCGCCGCCGCCTTTGCCGTGCTCGGAGCCGTCTTTGGCTTTCCCGGCATCCTGCGCGAATCGGGCGGGGTCGTGCTGGAGGCGTTCAATCAGAACAGCGGCATCATCCGCACCGCGTACTACGCCTTCACCCTCTCCAGCGTGCTCTACGTGCCGATCGCTCTGCTTCTCCGCCGCGCCACGACCTGGCAGGCGATGGGCCTCATCGACGTGGCGGCAGGGTTTGGCCTGCTCGCGGCGGTTACGCAGGTCCTTGGTTTCAGCCGCTGGCCCCTCTACATCCCCTATCTCGCGGAGAGCTACGCCGCCGCCGCTCCTGGCTCGGCCACCCGGGAAGGGATGATCTTCCTTTACGAGGCCGCCAACCGCTACAGCGGCATGACCGTCGGCGAGCACCTGGGCTGGCTCTTCCAGGGACTGTGGGTGGTCTGTTTGGCCCTCGCGATCACCCGCCAGCGAACGAGGGCAGCGTGGCTCGGCTGGCTGGGCGCGGCGTTGGGGATCCTCCTGCTCGTGAGCAGCGGCGAGCAGTTCCAGGCCGGATTCGAGGGGCCGCTCGGCCTGCTCAGCGCAATCACCACCACCGCCTTGCCCTTCTGGATGATTGGCGTCGGCATCTGGCTCGTGCGGCAGTCCCGGCGCTCCGGCCACGCGATGTAGGGCGCCACGGCGGGAGCGTTCTCACCGCTCCAACGCTCCCGCGTCTAGCCACGACCGATCCTTTCACCACACCGTTTCATCGAAACCACCCACCTTCAGGTCAGACAAGAAAGGGACCACCATGACGAACACCAGCCCCACCCATGTCGTGCTCGGCGCATCTGGCGGCGCGGGCGCCGCGATCGTGCGGGCGCTCGAAGAGCGCGGCGAGCACGTCCGCGCCGTGACCCGCACCGGCCAGCCAGCTTCAGGCGCGGCGGCCGTGGCAACAACCGAGTGGGTCGCCGCCGATGCCCGCGACGCGGCTCAGCTCCAGCCGGTTTGCCGCGACGCGGCGGTCATCTACCACGCGGTCAACGTTCCCTATCCGGAATGGCCGGCGATCTTGCCGCCCGTCATGGCGGCCGCCATTACCGCCGCCGAAAGCAGCGGCGCGCGCCTGGTCTACGTCGACAATCTCTACCTGTATGGACCGGTTTCCGGCCCCATGCGGGAGGATCTTCCGGCGGCAGCCACAACCAAGAAGGGACGGCTCCGGGCCACGCTCGCCGCGCGGCTCCTGGACACCCACGAAGCGGGCCGCATCCAGGCCACCATCGGGCGCAGCAGCGATTACTTCGGCCCCGGCGTCACCGGCTCCGCCGCCGGCGCCGATCTCTTCCGCGCCATCCTGGCCGGGGCCGCCGTGCGCTGGTTCGGCAAGCTCGACGAGCCTCACTCGCTCACCTTTATCGACGACGCGGCGGCGGCGTTCGTGACGTTGGGCGCGGATGAGCGGGCGCTGGGTCAGGTCTGGCATCTGCCGGCAGCGGCCCCGCTGACCGGCCGTCAGTTCATCACCCTCGCCGGCGAGCTCGCCGGTGTATCCCCACGGCCGCAAGGGTCGCCCGCGTTGGTCATCCGCGCCATGGGCCTGATCAACCCCATGGCCCGTGAATTCAGCGAGCTGAGCTACCAGTTCGACCGCCCCTTTGTTGTCGACACCTCGAAATATGCGGTGGCCTTCGGCGGCGCGCCGACGCTCATGCCTGCGGCGCTGGCCCAGACCATCGCGTGGTATCGGGAGCATCAGGGCTAGCGTCTGCCATGGACTTGGTACGCTTGGGGCCAGGCGCCCGACCGGCGTGAGCGGCGACGAATGCGCATTCGTCGCCGCTCATTCAGGAGCGTGATGCATGAGTGATGAACCGCGAGAGCAGAAGATCGTTCTGGCCCTTGATGGCTACGAGCCAGAGATTGGGCGCCTGCTCTGGATGCTGGACGACACGCGACAGCGGACGCTCGCGGTTCTGGAGGGCATCACCAACGACGCCCTCAATTGGACGCCCGCCCACGGTGGCAACAGCATGGCCACCTTGCTCTACCACCTCGCCGCGATCGAGGCGGATTGGCTGTACGCCGAGGTGCTCGAACAGACCGATTTCCCGCCGCGGATCGTGGCTCTCTTCCCGGCCGATGTCCGTGATGAGCACGGCTACCTGACGCCAGCTCAATCAACGGAGCTCGATCTCGATCTCTTTCTCGATCGGCTCGCGGCGGTGCGGCGCCTGCTGTTGGCCGCCTTCGCCGGGATGACGCGCGCCGACTTCCGGCGCGCCCGCGAGCTTCCTGACTATGCCGTCACGCCCGAATGGGTCCTCCACCACCTGATGCAGCACGAGGCCGAGCATCGCGGCCAGATCGGCATGCTGCGCGAGCTGGCCGAGTCCGCGGAGCGCAAAGAGATCAAGGCATGAAAACCCCTTGACGCTATCGGTGGCAACAGAAATTGTGCCTTGCGCTGGTTCGCGATGTGATTCGGACCTGCTTTTGATGCGCTACGGCAGCGAAAGGTTCCAGTCATGCGCGACTTTCTGAAGATCAGCGTCGTCAAGCGCAATGGGACTTCCAGCGTCGATGACCTCCCACGCTACTCCCTCAAACACGGCCCAGCAGGAGAGAGCGGGTGCATGACGGTAACGTACCGAATGCCTTGGTAGCCCCGAGAATTCGTCCACAGCCCGATTGCCTGACTGAGCGAGCGCACCTCGTTGGTGGCGGCGCTGACATCGAAATCGTTTAATCCAATCGCTGCCAGTTCCCTATTGAATAACGATCGGAATTGGAAGAACGTTTCCGGTGACGTCAAGTCGAGCCACCGGAGCTTCCCTTCCGGGTCCACGATGCGGAACTCGCCAAGTCGGCGGTTATTCAACCATTCACGCGTAATTCCCTGCCTGGCCACCCCTTGGATATCGACGCGGAAGTCGGCCAGGCGCTCGTAGAAGCAGGCACGTCGCTCTCCAGCGTAGAGAACTCGATATGTCGGGGGGCGCCGCGGATCATCAAAGCGTCCGGTTCCGATGACGTTCCAGGGAGGCAGCCCCAGCGGGCTCGGCCCCCTCCCCATGCGAAACAGCGTGACCGTGGGAGTGGAAAGCTCTCCCGGCATCACCCATAGGCCGTGAATTGCCGTGCGGCTTCGCGAACTGAATCAGGATCGGCGCGGACAACCAAGGCTGGCGCTCTATCGTCCAACATACCGTTCTTGCCCACGAACCACGCCTGAACCGTTGGTTTGGCTTCCAACGCGAGCAGCCCCTCAGCGATGTCCACCGCCGTTGCCAGGGCCATGCGGCCACGATCGTTCGCGGTCAACTGCTGGAGGTCAATGCCGTTTAAGGATTGGCTGCTCCCGGACATAATGATCTTCGAGAGTTTCCTCCCGAAGATATCTCTGGCACGCTGCACAACGTCGAGCCAGGCCGCTTCGGCGGCAACTGCCAACAATTCTTCATCATGTGCATGCATGAGTATCCCGTAATGCGAAATATCGTCGTCAATCAACAGCATGTCCCTGTGAATAGTACGCCGCCATGTCAACCAACTTTCGCGATACGCCGCATCTGGAATCTTCGCTAACGCCGCACTCCCCGCGCCACGATCCCCTTCATGGGAAAGCGCACGCGATCGCCAACGGTCGCCTCACGCACCAGTTCAGCCAGATCTTCGCGGATGGCCGCGATCAACGCATCCCGTTTCGTCGCCGCCATCTCTTGCAGGGAGGGGATGGCCGCCGCCGAGGCGATCACCTGGCACTCGATGAAGCGCTCTGGCCGCGTGTAATCGGCCTCGATATCGGCTGCCTCGACGGAGACGCGAGTGAAACCCGCCTCCTGGAGCAGCTCCGCCAGCGCGGCCGGATCGCCCAGCGAGAACGGAATCTCGAGCGCGGGGGAGTCGAAGCGCCGGCGCACCGCCCGCTCGTACGCGGCAAAGAACGGATTCTTATCGAGCCCTCGCCAGGTGGCGATCGCCACGCGGCCCCCGGGCGCCAGCACCCGATACATCTCGGCGAGCGCCCGCGGCTGGTCGGGGAAGAACTGCAGGCCATGCTGGCAGAGCACCAGATCGAAGGTCCCCTCCCCGAAAGGGAGCTCCTGGGCGCTCCCTTCCCGCCACTCGATCGCCAAACCCTCCTCGGCGCTCCTGGCGCGGGCGACATCGAGCATGGCCCGATTCATATCGAGTCCGACGACCCGCCCCTTCGCTCCGACGCGAGGGGCGACGGAGCGGGCGACGATGCCGCTGCCGCAGGCCACATCGAGCACCCGCGACCCAGGGGGCACGTCCGTCCGATCCAGCATGTGCTGGGCCATCGGGGCGAAGACGGCGGGAACAAACCACGAGTCGTAAAGGGCTGCTGGGTCGACCATCGACGCCTCCATTTCAACGCGGCCACGGCGGCACGACTCTTCACCGGAGAGCCGCTCTATGCGGCCGGCGTCTCCATTGTCCCTGCTCCAGGCACAACGGAGAAGAGAAACGCTTCGCCCGGCGAAGGATCGGTGACCGTCATCGGAGAACTGGTTTCGCCCTGGCTGAAGGTCGCCACACGAGGAAGGCCGAGCATCGCGGCATCGTCCTGCTCCATTCGGTGACGCGAGAGCGAGATCGTCAGCGACTCGCGCTGGGCACGGTACACCGGCGGCCACGGCCATGAACAGCGCTTCACCCGGCTTCCTCATCTCCCGTGTCGCGGAACACGGCTGCCCTGTGCCGACTGGGACCGGCACTGTGCCGGCTCTCCGGCAGGATGGGGGCATCCGATCGGGGACGCCCGGCGGAAGCGCGAATCAACAGACAAGGAGCAGGACGATGAACGCAACGGCATTTGATGGCATCACCCGGGAGATCGGCCAGAGCGCGACCCGACGCGGCTTCCTGCGTCTGCTGGGGAGCACGACAGTGATCGGCGCCGGCATGGTGGTGTTGAGTGATTCGACAGATGCTCGACGGAAGAGAGGCAACAAGCCGAAGGGAACTGACAAGGGGAAGGGGAAGACCAAGATCTGCCGCTCATGGATCGTCTCCGGCGGACCGTCTCCGACAACCCTGCTCTCGGTCGATGACGATCTGCAGATCACGCGCAATGGCGTCAACATCCTCAATGATGGAAACAAGATGGCGGGCAACCTTCCTCCCGTCCCGTTTGCTGGGAAAACCGGCGATTCCCTGGCGGTCATCGCCACGGACACCAATCCGGCCTGCCGATCCGTCTCGCCGATCTGGCTGCATTGCGCCACGACGGGAGAAAAGCGGCAACTGAGCGCGGGGCAAAATGACGGCTGCGCCCCTGGCCGCACGCCAGGCGTCTTCTTCAGCGAGGTCTTCACGATCAAGCTCTGAGCATGTCCTGGATGGAGCGAATACCAACGCGCCTCCCGGGGATTCACTGAAGAACCTGGTGAGCCCGGGAGGCGCGATCGGGTTGCCTGTGTCGCGGAGCACACCCGCGCTGTGCCGGCCAGCACAGCCGATCGCGCCAGGCTCCTGCATGCTGAAGATGCCCCACCGCGACGGCGCGTTGGGTTCGGTTCAGCAGCGTTCGGAGCCCGCGATGAATACCACCACCACGCTCTGGCAAAACGGTCTCTTCCCATTCGAGCAGCACCAGGGCACATTCAGCCTGACCTCGGACCGCTGGTTTCTGATCGCCGCGATCGTCATCCTCCTCGCCTACGTGATGCTCGCCCCCGGACGTGGTCCAGTGGAATCCTGATCGGGGCCGACGCTCGTGCTTCATGGCCAAAGCGGTTGAGGTAGCTATGGCCCTGGGCATTCCCATCGCCTGGAATGGTCCCCGCCGCCGGGTGGCGCGACCGGGAGCTGGCAGCCAGTTGCGGCCGAAGGCAAACCGGCCTCCTCCACATTCATGAGACGCACTCTTGAGGAGGCAAGAGCCGTCCTGCCCCACTCTCGGTGTTGTTTGGCGCTCCAGCACGAGGCACTGCAAGCTCGCTGCCAGGGAACTGCTCCGCCCGCGTCCAGGCAAGGATTGCACTGGCCACGGCGACGCGCGGAGGCGATTCCCAGGGCCCGTGCTCGGAACCCATG
>JBBRVX010000152.1:0-13637 GCA_038246475.1 Thermomicrobiales bacterium | reverse complement strand
CCGAATCTCTCGGCGGCGGCGGCGAAGGCATTGACGGCGGCAGTAGGATTGGCGTGGCCGTCGGTGGGACAGAACGAAGCGCCCAGTACCCACTCCGCGATGGCCGGCGCGATCTGGCGCACGGCATGATTGTCCGGCAGATAGGTCAGGTCGAGGTCAAGCGCCTGCTGTTCCGCGACCATGTCGATCGTGGGTTGCACCTGCTCCTCGCGCAGGACGAGACGCAGATTGCCGCCCCGGCGGTACTCCAGATCGGCCCCTAGCTCCTCACCGAGGTGCAGCCAGCGGGCCACGGCGGCCATCGCCAGCGGGATCTCCGGCGCGTCCCGCCCGGATTGGCGCACGCCCGCCAGGGTCCAGCCCGAGGCCATGCTCGCCAACGCGCCCTGCTCGATCAGGGTGACCGTGGCCCCGGCTCGCGCCAATTCGTAGGCGGCGGCCGTGCCGCTGATGCCGCCGCCGATGACGACGATATCGGCCTTCGCGTTCATGGATGGGGGAACTCCTTCTTCAGCTGGCCCTCTGGGCTTGAGAAGGTGGAGTATCCCATGAGCCGAGATTCTTCCTTACGTCAGGATGACACGATGGCTCGTCAGGATGACACGATGGCTTGGGCGCTGGACTAGCGACCAGATGCTGAACATAGGTCCCCATGCGTTCCTCCTGACGCTGGGTCTGACAAGGGGAGATGTCGAGTAGCCCGGCGCTGGCCCTCACCCCAAACCGCCACCCGCACGCGGGCGCCCGGCCCAGTGCGCTGGGAGAGGGGCTTATTGTCGCGTGAGAGACGGCGTTTCGTGCATCCCTCCCCCTGTCAGGGCGCTGGGCGGGGGGCGTCCTTGCCATCATCGACGACGGGCGAGTAGGTGACGGGGAGGGCCCGCGGCCCGAAGACCACGCCGCTATCGACGACCGGGATCGGGGCGTCGCGCTTCACTCGCAGGTCGGGGAGTTGATCGAGGAGGAGCGGCAGGGCGATCGCGGCCTCCAGCCGGGCCAGAGGCGCGCCCAGGCAGGCGTGGATGCCATGACCGAAGGTCAGGTGCTTGTTGGGCTTGCGGGTGATATCGAATCGATTCGGGTTGGGGAACTGGCGTTCGTCGCGGTTGGCCGACACCAGCCAGGGGAAAATCGTTGCGCCTTGCCGGATGCGCTGGCCGCCGAGCTCGACATCGGCCGTCACGCGGCGCGGCGAGGGCATCCAGACCGGGGGCATGAAGCGCAGGACTTCCTCGATCGCGGACGGCATCAGATCTGGCTCGCGATGCAAGCGGGCGGCGGCCGCGGGGTGTTCGTCCAGGCAGAGCACCGCGTTGGCGATCAGGTTCATCGTCGTCTCGTTGCCCGCCACCAGCAAGAGCTGGCAAAAGCCGATCAGCTCCGTCTCGGTCAACCGCCGGCCGTCGATCTCGGCCGCCAGCAGGCCGCTGATCAGGTCGTCGCCCGGTTCCCGCCGCCGTTCCCACAGCACCTCACGGAAATAGGCGGTCATTTCCCGCACGGCCCAATCGGGTCCGCGCAGCGGATCGTTGAACTCATGCGCCTGCACCGCGACAATCTGATCCGACCACCGGCGAAAGTCGTCTCGACGTGCCAGGGAAACACCGAGCAGCGCGGCAATGACGGCGACGGGCAGCGGGGCGGCAAACTCGTGGATCAACTCCATCGCGCCCCGCGGCGCCACGGCGTTCAGCAGCTCCTGGGTCAGAGCGGTGATGCGCGGCCGCAACTGATTGATGGCCTTCGGGGTGAATGCCTGGGAGACGAGCCCGCGCAATTGCCGATGACGGGGCGGATCGGTGGCGACCATGCTGGCGGCGATCCCCTCGGGGGCCGCGCCCGGCGCAGGCGCCGCACCACTCGCGGAGGAGAAGACGGCATAGTCGGAGAGAACCCGATGGACATCGTCGTACCGGAAGGCGTGCCAAGCGCCACTGGCATCGTCCCAGAGCATGGGCGCCCGCTCGCGTTGCTCGGCAAACCAGGCCAAGCGTTCCGGGAGCTGATCGAGGGTGGCGAGCGGCGGCGGGAGGGTATCCACCACCGGTTGGGTCATCTGCACGTCCAATCTCCTTATTTTTTACTCGACGACTGCAACAGTTGAATACTCCATGCATTACACCGGAAACCGTAGGATTTGTCAATCATCAGAGCAATCAAGTATCGTGCGGTGATGATCGAGACAGATGTTCCCGCGGACGACCAGTTGCTCCCGTTACTCGTGGAACGCGTTTTCAGCCTGTCCCAAAACCTGAAGGGGGTGGTCGGCGAAATCCTCGCTGAACTGGAGCTGACCGACGCGTTGGCCGACGCGCTGTGGCAATTGGACCCAGCAGGGCCTCCCCCTTCGATGCGGCAACTGGCAGCGGGATTGCGCTGCGACCCTTCGACGGTTACCTTCCTGGCCGACCGGCTCATGGAACGGGGTCTCATCGACGTCCGTGTCGATCCGGCCGACCGGCGGCGCAAGAGCGTCACCCTGACGCCGAAGGGGGCAGAGACCCGGCAGCGTCTTCTCGCGACCCTGACGAACCGCACATCGATGAACCGTCTTTCGCCCGCGGAGCAACGCCAGCTCTACGCCCTGCTCAGCCGGGCGGTCGCGGCGACCTGACCACCAATCCCACGGCGCCTCGCTACGATCGTGAGCTGGCGAGGCCCTGCCAGGCCGTTCACCTTCGCCACGCGGAAGGTTGCCGCCGCCATCACCCCGGCGAGTCACTGCCGCGACGATTCCTTGACAGCCTACACATGCTCACTTAGGCTGCCAGCCTAGAGAATGCTCAGTCATTGAGTATTCAATCATTGACGATTCTTCGCGATACGAAGGGGTGGCACGTGGCGCAACGGCTCGGGAGCCGACCCGCAATGCTGACGGCGCTTGCGCTGGCGACATTGTGGATGCCGTTGGGAACAGGAGGATCACTCACGGCGTCCGCCCAGGGCGCGGCATTCGAGTGTCCGGCTTTCGCGGCGCCAGCCGCGTCGCCCGTCGCGACCTCTCCCCTCGCTGCAACCGCCGTGGCCGAAGTCGCCGTTCCCCAGGGCGGCGGGGAGCTGACCGTCTTCGCGGCGGCGTCATTGACCGATGCCTTCGAGGAGATGAAGACCGATCTCGAAGCGGCCCATCCTGGACTCGTCATCACCTACAACTTCGCCGGTTCCCAGGCGCTGGTGACGCAACTCGACGAGGGCGCGGAAGCTGATGGTTTTGCCCCGGCCAACAACGCGCAGATGGAAGCGGCCACCGACAATGGCTCGATCGCGAGCGAGCCGGTGACGTTCGCGCATAACAAGCTCGCCATCGTCACTCCGGCAGACAATCCGGCGGGAATCGATTCGCCCGACGATCTCGGAGATGCGGGGCTACGGCTCGTTCTGGCGCAAGCCGAGGCGCCCGCCGGTCGTTACGCGCGGGAGTCGGTCTGCACCATGGGTCAGGATACGGCGGCATTCGGTGAGGATTTCGCCAGTCGTGTTGCCCAGAACGTGGTTTCCGAAGAAGAAGACGTTCGCGACGTGCTGGCCAAAGTGCAGCTTGGCGAAGCCGACGCCGGCATTGTCTACGTCTCCGATGCGGCCTCGGCGGGCGGCGAGGTGAACCTGATCGACATTCCCGCCGCATTCAATGTCATCGCCTCGTATCCAATTGCCGCGGTGACGGGGGGTGACGAGGCGCTCGCCGATGCGTTTATCACCTATGTGCTCAGCGACGAAGGTCAGGCGACGCTCGTAGGGTACGGGTTTCAATCGGTCGAATAGGCCGCATGGACGGCGGCATGGGACCCGCCGCTGATGCGATCTCCGCGCCCTTCGCGTCCGTGGTAGCGTGCGGCGACGAAGCGAGCGAGGAGAAGGGCCATTCATGAATCTCACGAGGCTGGCCACGGAACGCTGCGAGCGCGAGGGGCCGATCGGCGTGGCGCTGATCGGGGCAGGCAAATTCGGCTCGATGTTCCTCTCCCAGGTTCCGACGATGCCCGGCATCGCCGTGCGGGCGATTGCCGATCTCTATCCCGATCGCGTCTCCTCCAGACTGGCTGATCTCGGCTGGGACAGCCCGCGCGTCGCGGCCACACGCCTTTCTGACAACGTGCGGGACGCGGTCAATGGCGACGGTATTGATGTCGTGGTGGAGGCCACCGGCGACCCCATCGCCGGCATCGGGCACGCGCTGCAGGCGATTGACGCCGGCAAGCATCTGGTGATGGTCAATGTCGAGGCCGATGTCCTCGCCGGGCCGGCGTTGGCGGCGCGGGCGCGGGCGGCGGGGCTCGTCTATTCGCTGGCCTACGGCGATCAGCCGGCGCTCAATGCCGAAATGGTCGATTGGGCCCGCGCCTGCGGCTTTCGGGTCGCCGCTGCCGGCAAAGGGACCAAGTATCACCCCGATTTTCACGCCTCAACCCCGGACACGGTCTGGTCGCACTACGGCCTCACCACCGAAGAAGCGCGCGCCGCCGGGATGAACAGCCAGATGTTCAATTCATTTCTGGACGGCACGAAATCGGCCATCGAGATGGCCGCGGTCGCGAACTGCAGCGGGTTGCAGCCCCCGCGGGACGGCCTCGCCTTTCCTCCCTGCTCGGTCGATGATCTCGCGGACAAACTCGGACACACTGCCGCCGGCATCGTCGAAGTCGTGTCGTCGCTGCATCGCGATGGCGCCCCCGTCGAGCGCGATCTGCGCTGGGGCGTTTATGTCGTGATGGAAGCGTTGAGCGACTATGCGGCGGCCTGTTTCAAGCAATACGGACTAAAGACGGACGCCAGCGGCCGCTTCGCCGCCACCTACAAGCCGTTTCATCTGATCGGGATGGAACTTGGCATTTCGATCTACTCAGCGGTCTTGCGCGGGGAGCCAACCGGCGCGCCCACGGCCTTTCGCGGCGACGCGGTGGCCATCGCCAAACACGACCTTGCCGTTGGCGATCGGCTTGATGGCGAGGGCGGCTTCACCGTCTGGGGCAAGCTGATCCCCGCGAGGCGCAGCATCGAAATCGCTGCCATGCCCATCGGTCTGGCCAAGGACGTGCGCGTGGTCCGCCCGGTGCCGGCCGGCGAACATGTGGGCCTGGGTGATGTGATCCTCGACCAGGCCGGCCCCGCGCTGAGTCTCCGCCGGGAGACGTGCGCGATGGTCGCGGATTGAGCGCGGCGGCGCGCACGGCGCCGCGTCAGCCCCCGGCGTGGTTGCCCCGCTCCGCGACCATGGCGGCCATCGCATCTGCCGCCTCGCCCTCCTCGCGGAAGCCAGCAATCACGCCGAGGCGATCGGCCTCGGGGCGATTCTGGCTCATCTTCCATTTCCCTTCACTCCGCGCGATCGGGATTTCGAGGCCGATGATGCCCTTGAGTTGTCCCGCAATAAAGGAATCGGGCGCGTCGTTGACCTGCCACGGGGCTTGGCGCTTTCCTTCTTGCAATTGGGTAAGGCGTTCGATCTGACCCCGTAACCAGTCGACATCGTCGATGACGCGGGGACGGCCCCAGGCATGGACGGTGGCGTAGTTCCACGTCGGGACGACTTTCCCGGTCTCGCGCTTGGTGGCGTACCAGGAGGGCGTGACGTAATCCTGCGGCCCCTGAAACACGACCAGGCACTCCTCGACTTCCGCCAGTTCCCGCCGTTGGGGATTGGCGCGGGCGAAGTGGGCCTGCAATGTTCCGCGCTCGGAGGCGTCGGGGTCGATGAGGAACGGAATCAGATTGGCCAGCAGTCCGCCCGGACCGGCGCTGATCAGCAGCCCGAGGGGAAACTGGCGGATAAGTTCATGCTGCACTTCGATGCGATCTTCGCGAAAGAGCGGGGGAAGATACATGGAGCACGCTCCTCGCGCCACCGGATTCCGCACGCGGTCTTCGACCGGGCTGCCCGGCGCCGTGCCGGTCGGAGAATGGTAGCGCGCCCGGCCTGTTGGCCCCGAACGACCGGGCATTGTGCCTGCCGCGTTCATGTGAGCGCGCTGGGATGAACTTTGCCCACGACATAGCCGATCGTCGTCGCGGCGAAACCGACGACGATGGCGGCGGCGCGGCCGAAGCCGCCCAGATCCCCACGCAGTCCGGAACGAAGGCCAGCGATCACGCCCCGAGGCAGCACCTTCAAGGTGTAGGATCGTTCTGAGCTCAGACCCGATGACGCTCCTACCAACCGGGTCACGAGCGCCTTGGACAGGCCCTCGGCGTAACACCGCTCGATGAAATAGGCGGGGCGCATCCGGATTCGCGGGACACGATGTTGGACGCAGGCGTCCGGATCATAGAGCACCTGACCTTCCGAAAACCGATTCATGATCCGAATGCTCAGTTCGGTCTCTTCGCAGCCCAGAGGGCGGCGGCCGATGCGGCCGAGCCCTTCCCGAAAGCCGCCCACGGTGACAATCGCGGTCCGGCGATAGGACATATTGGCGCCGATCAAATTGCGCACTGGCGTAATGCGCATCGGTTGTCCCGTGTAGCTGCAGCCAACCACCCAGAGGAACTCGGAGGGAAACCAGCGCGGCTGCCGCCCCCCCTCCCAGAGAGGGATCACCGCGCCTCCGCTCCCCGTGACCTGCTCATTGCTGTAGCCACGTGCCAGGCGCTCCAGCCAATCGCCGGCGGCGATGGCATCATCGTCGAGAAAGGCCACCACCTCCCCGGTCGCCGCCTCCACACCACTGTTCCGCGCCCCCGACAGCCCGCGACTGTAGCGGTTGGCCAGCGCGGTGACACCGGGAAGCTCGGCGCGAACGCGAGCGAGGAGTGCGTCGTTGTGATCTATGACGATGATGATTTCCGTACTACCCCGTGTCTGCCGCTGCAGCGACGACGCCGCGGCGACCAGATCTGACCAGCGTTCCATCGAATAGGCGCAAACGATGACCGAAAACGTCAAGGGTGCCACCTCGGGTTTCACGTCGCGAAAAAGGGCGTGACGGGCGCCCTGAGCCAGAAGCCTCGAGGCATGTCCCGGCGATCGTGCTCGTGATCGCTCGATTCCGGCGCAATGGCGCCATTGGGCGCCCAAAGGAGGCCAATCGTGGTCCCATCGCGAAGGTTGATGAATATATCATTAGAGAGTGGAAAACCTGGTGACACGAAGGGAGTGGCGGCTGGTAGCGGAGCGACGAGGGAGGCATCCTGTTCACGCATCGCCCCAACCTCGATGCGCGATTTATGTATACTTCCCAATGGCAAGTCATGCAGAACGGCCGTGTCGTGAGACGCTTTCGTGGGCTCGGATCTGGTGACGAAACAAGGTCTCTGAAACGGTTGCACTTCCGAAGCGAGGCCATCGCTTGACCATGCATCGACCAACATTCTCAGAATTCCAGCGCCCAGGAGCCGGTGGCGATGTGTCACGTGTGGAGTCGCACCCAGGGCCTCGAGTGTTGCGTTGCGATACAGCGCTGTCTGGATCGTATCTTGCGATTCGTCTTCAGTTGTTCATCAGGCGCACACCCGTGCGATGCACGAGGATTTTGCGGGAGATGAGACGATGGCGGCAGGATCGCGCGCGGCGAGCGTTGGCCGCGGATGAGAGATCCGTTACATCAGGCGGACGTAGGGAGCAGCTCTACGTTGCCGCGTCTGGAACGAACCGCAACAGGTCGAGGATCTGTTACGGACGCCGATGAACCCAAGGCATAGTGAGGAGATCGCGCTCCTCAAACAGCAGAGCAGGGCGAATCTCACCGGGCTCATGGGATGATCGAGGTGACAGAGATCAAAGGCGCCAAACGAGCGGGACGTCGCGCAGGTGACGACGCCGTGCAGCGAAGCGGGAACGCGGCAAAACCGGCTGCCGACGGGCGGTTTCAAGCACTCATCGAGCAGATTACTCTGGTGACGTACACCGAGCGCTTCGATGCGCCTGGCACATTCAGCTACGTGAGCCCACAGATCGAGACATTGCTCGGCTATGCGCCCAGCGATGTCATCGGCCGCCCCGGATTTCTCCTGGAACGGGTGCACCCCGATGACCGCGCACGTTTCATGAGCGAAAACGAGCGGACGAACACGACGGGCGAGCTGTTTCATCTGGAATATCGCATCAAATCGCGTAGTGGGGCGTGGCTCCACGTTTGGGATGAAGCGCTGCTCGCGCGCGATGCCGCGGGGCGGCCGTTGCATTGGCAGGGCGTGCTCGTCGATATCACCGAGCTGCAAGAAGGTGTTGAACAGAGCCAGACGCTGCTTTCATCCGCGCCAGACGCCGTCATTGCCACGGATGCCCAGGGTTCCATCATCGAGTTCAATGCCGCGGCCGAGCGGATGTTCAGCTCTCGGCGCGACGACATCCTGGGAACGGCGATCGTCGATCTCCTGATTCCATCGGAGCAGCGTGCCGCTCTCGAGGATGCCTTCAATCGGTATCCCGAGATCGAACAGGGCCTCCCGCTTGGGCAGCACGTCCAGACCGCCGCGGTTCGGGCGGATGGCAGGCGCCTGCCGATTGAACTCACCGTGACCCGGCTTGAAGGCTCGCGGGGGCCATTGTATGTCGCCTATATGCGCGATGTTTCAGCCAGGATTGCTGCTGAAACCGCG
Organism: Thermomicrobiales bacterium; assembly: GCA_038246475.1. Classification (GTDB taxonomy): domain Bacteria; phylum Chloroflexota; class Chloroflexia; order Thermomicrobiales; family UBA6265; genus JACCXM01. The sequence goes on along the minus strand of JBBRVX010000152.1, from coordinate 5,102 downwards.
CAACGATCCAGCGAGGAGCGCTTCCGCGCGCTGGTGCAGAACAGCTATGACATTATAACGGTCGTGAATCGCGACGGATCACGGCGATACGTAAGTCCATCTATCGAGCACCTCCTCGGCTATGCACCGACAGATCTGATCGGCCGCGATGCGCTCGAACTCGTCCATCCCGAGGATATGGCGGCGTTGCGCGAGACTATCGGGGCATGCTTGCAGGGAGCCGCACAAACCCCAGCTCTGGAGGTGCGGTTTCGTCATCAGGACGGAAGCTGGCGAGATTTTGAGACGGTGGGGACCAACCTTCTGGATGAACCTGGCGTTGATGGCATCGTATTCAACTCACGCGAGATCACCACCCGCAAGGCGACCGAAACAGCACTTCGCGAAAGCGAACTGCGCTTCCGCACGGCGTTTGACCATGCCCCGATTGGCCTGGCGCTCGTCTCCATCGATGGGCGATTCACGCAGGTCAACAGGGCCCTTTGCGAGCTGTTCGGGTACTCCGAGGCCGAATTGCTCCAGAAGACCCTTCAGGATATGTCCTACCCGGAAGACCTCGAAGATGATCTCACCGTTGCCCAGCGACTCTTTTCCGGCGAGATTGAGACATATCAGCTGGAAACCCGATACATGGGCAAAGATGGCCGCATCATCTGGATTGAGCTGACCGTCTCGGCCATTCAGGAACGTGATGGCCGGCGATCAGGAATCGCGCAGATCCAGGATGTGTCAGGGCGCCGCCGACTCGACATGGAACGCGCGACGATGCTGGCCAGCGAGCGGGAATACATCAAGCAGCTTCGCGATCTGGCCGGGATGCGCGAGGACCTTTCGCAGATGGTGGCCCACGAGCTGCGAACGCCCGTGGCCTCCCTGCGGATGATGGTCAGCGCCGTCGCCACCGGAGCCCTGGAGCCAGATGCCGAAGCGGAGATGTTCGGCGCCATCCACGGTCAGATCGACCAGCTCAATCGCCTCGTGTCCGATGTCGTGACCGCGGCGGCGGCAGAGCGAGACGATTTTTCGGTACAACTCCACTCGGTGCCGCTGGCAGTGCTCTTTTCGGGTGCGACGGCCTTTGCCCTGGGCTCGCTGGGCGACCGCCGGTTCACGGTCGGCCCCGCCCCCGATGTCCAGGTGTGGTGCGATCCGGAGCGCATCAGTCAGGTGCTGCAAAATCTGCTCGACAACATTGCCCGGCACACCCCCCCGGACACGACCGTGGAACTCCGCGCCACCAGCGATGACAAACTGGTCCACATTGAAGTCGCCGACAATGGTCCCGGCATCTCCGATGACGATCTGCAGATCATTTTCGAGAAGTTCGGGCGCGGGCGAGAATCGTCGGAAGGGGGCACGCCGGGACTGGGGCTCGGCCTCTATCTCTCGCGCCAGATCGTGCAGGCGCATGGCGCCGATCTCACGGTGCAATCAACGCCAGAGCATGGCACGGTCTTCGGCTTCGACTTGCGAATGGCGCCATGACACCACCCCCAATCCGCGTTCTGCTTGTCGATGACCATGCTGTGTTTCGGCAGCCGCTGGCGTTCATGCTCGACCGGGAAGATGACCTGACCGTCGCGGCGCAAGCGGGATCGCTGACTGAAGCGCGGGCCGTTGTGGTCGACGAGCTGACGCCGATCGATGTGGCGATCGTCGATCTGCGGCTGCCTGATGGCCTGGGCATCAACCTGATCAAGGAGCTGAAGACGAGCCACGCGGAAGCGCACAGCATGCTGCTCACGGCCGATCAGGACAAGCTGCTGCATGCGCGGGCATTGGAGGCGGGAGCCTCCGGCGTGATTAGCAAGACGGCCCAACTCTCAGACATTGTTGAGGGCATTCGCCGCATTCACGCCGGCGGATCGATCCAGTCGGTACAGGAATTAATGGAGCTGTTGCGGCTCGCGGGGCAGGAGCGCGAGCGCGATGAAGCAAAGCAGGTGACACTGGCCCGGCTTACCCCGCGGGAACGGCAGGTCCTGGGGACGCTCAGAGATGGTCTCGATAATCGAGCAATTGGCGATCGGCTCTTCATTAGCCCGGAAACGGCGCGCACCCACGTCGTCAAGCTGCTTTCCAAGCTGAACGTCGAATCCCGCCTCCAGGCCGCGATCTTTGCCATTGAGAATGGCGTCGAATCGTCCGAATGGTCCCGTGGTGGCACGACGAGCTCGTTTCAAAGCGAACATTGAGCGCCTCTCCCCGGTTGCGGCCGGGGAGCCATCACGGGAGCGAGTGGCGCGTGGCAGCTCCCCCTGATGGCTTCTCCAGGGTGAACTATGGTGGAATCGAGCGAGCAAGGGTGCGATTCCGGCAGGCGCGGCCTTAACCCCAGATAATGCCGCGTGGCAGGCGCGAATCAACGTCGCAGCCATCATCCGTGACGATGATCGTATTGCAATGCCGGAAAACGCCAATGCCCCGCACTTCGAGATCGGGCTCGAGGGAAAAAGCCATCCCTGGTTCCAGGATGACGTCGGCATAGAGGCGCAAGTCCATCTTTAGCTCACGCGCATCAGCTTCATAGCTGGTAATCCCGCGCCCGCAGCCCGAGCCGGAGCGCGTTGTGTAGCCATGGCGCGTCAGCACCGCCTTGGCCGCGCGATCCACGTCCGCCAGCGTGACCCCTGGCCGTATCGCGGCGATGGCCCGCTCGTTGGCCTCAACCATGATCTCAAATGCCTGGCGAACATCATCAGGCGGCTTTCCAACATAGACAGCCCGTTCGACATTGCCCCAATACCCCCAGAGCCAGACGGAGACAACCGTTTCCAGCAACTGACCGGCATCGACCCGGCTGACCCTGTTCCAGGTGGCCCACTCGCTGTGTCCCGCCCCTTTGTCCCCCGAACTAAGCCCCGTGCCGACGTGCATGTGGAACGGCATGTCGGGATGCCGCTCGAGAATGGCGTCGGTCATGGTCGCTCGTACATCGTCCACGATCTCGCGAGCGGTCATCCCAGGTGCGATCAGCGCAATTAGCCGCTCCTGGCCAATATCGGCAATGGCGTCAGCCGCGCGAGTGAGGGCCAGCTCTTCAGTTGAGAGCACCAGACGCAAGCCATCGAGCATCTCCGAGGCGCCGATGAACTCCGCGTTCGGCAGCGCCGCGCGCAGGGCGTCGAGATGAGCGAGGGGCAGCTTGGCATCTTCGAAACCAATCCTCCTGCGCATCAGACCGCGATCGGCAAGAACGCCGGCCAGGAGCTGGGCCATCGACTGCAATGGCGGCTGGGCCCGTGAATAGTCGGGGGCCGTGTTGAAGTCCCAATAGGGACGAATGTCGCTGATCCAGGACTGAGCGGCAATGTGGCCCAACTCGATGACCGAGGTCACCATGGCAGGGTCGCCCTCGCGCGGGATCACAGTGGCCATCGGGCGGCCAAAACAATGGATGGGCGATCCGCTCAGGTAGTAGGACGCGGCATACGACGTGGCGACCACGGCATCGAGCCCGCGCGCGTCCATCGCGCGTCGCGCCGCTGCTATGCGCCGGTCCATTTCCTCCCGGCTGAAGATAGTCATCGATCCTCCTCAATCCGTGCCAAACGGTGTCGGCGCACGCTCCACCCCGATCCTGAAGGTCATGGCGAGCTCTTGCCTGGTCCGTACACCTCGATTCGGCGTGAGATCCGGCCGCGTGGATTCACCGGCGCCCTGGTTCCGCTCAGCGCACCGTGGCAATCCGCGTCAGGAGGCCGCCATCAACCAGCAACGACGCCCCACTCATGAAACTGGAGGCGTCGGAAACAAGGAACAGCGCGACGTTGGCGATCTCTTCCGGCCGGCCCACCTTGCCAAGTGGCGCGGCGGCGGCCACCAGCGGTTCGATCTCGATCCTCCCTGCCTCGTCGAGCCCATCCCACATCATGGGGGTGTCGGTGCTCCCCGGTTGGATGCAGTTGACGCGGATGCCGTCGCGTCCAACTTCCAGAGCGGTGGCCCTGGTCAGCCCGATGATCGCCGCCTTGCTTGCCGTGTAGGCCGTGCAGCCGGGAAGGGTCTGCTCGGCCAGCACCGAGCTGATGTTGACGATCGTTCCTCCCCCCGCGGCTCGCAAATGAGGGATGGCGTAGTGCATCCCTAGGTAGCAGCCTTTCAGGTTCGTGGCGATCACCCGGTCCCACTCTTCCTCGCTCGCTTCTTCGAGCGGCTTGCCCGGGCCGCCGATGCCCGCGTTGTTCACCAGCGCATCGAGACGTCCATACACACGCACGGTTTCCGCGACGAGATGACGCACCTGCTCTCCCTGGCTGACATCGGTCGGAATGAAGCGCGCTTCTCCGCCGGCCTCGCGAATGCGCCTGACCGTTTCGTCGCCTTCCTGCGTGGTCCGGGCGGCAACGACGACGGACGCGCCTTCGGCGGCGAATCGCTGGGCAATAGCCCGCCCGATGCCTCGCCCCGCGCCGGTGACGATGGCGACTTTTCCCACAAGTTCCACTACCGTTCCTCCGGGGTGAAGATGACCGCGATCTGTTCGCCAGGATTGATCGAGGCAGCGAGCCGCTGCGCGGCGACGAAGCCGGCCACGGGGGCAACGACGTCGGCCAACGGTTCCCCGAGCAGGCTGGTGATGCAGGCGATACCTTCGCCCGCGCCCACCTCCGCGCCGAGCTCGGCCGTGCGCCGAATGACGCCTCCCACCGGCGCGACAATCTGAACGCGGGTGACGTCTCGTGGCCGTTGCGCGATCTCGGGTGCTCCCGCGAGCATGCCGAGATGGCGCCCCAGGTTGTACAGACCCCGTGTGTAAAGCGCGCGCCGTTCGGGAGTCGTGCACTCCAGGCCGCCGATCTCCGGCTCGATTGCCGGGATGCCATGACGCGTGCAGACCGCCACCAACATTCCGGGTGGCCAGTCGAACGCCTCCAGCCACTCCAGGCCGAATGCGGCGGCCGCGGCGCGGCTGGCGGCCGTTACCGGGGAATCGCGGGGATATTCGGTGTAGGGCACGACCAGCCCACCCCGGCCCCAGCCGTGGAGCGAGAGCACAAAATCGGCCCCGTGCACCACGTCATGAAACAGACGATGCGCCAGCCGCTCAGTGATCGTACCGTCCTCACGGCCGGGAAAGCCGCGGTTCATGTCGAGCAGGT
>JBBRVX010000151.1:0-13856 GCA_038246475.1 Thermomicrobiales bacterium | reverse complement strand
GCCCTAGGCTCCTGCTTCCTTGGTCGCATAGCGGAGCTGAATGATGTAGACACCGTGTGGCGCCGCCCCACTCACGGCGGCGGAGGCCGGCACCAGATAATTAGGCTGGAATTCGACAATAAATGCACAATCGTCGAGAAGTATTTCCTGAATCTCGACGTAGTCCGCGAGACGGGCCTCGGGATCGCGTTCGGCGATGCCTTTGTCCAGGAGTGCATTGACGTCGGGATTCACGTAGCCGACGCGTTTCGCCGCGGCTCCCCCTTCGCGACCAAAGGGATCGGCATAGGTATGGACATCGGCGTAGTCGGGAGCCCAGTCGGACATCGTGAATTGAAGCTTTCCTTCACGATATTCCTGGAGTCGTTGCGTGGGGTCCATCGGCGTGAGCTTCACTGTTACGCCGTCGATTCCCTGGATGTCACCCTGAAGCTTGGCGGCAAGCACATCCCGGCTCAAACCGCCTGGGCAAAACTGACCAGCGCCATAGGTGAGCGTCAGCTCGGTGGGGCCGTTGCCACTGGTCGTCCAAAGCTCGTTGGCCTTCGTCAAATCGGTTTGATATGCCTTAGGTTCGACTTCTTCCGCGCCAAGAAGCCCCAAGGGTACGACAGTCGCGGGACGAACCGAACGCCCGCCGGTGAGGCCATCGATTATTCCCGAATAGTCGATTGCTGTTGCGACTGCCTGCCGGGCCTCTTTCTTGGCCAGTGGTCCGCCAACGTCCTCTGAGGTATGCAGCGCCAGATACTCGTAGGCAAGAGAAGGCCCTTCCAGAAGTTGCAGGGCGGGATTTTCGAGCACTTGCTGGAGCTTGTCAGGATCAGCGGCAAACGCCATATCCGCTTCACCGGTCTCCAACAACTGGAGCTGCGTGCTTGAGTCAGTTACGTTGCGGAAAATGATCTGGTCGAATCCAGCCGCGTCGCCCCAGTAATCGGCATTGCTTTCCAGAATGATTTCGCTTGAAATGTCCCACTGCACGATCTTGTAAGGGCCTGTTCCAATCGAATTGCCTTTGTTGAGCCAGTCAGTGAGCTTGTCACTCTGGTCAGCACCTTCCTCCGCGACTCCACCATGCTCTTTGGCGATTGCGCTGTCGGTGACCGCAAAAGGCAAGGACGTGAGAATGGCCATGAGGGCGGCATTTGCCGAAATGAGCTTTATCTCCAGCGTCTGCGGATCGGTGGCGGCGAACGAATCGATGAAGTCAGTGACAAGAAAACTCGGATTGCCCTTGACGTTCTTGAGCCGGTTCCAGCTCCAGACCCAGTCGTCGGCCGTCATTTCATTGCCGGAGTTGTGAAACTTGACACCGGTTTTGAGCTTGACCGTTGCTGTCAAACCGTCGTCGCTAATGGATGGGAGGTCTTCGGCAAGCAACGGAACGATGCTGCCCAGGTCATAACCGTCCGGAATGTGGTACAGGCACTCATACGTGACCTGGAAGCCGGCGGCTGGATTGATCTCATAGAGTTTGGCTGGATCGTAGTAAAGCCAATTTCCACCCTGGATGTTATCGAGGACCACGAGCGTGCGCGGATCGCCCTGTGCTCGAATGGCGCGTGCCGGTGACGCCGAAGCATGACCTGGCATAGTGAGGCCGCTGGCCGATCCCAGCACGGCGGCGGCGGCGCCGATAAGGCCGCGACGGCTCAATTGCCTGGCGTGCAGGGACCTGAGAAGATCTACGCCTTGATTGCTGGTCATCGTGCTTCCTCGTTCGTGATAAGGCGGTCAACATCGATCCGCCAAAGCTTCGGCCATCGAGCGAGAAGGAGTCCGTCAATTGCCGTCAGCGAGAAGCTCGATTCCCGCGCGCCTGACGTGGCAGCAACTCTTCGCTTCGGGCCTATGGCGGCAGGATACCATGTGTTTCTGACGATCTCGACGCCTTGCGTTGGGCGACCCGCGCCAATTCAAGAGATTCAGGTTGTGCGCAACGTGATGCGCACCTGATGTCCTCCGACTTCGATTTGATCGACATAGTGGCCATCGTCGGTGATTTTGTTTCGGGGCTCTATGGAAGCGTCAGCTTCGAGCGCATCCGACGCACCAATGGATTCTTCTCCGCGTAATCCGGTGGCGAGGGTTTCGACCATAACATAGTCGCGATGATTCGCAATGGCACGGCCAGCTTCGGGATCGGCGAGGAACTGAATCTCAATTGTATCTTCGATGCGATAGCCAGCCTGTTTTCGAGCATCCTGGACGCCGCGCACGAAGTCGCGGGCCAAGCCTTCTTCGATGAGCTCTGGAGTAAGGGTTGTATCGAGCACCACGGTCGTGCGCGGTCCCTGAGCGGCAGCATATCCGGGCAACCGAACCAGATCGATGAGAAGATCTTCTGGTGAAAGAGGAACGCTTTCGCCCTCGATAACCACGATTACATCGTTTCCTGCTTCAGCATCCGCCGCCACAAGAGCAGGTTCCAGCGCCGCGAGCGACTCGCGAACGGCGGCGAGCTTCTTGCCGAGTCGTGGGCCAAGAAGGCGGAGATTCGGGCGGATGCTAAACGTTACGAAACGGTCGGGGTTGCTCAAAGGCTGAATCGCCTTCACGTTCAGTTCGTCAAGAATCTGATCCTGCAGCCTGAGCACGGATTGCAACATTTCCGGATCCCGTGCGTGCACCAGCAATGCAGGGAGCGGCTGGCGGACTTTGATGGCTGCCTCCTGACGTGCCGCATGGCCCGCGGTTACGATTTCCAGCACGGCGCTCATATCGAGCGACAACGATTCGTCGATGCTCGCCGCGTCGGCCACCGGATAGTCCGTTAAGTGCACGGATTCGGCGGCTTCGGCGTCGACCGACCGCACAAGGTTCTGGTACATGAACTCCGCCAGAAATGGAGTGAATGGAGCGAGCAGCCGCGCCAACGTGGTCAACGCTTCATATAGGGTCTGATATGCGGCTGCCTTGTCCGAGTCGTTCTCACTTTTCCAGAAGCGGCGTCGATTGCGCCGAATGTACCAGTTTGACAGCTCATCAATCGTAAACCGCTCCAAGGCTCTGGCGGCCCGATCGGGGTTGTATGAGTCAAGCGCGGCGCGCACTTCTCGTGTCAACTGGTGGAGCTGGGAAACGATCCAGCGATCGAGCACCGGGCGGTCCCGCAATGCCACTTGATTCTCGGGAGCGGTGGGATCGAAGCGGTCGAGCGACGCGTAGGTCGCAAAGAACGCGTAGGAATTCCAGAGGGGCAAGATGAATCGGCGGCGAACCTCATCGGTGATGTGGGGCCCGAAGTTCAGATTGATATCCGGGTTGGTTCGCGAAAAGAGCCACCGCATGGCATCGACGCCAACGTCCTCGGCCGCTTCGTCGAACCAGATGGCATTGCCTTTGCTCTTGTGCATCTCTTCGCCTTTTTCGTCCCGCATCAAGGCGTAGGAGAAGACATTGCGGAACGCGGGTCGACCGGTGAGAGCCGTGCTCTGGGCGATAAGCGAGTAGAACCAGTTGCGGAACTGGCCGGGAAAGCTCTCGGAAATCAGGTCGGCGGGGTACCAGTCGGCCCAATACTCCGGATCGTGACGATAGTTCAGGGTCGAGAAGGCGACGATTCCGGCGTCGAGCCAGGGATTGCCTACGTCCTTGATGCGAGCGACGACCTCACCACAGCTCGAGCAGGCGATCTTCACCGCGTCGATCCAGGGGCGGTGCGGGGTGTGGCCCTCAAATTCGGGCCAGCCCTGGATCGCTCGGTCTCGCAGCTCCGTTTCGCTCCCCATCACGTCCACGTTGCCGCAAGCTGAGCATTCATAGATCGGCAGGGCAAGGCCCCAGTACCGCTTCTTGGAGATCATCCAGTCGTCCATATGCCGGAGCCAATCGAGCTCGCGATCGAGCCCGAATTCGGGATACCAGACGATTTGCCGGGTGACATCCATCATCGGTTGGCGCAGCGCGTCCATGGCGATGAACCACTCGTCGACGAGTCGAAAGACGAGGTCAGTACCGCAGCGCCAACAGACCGGATAGCGGTGTTTGTACTGCTCACCTCGATAGAGAAGGCCCTTTTCCTGCAAGTCTTCGGCGATGGGGATCGAGACTTCGTGGACATATTGCCCGGAAAGCGAGCCGAAACCCTGGACGTACGAGCCGAACTCATCCAGCGGCGCAATCACCGAAAGCTCGTTGACCTTGGAGAGCGCGAAGTCTTCCTTGCCCGCTCCAGGGGCGATGTGCACGATGCCAGTGCCTTCGGTCGCGCCGACGTCGGTCCAGCCGATCACCCGGTGGATGACGTCGCTCTGCGCCGGCAACTCATCGAACGGTCCCTGGTACGGACGGCCAATGAGATCGGCGCCAGAAAGTTCGCCAACGATTGAATAGTCGCCGCGCAGGGCGGTGCGGGCCGCGTCCCGGGCGACGTAGTACGTCTTGCCGTCCTGCTCAACCCGGACGTAGGCGAGGTCAGGGTGGACGGCGGCGGCGACGTTAGCGGCGAGCGTCCAGGGGGTCGTGGTCCAGACAAGAAGGTTCTCTCCTGACTTGTCCAGCAGAGGAAAGGCGACGAAGAGCGAGTAATGGGTCCGCTCCTGGTAGCCCTCGGTGACGATTTCGTGTTCGGAAATCCCGGTGCCACAGCGCGGGCACCAGGGCATTACATCATGGCCTTTGTACAGCCATCCCCGGTCGTGGACCGTTTTCAGGAAGTGCCAGATTGTGTAGTTGTTCTCATCGGACATCGTGAAATACGAGTTGTCCCAGTCCATCCAGTAGGCGAGGCGGATTGATTGATCGGTAATGCGTCCGGCAAAGCGAAGAACACGTTGCTTGCAGCGCTCGACGAACTCGGCAACGCCGAACGCTTCGATGTCGCGCTTGCTCTTGAGACCGAGCTCTTTTTCAACCTCGACTTCGACCCAGAGGCCCTGGCAGTCGAACCCGTTCTGATAGCGCTGACGCTCTCCAAGCATCGTGTGGTAGCGCTGGAACATATCCTTATAGGTGCGGCCCCAGGCATGATGGACACCCATCGCGTTGTTCGCCGTAATTGGACCATCAAGAAACGAGTAGCGCCTCGTGGAGTCGTCATTGCGGTGCAGGTACTTGTCGACGATGCCTTCGCTTTCCCACCACTGGAGCAGCTCTCGTTCCAAAGCCGGGAAATCGGGCCGGTTGTTAACGCCCTGGATGCCGGCCACGGTCTCTCTCATGTCTTGTATCTCCATCATTCGTTAATAGACCGCACTTACCGCGCTGAGTAGAAAATCTCGTAGAAAAAGCCCGTCCTCGAACATGAGGACGGGCAAACCCGCGGCGCCACCTCAATTGGCCCCACATGAGGCCCCCTTTGATCCGGGACTGCGCGCGCTGTTCCGCGTTCCCGATTCCCGATTCCCGCGATAACGGGCGGACCCGGGCGCTCCTACTGCACGTCAAAAGACCGTTCGGGCACCGGCTCAAGGGCGATGTCCACGAGTCGAAATGCCATCCGGCTTCCATCGTCCCGGATTTGCTGATCACTTCTCGACCCAGGCGCGATCCCTATCATTGCCTTGATTATGAATGGTACCGATGATGCATTCATTCGAGCAACCACCGGGAAACCGGAAGTCTCGCGTGGGCGTACGAGGATGTAGCGGTGCATCGATGAGGCGGGCTGTAACGCTGCCGTCGAACAAGGGGATAAGGGCTCATGCAGCATCTGAATTTTGATGGGATTGTGCGAAGTTTGGCTGCGTCTGGATCGCGCCGGAAAGCCATTCTAGCCGGAGCCGCGGCGCTCCTGGTCACTGACTTTGAGATCGTTCCTGGCAAGAGCCGGCGCACCTCTTCGTCAGTTCTTGACAAGCGACGAAAAAGGGCCGAGAAACGGGGTGAAAACGCCAGGAACAAGAAGTCGAAAGATGGGAGGGCGTCTGGCAAGAAGGGCAAGGAATCGTTTTCCAAGAATTGCCGACGGTTCGTTGTATCGGCGGGTCCTGACCCGAATGACCGATTCGAACATATCGACGACGATGTGTTGATCGAGCTCATTCCCAAGGGGAAGAAGGGCGTTCCCACAGTCCTGCTGCGGGATGACAACAATGCCCCGAATGGACCCAACGGCGATCACCCGCGGGCCACGCCATTTACCGCAAAGGTGGGCGACAGCATCCACATCGTGGCCCGGAACGAAGTCGTGGGCGGATGCGAACTCGACGAAGTCTGGATCCATTGCACCGAAGGGCGAGGAGGCAAGGTGAAACTCACCGATGCCGTGACGCCCGAGGAGTGCAGCCGCAATGCGAGCAAAGTGGGTGTCTTTTTCGATGAAACCGTACGCATTACCAATAGGTAATGCTCAGTGCGCTCTTGCGCGACGTCGGTTGAGCCAGTCGGTTTTCACTCGACGATAAAGGCTCATGAGCGTCAAGAGATATGACGTCCCCAGCAGATAGGACGCAACGACGTCCGTAAACCAATGGTGTCCGAGATAGATGCGACTAGGACCTACCAGCGCGACGAGTCCCAGACAGAGTGAGACCAGAAGCCGCCGGAGTCTCTTCGGCCGCACCAGCGTTTCGATCAGGAACGCCAGAAACCCATACACCCCGCTGTAAATGAGAACGTGACCGCTGGGAAACGAGGAACCGCCAATTCGAGCCGGAATCACTCGAACGTCTTGCGGATTGGGCCGGTTGCGGCCCATGGAACGCTTAACGATGCTCGAAATAGCGCCAGCGCCCCAAGCGAAGAGTTGAAACAACGCTTCAATGGGGAATCCAAACGCCAGCCAGCAGAGGGAGAGCATTGGCGGAATGATCCTCGACTGTGGCGGAAATCCAGGCCAGGAAACGACATGCATGACGCGATCAAAAAACGGGACGCGAACGCGTTGCAGGCGCAACGTCACGCGCACATCAAACGTCCAGCTTTTGTTTCGCTTGATGAAGAAGTAAAGCAACGCGAACGCGACGAGGGCCACGCCGACCAATGCACGTGCCGAGCGGCCTCGAGCCAGTGCGCGGCCAGGGGGAAACACTTGAGAGACCGAGAGACGCCCGGTCGGAGTTTCGGTGAGGAGTTGCCGGGGCGCTGGCTGAAGTTTGCCGGTCACCATGGTCATGAGATGCGCGCGGCCAGCAACAGCGCATTGTAGGATGTAATCGGCGTTGGCACATGTACCATCCCAGCTTTCTCGCTATCAGGAAGATGCAGAAAACCAGGTGTCATCTTTCGTCCGTCCAAATGTCGCATCGCCAACTGGATCCGCGGCTGCAATCTCCCGTCTGGTTGGAATCGCGGCCTTTTTTCTGGTGGCATTCCTTCTCTCTCCTGGAGATGTTGCGGTTAAGACGCACGCCATGTTGCATGGATTGTGCGCCCAGCGGCCCAGTCACAGTCTCTCGATTGGCGGCACTATCTTACCTCTTGATGCGCGAATGACCGGAATCTACCTCGGCGCCGTTACATCAGGAGTTTGGTTTCTCGCGGCTGGCCGACTCCGGGCAACCGCGAGACTCCCACGTTCCATCATTGCCCTCCTTTTTGCTTTTATCGCCGCCATGGCGGTAGACGGATTGAACGCCCTTCTCGTCGACCTGGGAGCGCCTCACGCGTATCAACCGTCGAATGTGCCGCGGCTCATCACCGGAATCCTCGCCGGAACGGCGCTCGGGATCGCCATCGTCCACCTGCAGGCGATTTCTCTGTGGAGCATAGGAGAGCGACGACAGGCGGTCGTTTCACGACCTGCCGAGGTCATCGCGCCGCTGATGGTGAGCGGCGCCCTGGGGGGGGTGGCATTGAGCGGGCTGCCGATCCTCTACGCACCGTTCGCACTTGGGTTGGTCGTGGCGACGGTCGCGGCGTTCTGGACGTTGGGGGTGGTCCTTCTCGCTCTCATCTCAAATCGAGCGTGGCGCTATCAAACTCCGCGGGAAGTTGCGCCTTTAGCCAGCATCGCGTTGGTTGTCACGATCTTGACTATTGCCGGCCTAGCCGGCGCACGCTACATCGCGGAACAACACTTCGGACTCCTCAAATTAACATAACTACACGCGGAGCGACTATGCTACACTCGCGCCGATTACCGTTTTCTCCGTTCTGAACTGTGAATTCGTGTGGCTGTCTGGGCCTCCATTTGAATGTGGTGTCTTTTCACATGAAGGTGTATCGAGACGTTGCGTACATCCAGAAACGAAAGCGGATCGCGACGCTGTCTTCGATTTTCGGAGTGGCGCTTCTCGGCGCCGCGTTCTGGCTCGCTTCGGCCGCGGGTCAGTCGGGAATCCTGATCGCCTATGTCCCGCTCCTCGCCGGAACCATCATTTTTCATCTAGGCATGCAGCAGGTGGGGAAGTGGAATCGGGCGCAACGGAATGACGTCATCCTGGATACGCTTCTGAAGGATCTGGGCGAGCGCTACGCACTCGTACACTACGCGAAACTTGGCAAGCGAACCGTCGAGCACTCACTCGTATTCCCGGGCGGAGTGCTGGCGATCGTTGCTCGAGACTTGCCAGGAGGAGTGGCGTATCAGGACGGCCGGTGGCGCAAGATTGGCCAGGGCATCACTCGATTTTTCGGGATGGGAGGAGCATTTCTCGGGAATCCCACAAGTGATGCTGACGCCGATGTGGCCGCCCTGAACGCCGTCGTTACCGCGGTCGATGCAGATCAGCACGTGGATGCCGTGCTTGCCTTTCTCAATCCACGGGTCAAGCTTGAAATCTCTGAGCCGGACTATCCCGTTACGAATGCGGATGGCCTGAAACCGTACATCGCGTCGCTGCAGACGGTCACCGACCTTCGCACGAGCGATCGCCAACGGATCGTTGAGGCACTCATAGGACAAGGAACATTTGAAATCCCCCAAGCCGCGCCCAAGCCGCGCCCTGTAAAGCGTCGAGTTGCCTGACTTGGCCCGGTCACGTGGCGGAGGCGGATCGACGGCAGGCGGCCCCAGGGCGATGACTCCCGAGGGTTGGCCCGGGTGGGTGGACCGCCAGGCTGAACAACGGCTGCGCGACGCGCTCCGTTCCGGACACTTGTCGCATGCGTATCTGCTATCCGGACCGAAGGGGACCGGGAAGTCCGAGCTGGCGCGGGCGTTTGCCCAGGCAGTCTGCTGCACCAATCCGGATTCGGACGACCGATCGCGATCCTGCGGCGAGTGCCGTGCCTGCCGCAACGTCGCTCATGGCGTGCATCCCGATGTCGAGCGGTTCGATCTGGCGTCTCAGGCTCTGCTGGCGGACAAGCCAGGTCGCGGAGAGAATTTGACGATCGACACGGTTCGTAGACTACGAGCGGCGGCATCGCTCTTGCCGCTTGAGAGCTCGAGACGCCTCCTCATCGTTGATGACGCTGAGACACTGCAGGAGCCCGCACAACAGGCGCTTCTCAAAACGCTCGAGGAGCCTCCGCGGACGGTCACGCTTCTCGTCATCGCGGATGAACCCGAAGCCTTGCTGGATACGGTGCGCTCACGATGCCAGCATATCGTCGTCCGTCCGGTCTCCCTTTCACTTGTCGAGGAGGCCGTGCGGGAACTCTCCGTCGATCCCGTTCTTGCTGAAGAGATCGCCCGGCTCAGCCGAGGGTGTGCGGCCTGGGCGATTGCCGCGGCGCGAGACAAGAAGCTTCTGCAAACGAGGCGTGAGGAACGGGATTCGGCAATCTCCTGGATTGGCGCGCAGCGGTACGAACGGATGGTGACCGCCTTCCGCCTTGGCGACCAGTTTGCCAAGCGCCGAGCGGTCGTTTTTGGCATAGTGCAGGCGGTCGTGCAGATCTTGCGAGAAGAAATGATTGGCGAGGCAACAGGACGGACGCGGGACGAGGTGTCAGGTTCGCTCTTTGGTGAGGAGACGACATCGCCGCTCGCGCTCAGCGTCGCGGTGCGTGCTTCGCTACAGTGCCTGGTTGACCTGGACTCAAACGTACGGCCACGACTGGCCCTGGAAGCGATGGTGTTGGCATGGCCGAATCCGGGGATTCGCCCAACGTAACTGAGTCATGGATGCCGCCCGCGACGCTTGATGAGGCGCGAGCGCGAGCGCGAGCGCGGTTCAAGGATCGTCTCGTTTCCGGTGAGAAAATCGGCGAATGCGGTTGCTCTGAAGACGATGCCGTGATAGGGCAGCGTGACGACTCGCCCGCTGAATGCGTCGTAGGCGTTCGCTTCCGTGATTCCGGCCGGATCTACTACTTTCACTCTGCGCAGGAAGAGCCCGAGGTCGGGGACTGGGTTGTCGTCGCAACTGCTCGGGGTGAAGAAGCCGGTAGGGTCGTGATCGCGCCGCATCAGGTACGACGATCAATCCTGCAAGGTGAGCTCGGCCGGATCCGGCGGGTCATGAGCGGCGACGACGTCGCACGGATGGAAGCGGTGCGCCGCGGGGCGCCCGACGCCATTCGCACGTTTGGCGAGCGATCACGCGCGCGAAGGTTGGGGATCAAGCCCATATCGGCGGACTATAGCTTTGACGGCTCGGCCATTCATTTGAGCTATTCGGTTCCTGATCGGGAAGGCACGCCCGACTCGGGCATGCTGCGCGATCTGGCCCAGGAACTTGCACGTACGTTGGGATGCCGAATCGAGCTACGTCAAGTCGGTCCTCGCGACGAGGCGCGATTGCTGGGCGGACTTGGGCGATGTGGACGGACCCTTTGCTGTTCCTCCTGGCTTCCGGTCTTTCCAGAGATTTCAATGAGCATGGCGAAGAATCAGGATTTGCCACTCAATCCGTCGAAGGTTTCCGGAGTGTGCGGGCGGCTTCTCTGCTGCCTGTCCTATGAAAACGATCAATACCGGCAAATGAAGGCGGTGATGCCCAGGCTTGGCCAAACCATCGAAACGCCTGGTGGTCTGGGGCTGGTCGTTTCGATGCACCTCCTGCGGGAGTTGGTGACCGTTCGGATGGAGGATGACAACAGCGAAGTCACGTTTCGCAGTGATGAGCTTGGTATGGGAGCTTCGCGCGCGCAGGCCAGTGCACACCCAATTGCACAACCCCTGTCTGTTCCATTGGCCACTATCAGCGAGCAGGCAGCGCTGGAGATCATCGTGCCTCCGGCCTCTCAGAGCCCGGAGGCGAGCACCGCAAAACGACGCAGACGCCGGCGGAGCGGTCGACGTGGAGCTTCATAGTCATAGCGGCCGTGAGTCGTTTCACCCAGGAGGCTGCATTGGCACTGTACTTCGTCGTTCATACTCCGAGGCAACCCGTTGATGAAGCTGTCTTGCCGCCGTCCCGGCTGCTTGAGCTCGCGAAGGCGTCCCTTGACGACGCACGCGGTGTACGTTGGCTCAAGACGTGGTCGCCCGATCTTCACGACGACCGAATTTTCACGTTGTGGGAAGCGGCCTCCGCTGACCAGATTCGGCGCGCCCTTGAAGAGTTCAACTTTCTCAATGATATGGACGCGGCAACGTTCAGCGTACGTGAATGGGGCCCCTCGGACGTGCTTGCCGAACACGCGTAGCGATATTTCGGCCAGAACCACGATTCCGGGCATCTCGCGATGCTAGAATCGGATTGATAGCACGCTTGACGATTCGTCGAGTTTCGAACATGCACACCAAGGACGAGATTTCGATGCCTGAACTCCGTGCCGTTGGCCAACGGGTGCGACGAAATGATGCCCCCCCCAAACTCACCGGTCAGGAGCGATTCACCGGCGACCTCAATGTTCCCGGCATGCTCATTGCGCGGCCAGTGACCAGCCCGTACGCGCACGCCCGTATTCTTGCCGTGGATGCCACGGGCGCGCTCGCTGTGCCGGGCGTGGTGTCCGTGTTGACGGCACATGACCTCGTAGCGGAACTGAGCAGCGGCGGCAAATCGCCGATCGCCGCTGACGAGGCCGTGTATGCGGGGCAGTTCGTGGCGCTCGTGCTCGCGGAAAGCGACGCCGCGGCGCAAGATGGCGTCGCAATGGTCGAGGTTGATTTTGAGCCGCTTGCGGTTGTCAACACACTCGATGAAGGTCTCGATCCCGCTTCACCGCATATCCGCGAGACGCGTCAAGAAACGAATGACGAAGAAGCGGCGATGCACAACTCGGACGCGACCACGCAAGCGGAAGAGAACGACCAGATCGTCGGTCCAAATGTTTCAAGCTCAGTTCATTTCTCGCGGGGAGATGTTGCGGCCGGGTTTGCCGCGTCAGATGCCACGGTCGAGCTCACCATCGAATCTCTTACGGTGCATCAGGGGTACCTCGAGCCGCAAGTGTGCCTAGTGGATATCACTCCACTCGGGAACCTCACGGTCTACACCAGCACCCAGGCCGCGTTTTACTGCCGCACCCGCGTTGCGGAGACGGTTGGGATGCCGGTCCAGAACGTAAATGTCGTGCCGATGCCGGTGGGCGGGGGATTCGGCGGAAAGTTTGTTCTGATCGAGCCTTTGGTGGCTGCCGCCGCCGTTGCTTCTGGCCGACCCGTCCTGCTTCGATATTCGCGGATGGACGACTTCATGGCCGGAAATCCGGCGCCCGATTGCCGGATCACCGTAAAGCTCGGCGCAACCAACGCTGGCGACATTATGGCTCTCGAATCGAGGTTGATCTTCGACACGGGGTCAGGAGGCGGATCGCCCCTCCAAATCGCGGCGATCCTCCATGGGGGATACTATCGATTCCCAAACATGGAACTTCGCGGTCACGAGGTGCTGACTAACAAGCCGGGAGCGGGCGCGTATCGAGCGCCGGGCGCCCAGCAGGCGACGTTTGCCATTGAATCAGCAATTGATGAGCTGGCGCGCAAGCTCGAACTCGATCCGCTCGACTTCCGCCTACGCAACTGCGCCGTCGAAGGCGATCTCCGCCCCAATGGCGGCGCCTGGCCGCGAATCGGGCTCAAGGAATGTCTTGAGGCGCTCAAGGAGCATCCTGCTTGGCGCGACCGTGACGCGGCACGCGGGGCAGGGCGGGGGGTTGGCATCGCGGTCGGAGGTTGGCCGGGCGGCATTGAGCCGGCCACGGCGGTGTGCCGTCTCGACGCGAACGGCAAGCTTACCGTGGTGCTGGGCTCGGTCGACCTTACCGGAACGAACACGACGTTTGCGCAGATCGCGGCCGAAACGTTCGGAATGAATGCTGATGACATCGCGGTTACGACCGCGCCGACCGATGCGGCGCCGTTCGCCGGTGGCACTGGCGGATCCAAGATCACCTACACGGTTGGCAAGGCGGTGCAAAAGGCCGCGGAAGACGCACTGCGACAGATTCTCGCGGTTGCATCAGAAGCCATGGAAGCGTCTGTTGAAGATCTTGAGGTCGTGGATGGGGCCGTGCAGGTGCGCGGCGTCCCGGGGTCGGCGATTTCACTGAAGGATATCGCCAGCCGCACCATGGGCTTTGCAGCCCGAAACGAGCCGGTGTATGGGACGGGCTCAACGGCCATTCGAGATAGTGCTCCAGGATTTGCCGCGCATCTGGTGGAGGTCGAGATCGACGAGATCACTGGCGAAACTCGACCAGTCCGCTATGTTGCCGTTCAGGACGTTGGATTCGCGATCAATCCAGCAGAGGTCGAAGCGCAAATCCATGGGGGTGTCGCTCAAGGGCTTGGCTGGGCGCTCTACGAGGGAATGATCTACGACAGCGATGGGCAGCTTCTGACTGCCACCTTGATGGATTACGCTCTGCCGCGAGCCGAAATGATTCCGCCAATCGAAACGGTCCTCGTCGAGGTGCATTCTGAACATGGCGCCTATGGTGCAAAGGGAATCGGCGAACCACCGGCGATCCCCGGTGCCGCCGCGGTCGGTAATGCGATTCGCGATTTGACCGGGCAACGCATGCTTAGCCTGCCGATTCGGCCAGAAGCCGTCGCGGATGCACTGTGGCAGCGGACGTCGGCAGCGGCTGACTGAACAGGCAGGAACGCGTGGAGGGGGTCAAGTCGCCTT
>JBBRVX010000150.1:0-13899 GCA_038246475.1 Thermomicrobiales bacterium | reverse complement strand
GATCACATTCCCGCGAACATCACGGGGGAAGATTCACCGTTGGTCCAGGCGCTGCAGGCCAGCGTGCGTGAGGTTACGGGCGCCGAGCCAGAGTATTTTGTCGCCTGGGCCGGCGCGACCGACGGGAGATTCTACCGGCAGGCCGGAATCGACACGGTCGGATACGGGCCCGGTGGCGAGCATGCTCACGGCGCCAACGAAGCCGTCAAGATCGACGACCTGGTGACCCAGGCCAAGGTTTATGCCGCGACCATTTCGCGGCTGCTCTCCTGATACGGAATCCGGGTTAACGGTTCTAGCGCCGCGACGAGCCCTCACCCCAACCGCCACCCGCAAGCGGGCGCCCGGCCCGTCGGGCCGGGAGAGGGGCTTCTTGTCATGTGCGAGGCGGCGTTTCGGGTAGACCTTCCCCTGTTAGGTTGGGCCGAGAGAGGGGGCATCAGGCATCAGCAGAACGTAGTTGCGGCAGCGATCTATCATCAACTGGATCAGGCTCCTGCCGCTCCATTCGATCAAGGGGCAGGCAACGGCTTCAGGTAGCGGTCGAACCAATCGACAACTCGGTTCATGAGATCGATCTGGTGGGCGCGTTCGCGAATCCCGTGCTTTTCGCGGGGATAGCGGACAAATCTCACCGGAACTCCCAGGATCTTCAAAGCGCGGAAATACTCCATGCCCTGCGCTGGATGCACCCGGGCATCCTCGTCCCCATGCAGAATCAACGTCGGCGTGCGCACGTCCGCGACGTGGCGGATGGGTGAAGACTTCCAGTATGCATCCATGTTGTCATACGGCTGGCCGGGATAGTAAAGGAGATTGGCAGATGGGATATCGCCCTGGCCATGATCGGAAATCATGTTCGACAGCCCAGCGCCCATCACGGCGGCGGCGAAGATATCCGTCTGCGTAATTGTCCAGGCGGTCAGGTAGCCGCCCCAGCCCCAGCCACCAATGCCGAGCCGCGCCCGATCGGCGATGCCTCGCTCGACCATGGCCAGGGCTCCCGAGATCAGATCCCTCGATTCACCCCCGCCAACGTCGTCTTGCAGCATTTTCTGAAACGGGTTTCCGTAGCCCGTGCTCCCACGCGGATTTGGCATCAGCACGGCGTAACCATGGCTGGCCAGCATTTGCGCCCAATCATGCCAGTCGAGCATGACCCGCTCTTCCCATTGCCAGGAAGGCCCACCATGAATTTCTACGATCAGGGGGTAACGATGCCCTGATTCGTAACCCAGGGGATAGGTCAGCAGCCCTTCGATCTCCGTGCCGTCGTCGCTCAGCCACGAGACATGCTCGGTCGTTTGGAGGCAGCCGGCGAACCGCGCGCCGAGCGAGGAGATTGGGACCACGGCGCCACCTACGTCGCCGAGGAAAACTTCCTCAGGCGTGGTAGCGTCGGACCAGATCGCCGCCAGCCGCTTGCCGTCAGATGACAAGGAAACGCCATGCAGAATGGAGCCTCTCTCCAGGAGCGATGGCGGCGAGATCGACTCCATTTCGCCGGTCGCAACATCCACGGCGTAGAGCCTGCCATGCGTCCGCTCCACCACGCGCGCCACGATAGAGCCCGAACGTCCCGGAAAGGGCCCAATTTCCTCCACATTGCCATTCAGGTCCGGGAGGAGGTTGCGCGGGACGCCGCCGGAGAGGGGCACGGTCCAGATTGAATCGGATGGTGCTTCGCGTTGGCCATCGACCTTCACGACGACTTTCGTCTCACCTTCCGTCGTGACGACGAGCAGGGATGAGCCGGTCGCACGAAACCGTGCCACATGGCGCGGCAGCCCGCCCATCAGTGGAGCCTCCCAGAGATCGCCTGGACCCAATTGCGCATCAATACCCGTCATGTCGGTCGAAATGAAAACGAGCGCGTCGCCATCCGGCGTCCAGGCGTAGGTCCGGATCTCGCGCGAGCCGGTTGTCAGGCAGCGCGCCCGCCCAGTGGCAACATCGATCGCCCACAGGCGCGTGAAACGTGGATCTTCCTCAATGACGATCGCATCGTCGCGCTCTTTCTTGCGGGCCTTGAGGCTCTCCGGCTCAGGGTCTTCGCGCAGCACGCAGACGTAGCGGCCATCCGGCGACCAGGATGGTTCGGACAGGCTCCCTTGCAGTTCGCCAAGCGGGAGGCTTTCGCCGCCCGCCGTGGACAGCAAGAAAAGCCGAGAGCCCTCTTCGTCCAATTCCAGCCGATCCGAAACGAAAAGCATGCGAGAGCCGTCAGGCGACCAACGGGGCCCCCTGTCATCCCATACCCCGGCCGTCAACGGCCGAGCAGCCTCGTGCCCGCCGCCGATCCAGAGGGCTCGTTTCATTTTCTTCTCTTTCTGACCTCCTGGTTCGGCGATGAAGACTACCTTCGTCCCGTCGGGAGCTATCCGTGGGTCAACTGGAACCAGGCGGTCTGCAATCGCCTCTGGCGAGAGCGGCTCGCTTCGCGTCGAGTTTCGTGCATCATCTGACGCCTTAGTGGTTGAAATTTTCGCCGATTGCAAGCCAACCTCCGTGGTGGTGTGATCTGCCGGCCCGTTCATTCCCAGGAGTCCATCAACCCATTATCACGCGGCCGGATCGCATCATAGCCGAGAAGAAACCTGATGCCCCTGCCAGCGCATGGTTGTGCTCCCAGAACAGTGCAATCCTCATTGAAGAACCTAGAATGCCTGGGACTATCGCGGAAGACACATGTAACGTGAGGACATTCAGCATGGCTCAGAGCCAGAGCGTTGGGACATCGCCGCGCACACTTTCGGACGATGTGTACTTGCTGGCCGGGCTCCTGGGCGACGTGCTTCGCGGGTCTGGCGGAGAACGCGCATTCTTTCTGACGGAAACGGCCCGCGCGTTGGCGAAATCGCTCCGTGGCGGCGACATCGACGCCGGAGTCCAGCTCGACCACCTCGTGAGCGAGCTCTCGAATGACGAGGCCGAGAGCGTGGTCCGCGCCTTTACGAACTACTTTCAACTGATCAATCTGGCCGAAGACAGCGAGAGAATTCGCCGTGTTCGTGGCCGCGAGACGGCGGGAGGTGGTCCGCGCCGCGGCTCGTTGCGGGAGGCCGTCTCGCTCCTCGCCAGCCGTGGCATCACGGCAGATGAGGTAGCCGCGTTTCTCGCCGAGTCCCGGATTCGTCTCGTGCTGACCGCTCACCCCACTGAGGCCCGCCGGCGTACGATCATCGCCAAGTTGGCCCGCATCTTTGCCGTGCTGCGTGATCTGGACGAGCGCACGCCGCTTCCCGGCGAGATGACGCGAGCGATTCGACTCCTCTCGCAGACCATCGAAGAACTCTGGTACTCAGATGAAGTCCGGGCCACCGATCTCACGGTGCTCGACGAGGTTCGTACGAGCCTCGTCTACCTCCTTTCGACGTTCATCGAGGTCGTTCCGCTTATCTACCGCGATCTCGACGAAGCGCTGGCGGAGTTTTATCCCGATCTGAACCTCGACCTCCCGCCACTCTTGATGCCCGGGACGTGGATAGGAGGAGATCGCGATGGCAATCCCAATGTGACGCCGGAGATCACCTGGCAAACGCTTGACGTGATGCGCGGGGCGGCCCTTGGACTGCTGGAATCACGCCTGGTCGAGCTCGCGGGGCGTATCTCCCTCGCCGAGAGCATCGCGGGGCCATCACCGCTGATCGAGCCCTTGATTCACGGGCTCGCCAGCGAATTCCCCGACGCGGCCCAACAGGTCTTGATGATCAATGCGGGCGAGCCGTATCGGCAGGCACTCACCCTGATGAAAGAGAAGCTGCGATCGACCCGCGACGGCGCTCAGGAGGGCTACGCAACGTCTGCCGCCCTTCTGGACGATCTTTGGCTCATCGACCGCTCACTGCGCGCGCAGGGGGCTGATCTGATCGCCGATGGCGATCTGCGCGATGTGATTCGCATCGCCCAGGTCTTCGGGTTTCATTTGGCCGTCATGGACATCCGGGATCATGCCAAACGACATGCCGCTGCCCTGAACGAAGTCTTGCGTGAGGCCGGGGTTTGCGACGCGTATCTCGACCTGGAGGAGACTGAGCGCACCGATCTGCTCTGCCGCGAAATTGCCAATCCTCGCCCGCTTATCCCACGCGGGCTGAGCCACATTACATCAGAGACACAAGAGGTCATTGGGACCTTCCGCATGATCGCCGAGGCGCTCGCCGGAAAGCACCAGGGAGCCATCGAGACCTACGTCATTTCAGGCGCCGAAGCGCCGTCCGATGTGCTCGCCGTGCTTCTGCTGATGAAGGAGTCAGGGCTGGCGGAGCCGGGCGGATTTGGCGCCAAGCTCGCCATCGCTCCCCTTTTTGAGCAGGAGCAGGGCCTGCGGGATGCGCCGGCCACCATGGCCCGGCTGCTGGAGCTGCCCGTCTATCGCAACGCGCTGGTCAGCCACGGCTTTGCTCAGGAAGTGATGATCGGCTACTCCGACTCGAACAAGGAAGTTGGGTTTCTCGGTTCGGCCTGGGCGCTCTATCGCGCGCAGAGCGAGTTGACCGCGCTCTTCGCCAAAACCGGAGTGCGGCAGACCTTTTTTCACGGACGCGGGGGGGCGATCGGACGCGGCGGCGGGCCCACCAACGTCGCGATTCTCGCCCAGCCGCGCGGCTCAGTGAACGGCCGCATCAAACTGACCGAGCAGGGGGAGGTTATCGCCGCCCGCTACGCAACTGCCCCACTCGCCCATCGCGAGCTGGAGTTGGTCGCGGGCGCCGTGCTGGCGAGCACGGTCGGTCTGCTGCCCATGCCGGAACCTGAAGTCCTCGATCACTATGAGCAGGCGATGGCCGCGATATCGAACGAAGCGGTGAACGCCTACCGGGATCTCGTCTACGGCGACCCCGACTTCGTCCAGTTCTTCGAAGAGGCTACGCCGATCGCCGAGATCGCCCGGTTGCAGATCGGCTCTCGCCCCGCGCGCCGGCAGCAGAACAGCCGGATCGAAGACCTCCGGGCCATTCCATGGGTCTTTTCGTGGACCCAGTCGCGCTTTCTCTTGCCCGGCTGGTTTGGTATTGGCGCGGGACTGGAATTTGGAAGGGAGCGCTTCGGCCTCGCACGTTTGCAAGCGATGGAACGTGACTGGCCATTCTTCGCGGCCACGATTGCGAACGCCGAAATGGCCCTCGCGAAATCCGACCTTGACATTGCGGCCCGCTACGCCTCGCTCGTGCGGGATGACGGGATCCGCAGCCGCATCTGGAATCGTATCCGTGAAGAACACGATCGCTCGATGGGTGAGATCCTCACGCTGACAGGCCAGGATCGCCTCCTCGAACGCGATCCCGTGCTGCGGCGGTCGGTCGACCGTCGCAATCCGTATGTTGATCCCATATCGTTCGTGCAGGTGGAAATGTTGCGCCGCATGCGAGCTGGGGATGCGCGGCCGGACACGCTGCGCACGATTCTGCGCAGCGTTAACGGCATCGCGGGTGGCCTCAAGAACACCGGTTAGGCGACCGCGAGATTGATCTCCGCGACCGCGGAAGCCGGATGTCCCTTCACGAACAAAAGGGATGATGTCCGGGAGAAAACAATGACCGCGAGATCAGGTGATCTCGCGGTCATGCTTTCGCTTCACACGGCGAACGACGAGCGTCCGCAAGGAAAAGCGTTGATTACTGGAAAGGAACACCAGGCACGGCCGGAACCGGGATCAGCGGCGGAAGCGGGTTCACCGCGATGCCGTTGATGTCAGAGGAGAGCGAGCTTGGCTCGCTGCCTTCGGGCTCCCCGATGTCAACAACGTAGTCAAGGCCCAGGTCGCCCAACTGACCGTTGACGTCACCTTCAACGACATCGTACACACCGTCGGTGACGGCATGCGTGCATGTGCTGATGTCGAAGTACGCCTGGCAGGCAAGCTGCACGCCCGCGACTTCATCCGCGCCGGGCGCTGCAGAAACCGGGCCAGAAACCATGAACGGCACTGCAAGGCTCACCAGAGCCACGCCCAGCCGCTTGTACGAGACTTTGCTCATTGACCTATCCCTCCGCGACTCTCACCCCGAGCCCAAGATCGACGATGCAGGCAGCCCCCCGACCGCTGCTCGCCGGACGCTCACTACGCCCAGAGCATTGTACTACCTGCCGGACCGAAGTAAAAGCCCCCTGCTCCGATTGGATTTACCCCGTCTTTCCTTCGCTCGACCCCTCCGCCGCCTCGAGGGCATAGATGTATCCATCGTGGCTCGCGGCGATGACCATTCCCGCGACAACCGCGAGATCCGAAGTCACCGGCCCCCCGGTCACATGGGTCCAAAGCGACCTCCCAGTGGCTCGATCGACGGCGTTGAGAGAAGGACCACTCGCGATGAACAGCGCGGCGCCGCTGACCGTGGCTGATGATTCGATCGCATAGCCAAGGGGCGTGCTCCAGATCGGTTTGCCCGAATTGGCATCGATCGCCCGCAACGACTGGTCATCGCCGCCCAGGTACAGCGTCTGGTCGACGATTGCGGGTGAGGAGACGCCGCCAACCTGCTCCCTCCATAACTCGCGGCCAGATTCGAGATCAAGCGCGATCAACAGCGGTTCTTTGGTGACGACAAATGCCACTCCGTCCGAGATCGCCGGCGTGGCAAAGACTTCCTCGCCTACATCCTTCTGCCAAACTTCCCGTCCACTGCTCGTATCCAGCGCGGTCACTTGCCCCGATTCGTCCGCGATCATGACGCGATCTCCGGAGACCGCTGGCGAACCGAAGAGGAGATTGTCATTGCGATAGTGCCAGAGCTCTTCGCCCGAACGCGCGGCGAACGCCGAGACGTGACCCTCCTGCGTCGCCACGTAGAGGGTGTCGCCGTCCAACACGGGGGAACAGGAACCGGCGAATCGCAGTGGCACACTCCAGCGCCGTTCTCCATTTTGCGCGTTGATCGCCAGAAGATCGTAGCCAGCGGCGACGAAAAGGGTATCCAGACCATACGCCGGCGTGCTTCGGACGATGTAGTCGCCCACGTCGACTCGCCACAGCTCGTCGCCATCGACCAGTCGCAGGGCAACCACGCTGCCCGCCTTTGTCGCCACGAAGACCGTATCGCCGGCAACAATGGGAGACGCATAGCTCTCGCCTCCGACGAACGTCTTCCACGCCACGAGCGGACGAGCTAACGGCGCGGGCCCTACGTTTTCACCGGTTCGGCCGGGGTTTCCGCGAAACATGGGCATGCTGCCGTCGAAGGCAAACGCGATGGCCGGAGCCTCACCGCTCTTGGGCGTGGGCGCCACCGGCGGCGCCTCTGCCGCAAATTCAACAATCTGGGATCGAGGAAATCCGAGCGTTTGCGCCAGTGCAGCGCCCAGAACGACCGAGGAAATCACCACGGTCGCCGTACCCGCGCGCGCCATGTTCCGCGTGTCGTGGCGCAACCGCCACAACCCCGCGATGACCGCGGCGAGCCCAAGCAGGAACGCCGCGGCGCCGGGACCCAGTCCACCGCCAAACCAGATGGCCAGCACCGCGGCGATGGCGCCCACCCAGAGGAGGCCCACGCCTTCGCCTGTTTCCATCGTCATCCGCCGCCGGCGTTCTTCGCGCTCCCGCTCCCGCGCCACCAGGAGATAGTCGGGAAGGGCAAATTGCGTTTGCTTGACCCGCGTCAGGCTGGAGGAGACAACGGTCTCCAGAAAGGTTCCACATTCCGCGCAAAACTCCGCCACCGGGGGGTTCCGATGACCGCAGTTCCCGCAATACCGATCTCGGGTGTCCATAGTTCCAGGTCCGATGCCACCAGAGCTCTCAGCGTCTGAAGCATTCTCCCAAGCGATCCGATGACATCATTTCGTTGAGGCTTCGGCCACGCAAATCGTCCAGGGAAACGAACCTTTCAGCGTTCGCACCCTGAACTCTTCACCTACAAGCGCGCCGAAGCTCGCGCGAGACCAAAATTGCCGGTGATCGGGGTCGCTGCCACGGGGCCGAATATGGAGATTCTTGCCGCGAGCGGCATTCGCCAGACTGAAGAATGGTTCATGCGGAACACTCAACACCACCGCGCGGCGGGCCACGCGTGAAAACTCGGCAAGCGCCTGGCGAGGCATTTCATCAGGCAGATGCTCGAGCACCTCGAAACACCCGACCACGTCGAATGATTTGTCGGGGAAGGGCAGCTCCAGAACGCTTCCCGGCACAAACTCAGCGCCTGGGTTTGTCTGCCGGGCGATAGCCAGCGCCCCAGGCGAGAGATCGCAGCCCTTCAATTGCAGCCCAGGAATGGCAGCGATAAGACGGCGCGCGACAAACCCTTCTCCGCAGCCGGCGTCAAGAAACGTCTCCGGCGACAGGGCGCAGACTTCGCTGACGATCGTCGCGTGAAAGCGCTCAATTAACGCCTTCTGCAGCGGATTGACCGCGGTGTGCTTGCGATAGTTGCTCGATGCTTGGGACTGGGCCTCCAGGTTCATGCGGGGATTGCTCCACTGTTCATGCGGTGACGGAAAACCTGCCCTTTGCCGCGAATCGCCGCTGCACCATCTATCATCAGGCTTTCAGCCTCGCCCGCGCCAGTCGCAGCGCACCCCAGACAATTGGCGTCACGATGAAAAGCGCCATCCGGTACGTCACCGCGGCGAGGATCACCGGCGCCGCCGGGCTGCCTTCCAGGCGGGCCATCGCCGCCATCAGCGCCTCGCGAACGCCAGCCCCGCCCGGAATCGGGCTGAGCATACCGATCAGCACGGGCAGGCCCATCAAGCCCGCGACGAGGGAAAGCGTAGGGGCGACACCGAACGCCCCGAGCAACGCGGCCATGACTCCCGTTTGCAGCGTCCAGAAGAGAGCCGTCAGGCCCACCGCCAGGAGCGCGCTCGCCGGCTGGCGGAGGGGATCCCGGTACATTGGGCGCAGGATGGATTTCAACCGCGATCGGATCGCGGTCACGCGAGACACGAGGATAACGCCGCCAGCCGCGAGCGCCAGAAGAATCGCGCCGATCACAACGAGCCCGAAATCCACGGAAATGGAGCGTAATAGCGCCACTCCCCCCAGCCCTAACCACAGGGTGGAAATACCCATGAGCGCGATGATGTCCAACGCTAATTCCCAGCCGACCACGGCGCCGCTCTGGGCCGGCGACAACCCTAGATCGCGCACGGTGAGGGCTGCTCGCGTTGGCACCGCCAGTCCGATTGGCGCCGCATAGTTCACGATCACCGAGGTCATGAACACTTCCGCCGACGAGGTCCAGGCAGGGGCGCCGCCGGCCATCCGAGTTAGCACATGCCAACGCACCCCAAGGACAAGAATGCTGGCGGCATAGGTGATCAGGATCGCGGCCGATTGGAGGGGCGAGACGCCGCGAAGCGACTCGGCAACGTCGCCGAGGCTGCCTTGGCGCCAGAGCAGCAACCCAGCGATGACCGCGGCGGCGACGAAAAGTATTGGTGTAGGAATGGTCAAAACAGGCCGAAGCCAACGCCGGATCATCTGGGTGACTGTTGGGCGGGGCACGATCTGTGATGCCGGTTGCTCGGAAATGCCGCTCACCGTCCAGACGAAATCTTGAGCCCGGCCAGCTCCATCCGCGCTTCAGACAATCCCGTTGATTCCCGAACCCGCGGCTGCGCCGCCGGTGGACTCTGCCGCTGGCTGCCATGAACCATCAACTCACCAATCAACCCCAGCCCGAAGAATTGCACGCCCACGAGGACCAGCAGCACGGCAAGGAGCAGCAACGGCCGCCCACCAAGCGCGGCGCCGGTGAGGATTTTTTCGGCGGTCAGCCAGAGGCCGAGAACGGCGCCGACCGCGAGCGCGGCCAGACCAGGCATGCCCAGCACGTGCATCGGCCGCTGACGATACTGCGTCAGAAATGTCACGGTCAGGAGATCGAGAAAGCCCTTCGCCAGCCTCGACCAGCCATACTTGGAGGTTCCCCAGCGACGGGCATGATGCCGTACCGGGAGCTCTCCCACCCGGAACCCCTCGGCGTGCGCGAGGACCGGCGTGAATCGATGCAACTCGCCGTAGAGCCGAATGTTGCGCACGACCTCGCCCCGATACGCCTTGAATCCGCAGTTGAAATCGTGCAGGGGCACGCCCGAGACCCGGCGCACCGTGGCGTTGAAGAACCGGCTCGGCACTGTTTTGCCCAACGGATCCTGACGATGCTGTTTCCAGCCTGAGACGAGGTCATACCCCTCATCCAGTTTCGCCAAAAATCGGGGAATCTCTTCCGGATCGTCCTGCAAGTCTGCATCCATCGTGAGAATGACTTCGCCCGAGGCCACGGCGAAGCCTGTCGCTAACCCCTGCGCCTTGCCAAAGTTGCGGCGATGACGCAAGGCCACGACGCGCGGATCCGCCTCCGCGAGCGCGGTCATGGCGTCCCAGGTCCCGTCCCGCGACCCATCGTCAACAAAAACCAGCTCAAACGAACGCCCCGTGGGAGCTAGCGCCGCCACGATAGCCGCATAGAGATCGGGAATGTTGCCTTCTTCATTCATGGCAGGCACGACCACGCTCAGATATGGAGCGTCCGCGTCTCCGGGCTCTTCCCTCCCGAAGCGGGGACCACCAACCGGCAGCAGCGTCAGTCCCTCGCTCACGGGCGAAACTTCAGGCGTCGATTGGCGTTTGGCCACGGTCCTCTACCTCTCGGCGGCGGGCGCGAACGATCACAATTCCAAATTATGGGGGCCGCGTCGATTTCGTAGCAAAGTTCGGCGCTGTTCCGTGTAGAGTAGCGCTCGATCACTGAACCACCGCCGCGATTGAGATGAGGTCAGGACGGTTCCATGTCAATGCGCCACGCACCACGACATCGAGCGACAGGGGAGGCATGACCCGCCTTGATTCTCACCGGCGCAACGCTCCCTTGAGCGTCGTCGCGGCAATGGGGTTGCTGCTTTTGCTCGCTGCCTGCGGGGGAGAGTCGACGTTGGAATCCTCCGATCAACCACTCACGACCTCGACGCCTCTTCTCGGCGCTCAGGCGAACGCCCCTGAAACCGCGTCTCCGGTCGATACCACGCCAACTATTGGGGACATAACCTGGACGACGGCCATCGCTTCAGGGACGCGAGGCCCGGTTGATGATGTGGCGCGCTATTCTACCGACGCGCCAAGCATCATCGCGGTCATGCCTGCCGCCAGTCTGCCGCCCGAGGCCGAAGTCGAGGCGCGCTGGGCGTACAACTCGACAGCTTTGGACGAGTTTGCGACCCGGATTTCCGGGGATCGCGGCCCGGGCGACCGCTGGATCACCGTTCGTCTCGATCGCGCGGCCGATGTTCTGTGGCCCGCGGGGGTCTATCAAGTAACCGTGTCACTTGACGGGGTTCTGGTCCAGGAGGCTTCGGTTGAAGTTATCGATCCAGCATAGCTGCTGTAAAAATCTGGCCTCGATGCTTGTCGCTCGCGAAAACGTGATGCTACGCTCTCCCCGTCGGAACAGGGTGAAGTCCAGCATCCCGCGAGAAAGCAAAGGGTCCGGATGGCCGGATCACGCTTGAGCGCGGAACGTGTCCGCAGCGAAACATCGCGGACATGAGCTCTACGGCGTCGTAGAGGCAGGAGCTTGATGTGGCGACCGGCGCAACGGCGAGACCAAACGACGACATGGGTCCGGGGCGGTTCGCGTCTCATTCAGAAGTCTGTGACACATGCACACAGGCGCCCTTCGCCCGGCAAGATGGTCGTCGCCTCTGGATTCTCGATAGCCGCGAAAGTGACTGGGTGCTTGCCGAGCTCCTCTTTGAGCCGGGGACGTGTCGCTATGTCGAAGTGAGACGCTCCGTCTACCGGTGGCCGCGGGAGGCCGCGGGCGCCCTCCTGGGACGCACTTTGGCCGGTGGTGAAATCCGCGCTCAGGAAGCGGCCCGCGGCATGTCAGACTGGGCCGCTCGCGTCGAGCGAACGATCTAACTCTCCTCAGGCGCTGCTTCGGCGTCCGGCAGGCGAAAAGCACGTTCTCCGGCTGGGATGGAAACGTTCAGCCGGTTTTCCTCAGGCGGGATCGGGCAGCTCCAGCCATCGCCGTACGCGCAGAATGGGTTGTAGGCATAGTTGAGGTCGATCACCAGGTGTCCGTTGGGAAGCTGTTTTGGTTCGAGATATCGTCCCACCTCATAGGTTTCGGTTCCCGCCGATGCATCTCGAAACGGAAGAAAAAGCCCTCCGCGCACACCATCGCGGAGAATGGTGAGTGTGACGGGCGCCCCGTCAATGTCGAATCGAACGACACCGGCACGGAAGAACTGCTTCTTCAATCCGTCAGTGGTGTCAAGTTCAACCTCTTCGCCGACGTCGTCGCCCGATTCATCGAGGGCTAGCGCGAGCACAAGATCCTCGCGTTCTGGAAAATAGTCCAACCCACTGAATCTGGTCCGTTGCTCCGCCGAGAGCGGAGAGTGCGCGTGCTCCGCAAAAAATTGGTCTCGCCGCTTCCGGTATCCTGCCAAACGGCTTTCCTCTGGGCTCATCAGGTGCTGTTCCTTTCTGAATCGTTGTGTGCCGTTCTGGCCCCAAGCCGCTCGCACAGATGGTCTCCGACCCGGAGTGCCTGGGCGGCGATGGTCAGCGCCGGATTGACCGCGGTCGACGACGGAAAAAACGAGCTGTCGACAACGTACAGATTATCCAGATCGTGGGCGCGGCCAAAAGTGTCCAGCACTGAAGTTGCCGGATCGCTGCCAAAGCGCAATGTTCCACATTGGTGCGAATTCGTGGCGATGCCCATTTGCCGGCTGAGCAGGATCGGGTAGCCGGCGCGCCGCAACATGGCTTTAGCCTGCCGCATGAGCCGCGCGTGCGCCTCCAGATTATTGGGTCGCCAATGGACCACGATGTTGCCCTGCCCATCGAGGGTAATGCGATTGACCGGATCCGGCAAGTCCTCGCTCATCACCCACCAATCGACGCTGAACCGGGCCGCGGCGCCGAGTGCCCAGCCGGGCGCCCATGGCGCCGCGCCCCGCATCATCGCCCCCTGTAGCTTCCCCACCGGTTGCAGGCTCCCCATCGGGTAGGGAAACGCGGGGTCGAATCCCGCGTGATAGAAGTCATTGATGGCCATGACCTTCTGGAAGACCGTCGGATTCGGTCGCCGGGGATCGATGGCAACCAGCACCGAATTGTTGTGAACCATGTAGTTGCGGCCAATCAACCCCGAGCTGTTGCCGAGCCCGGCGGGGCGGCGGTCATTGGCCGATCGCAACAGAAGCGCGGCCGAGTTGACCGCTCCGCCCGCAACTACGATCAGGTCAGCCTCGACGAACGATGGGACGCCGTCCCGCAGAACCTCGACACCGTTGACCTTCTTCCCGGTTGCCGACGTTGTGATCCTCGTCGCCAGCGTATTCGTCCAGAGCTCGACGGCGCCGGAAGCCAGTGCTGGCCGCACGGCGCGCACATCGGCGTCCCCTTTGGCCATAACCTGGCACGGAAACGCATCGCACGTCTTGCACCGAATGCAGGATCCCCCAGTCTGAAAATCGACTCCGATCGGCAAGGGAGCTGGATGCAAGCCCTGGGCCTCAATCCTCTCCGCGAGGTCTTCCATGTACGGATCGGCTGGCATGCGCGGGAACGGAAACGGGCCCGAACGGGGGGGATCGGTCGGATCGGCGCCGGCCTCGCCATGCACCATGTAAAGACGCTCCGCGCGATCGTAGAAGGGAGCCAGATCTTCGTACGTTATCGGCCACGCGGGGGAGATGCCGCCTTCGTGCTGGATCTCCCCGAAATCTTCGACTCGCAAGCGGGGCAGGGCGGCTCCGTAGACTTTGGTATTGCCCCCGACGACGTAATGGACCCCGGGGAAGAACCACCCGCCACTCGCGTCTCGCCACTGCTCGGCGGCTTTGTAGCGATTCTCGACAAAGACGGCCTCCGGGCTCCAGTTCTGCGGTTCACTCGGCAGAAAATCGCCCCGCTCGATGAGGAGGACCTTCGCGCCG
>JBBRVX010000149.1:0-13943 GCA_038246475.1 Thermomicrobiales bacterium | reverse complement strand
CAGCCTTCGTACCAGACCACGAAATCGAGGTCCCGGCCGATCGCCGCCGTGAAGTCCCTCAGCACGGCGGGATCGTCGAGCGCCAGCGGGATATACGCGCCCAGCGCCACCGCCTGCTCTGCGTCCAGGCTCTGCGCGGCAGTCTCATACCACGCGCCGCGCGAAACGCTCGCGATGCCCGCCGCGGCGCCCAGCCCCAAACGAAGCAATTGGCGGCGGCTAGCGCGATGTGAATGGTGCGGCGCGTCGCCGCGAGGGGAATCTGATTGCATCATTGCTCGATCTCTACACCGCACTGCGGTCGCGGCGACATGGAACACCTCAAGCGAAAAAGTATGCGCACGGCCACGGTCGAAAAACCTGAAGTGCACAACCGATGAATGATAAACCAAATCGGCCTCTCGTACCACGAATGTGGCATATAAGCACTACTCAGCTTTCGGGACGTGACGCGGACTGACCGTAGAGTCACCAATCATTCACCGTCCTCATAAGCCGTGCCAATCGGGGCGCGATTTCCCGCCTGCTCCGCTCTGGTTCGCCTCGCCTACTGCCTCGTATGAACAAAGATGTAATCTATCATTTGTAAATTATAAACCTCTCGTGCATACTCTCTCAATCAAGCAGCGTCGCGGAGAGCAGGCGAAGGTAAGGGCCGATGGCCCACCAGGGAGAACGCATGAATCGTTACCACCGGAGTTCCTGGGGGGTCATACTCTCGGCAGTTGTGCTCGTTCTATCGCTTCTGGTCGGCCCCGTGGCAGAAACAGCAGCAAAACGCCGCCATAAGCCACCCACGACACCTGCCATCTCGTGGCAGATGTCGTTCAACGACGATTTCGATGGCCAGTCTCTCGACGAAGGGAAATGGACCAGCGAGTTCCCCTGGGGACGCGATCGCAGCAACGTCGGGGAGTTGCAGTACTACGCTCCGGACGCCTTCAATCTGGACAGTGGACGCCTCGGCATCACCGCCCAGCCTTCCTCCGACGGGAGTCACCAGTACACCTCGGGCCTGATCTCTTCCCATAACTCCTTTTCACCCGAGTTCGGCCGCTTCGAGATCCGATGCAAGCTCCCCCGTGGCCAGGGGCTGTGGCCGGCCTTCTGGCTTCTCCCGGCTGACATGTCGTGGCCGCCTGAGATCGATGTCTTCGAGGCGCTGGGCCATGAGCCGAACCAGGTCCACATGGTCGCCCACTGGAGTGAAGCTGGGGAACATCAGCAGTCGGGAGAGGTCTACTCCGGCCCCGACTTTTCGAGTGACTTTCACACCTTCGCGGTGGAATGGACAGCCGAAAAGCTGGTCTGGTTCGTCGATGGCGTGAAGCGGCACGAAGTCGTCGGCAAGAGCCCGCGCGGGCCGATGTACCTGCTAGCCAATCTGGCCGTCGGTGGGAAGTGGCCAGGAGCGCCAGACGCCACCACGCAATTCCCGGCGACGTTTGCGATTGATTACATCCGGGCTTACGAACAGGCGCCCGCGCCCGTCGCCAAAGAGAGCAAAGCGCCAAACAAAGACAAAAACGGACGCAAGAAGGGGAATGACAACAAGCGTCGTCGCCGTTCTGGTCGGCGCCGCGCCAACCCCGCGCAATAACGGCAGCCACGTCCTCTGCCGCCGTTCAGGAACGCCTGAAGCATCATGCAAAGCCCAGTGTGGACGTATGGGCGTCGCCTCCGCCACGGGGCGACGCCCGCGTCGTCCGCGGCACGGGAAACGGCGCCAAGGCTGTAGAACCTAGTTCAAATAGCTCCCTACGCGCATCGCGAAGAGCACGCCAAAGGCGAGAAGAAAGGGCATGGCGGCCAGTCCCGCCAACCGCGCGCGGCGTTGTGACGCCGGCCCAGCCCCCAGGGCCAGAAATTCCCGTCCAATCAAGAGCGCGAGGGCCACGCTCGCCGTGGCTTCCAACATGCTTTCTCCGTGGCTGCCCTGTCTCGGGCCGGCAACTTCACATGAAAACGAGCCATTTGCCTCGGTCGGTATCATCCTTGCGAGAAGAACGCTGGAAGGCTAACGTATCCGCCGAACGTCAGGGTAGCAACATCGCATCACTACTGGACCGCTTCCATGCCAACTGAACGACTCGCCGGAAGCGGGGGCGAGCCTGCCGTGGGCGCGCCCCAAGGGTTCCAGCCCATCCAGCTTCTTGATGTCGCGCTTGACAAGCCCCTCGACGCCTTGCCCGCGCGCGTCGATCTCGCGGGCCGTCCCTACCAGAAGGCCCTGGCGCTAATCCGTCTGCACGATCGCCCCGTCGCCACGGTCGAGCTCGAAATCCCCGCCGGCGGTCTGAACACGGAGATGCTTGCCGCCAGGTTGCGCGACGGCCTCGCTTCAGGAGAGACCGCTCATCTCCTCAGCACGCCAGCGCTTCAACCAGCGAGGACCGAGGTGGAGATCGCCTCCTCGAGCACCCCGCCAGCCAGCGTTGCCGAGCGCGAAGCGTTTCTGGCGCGGGCGCCCTTCGCCAGCGTCGTGATCGCCACCCGCAACCGGCCGGACAATCTCGCCCGCTGTCTGACCTCGCTCCTGGCGCTGGTCTACCCCGATTTCGAGATTGTCGTCGTCGATAACGCCCCGAGCGACGATTCCACAAAAACATGTTTCGCCAGGGAGTACGGCTATCGCGCGAACATGCACTACGTCCGCGAGGATCGGCCCGGTCTGGCCTCGGCCCACAATCGCGGCCTGCGGGAGATGCGCGGAGATAGCCGATTCGTCGCGTTCACCGACGACGACGTGGTGGTCGATCCCTTCTGGCTCTGCGAAATGATGCGCGGCTTCGAGGCCGCCGCCAACGTGGGCTGCGTCACTGGGCTGATTTTCCCCGCCGAGCTCGAAACCTGGCCGCAGCTCCTGATCGAGCAGTTTGGCGGCTTCAACAAGGGCTTCCGTCGGCAGATTTATGATCTTGGTCAGCATCGCCCCCCGGATCGCCTCTTCCCGTTCACGCCAGGCCGCTTTGGCTCCGGAGCGAACATGGCATTTCGCACCGAAACCCTCGCTCGCATCGGTGGCTTCGATCCCGCCATGGGCACGGGCACTCCAGCCCTGGGCGGTGACGATCTCGCGGCTTTCTTCCGGGTGATCACCTCGGGCGAGGCGCTGGTCTACGAGCCCGCGGCGATCGTCCGCCACACCCATTATCGAGAGTATGCCGCCCTCAAACGCCAGATCCATGGCTATGGCGTCGGTCTGACCGCCTTTCTCACCAAAGCCATCCTGGACCAGCCTCGCCTGCTGCTCGATCTGGCCGGAAAGCTGCCGAGAGGGCTTTGGTACGCGCTCAGCCCGGGATCAGGAAAAAATCAAAAGAAGAGCATCGACTATCCCGAAGAACTGACCAAACTCGAGCGCAAGGGCCTGCTCTATGGCCCCTTGGCCTATCTCCGTAGCCGCGCCGCCGCCAGCCAATACGATCGCCGCCCGCCAGAGAACGCCGCCAGCCGGCGCCTGGTGTCGCCATAATGAGCGCTGCGTCCTCATCGAGATCGGCGCGCGTGCCGCGTCGCGTCCACCGCCGTGCGTCGCTGGCTGGCCTGCATATGAGTTGCAGCGGCGATTGGCGTCCTGGTTCAAAGCTTTGTGAGCATGATGGACAGACCTGACGCGTGGGAAGGGGCCGCGACAAACGCGGGTTTACCCGCGGGCGAGCCGCCCAGCGCTCCGTCTCCGTCAGCTCGCGCGGCCCTTGCCTCGCTCAAGGATCACGTGCGCGCTCCCCTGTTCCGCAACGCCTATGCCCTTGTGATCAACACCGGCATCACCGCCATCCTAGGCTTTGCCTATTGGGTCATGGCCGCCCGGCTCTACAGCACGAGGGACGTTGGTCTGGCCGCCGCCGCGATATCCGCGATGTCGCTCCTCGCCGGCATCTCCCTCTTCAATCTCGAAGCGGTCCTCGTGCGCTTCATTCCCATCGCCGGACGCCACACCCGCAAGCTCGTCACCTCGGTCTATCTCGCGTGTGGGTTCGTGGCAATGCTGATCGCCACGCTCTTCATCGTCGGGCTCGATATCTGGCAACCGGCCCTTGGATTCCTGGCGGAGCATGCAGGCGGTGTCTGGTTCGTCGTCGCCGCGGTCGCCTGGATGTACTTCATCCTCCAGGATGGCATTCTGGTCGGACTCGGACATGCGCCCTGGGTCCCGCTTGAGAACATGCTCTTTGGCATTGGCAAGTTGGCGCTGCTGATCGTCTTCGTCGCGACCGGCCCCTTTGGCATCTTTGAATCGTGGACCATTGCCGCTGCGGTCATCGTCGTTCCCTTTACGGCGCTCATCTTCCTGCGCTTCATTCCGAACCATATGATGAGGGACGTCGATAACGCCCAACCGCTGACCCGGCACGCGCTGCGCAAGTACGCCACGGGAGACTATGTTGGGGCGATGTTCGATCTCGCCGCGGTCTCGTTGCTGCCCCTGGTAGTGACGCAGATGGCGGGGCCTGAGGAGAATGCCTTCTTCTATCAGAGTTGGATCATCGCCTATACTCTGATTCTGGTTGCAAACAACATGTCGCGCTCCCTGACGGTCGAGGTGGCGAAGGATCAGGGACAACTGCGCTCCTATGGGCGCGCGGTGTTCGGGCAGACCCTGAAACTGCTGACGCCCGCTGTCGTGGCGATCGTGCTCCTCGCCCCACGGCTGCTCAGCGTCTTCGGCGCGGAGTACGCCGAGGGTGGCTCCCTCACCCTACGTCTCCTGGCCCTCTCGGCAATTCCCCATGCGGTGCTGCTGCTTGAGTTGGTCACGGCCCGCCTGCAGCATCGCATGAGAGAGGTGGTCGCCATCCAGGCCGCAACATCCGTTATCGTGCTTGGCGTCGCCCTTCTGCTTGCCGCCGACTATGGGGGGTTGGGCGCCGCGATCGGGTGGCTAGCCGGCCAGACTATCGTCGCCGCGGTGCTCCTCGCCACCCGGTTGCAATGGCTCTATCGCGCGGCCACCCCTGATCTCGGTGACAACCGCTGATCTGGCGCCGGCTCCGGCGCATTCCCGATTC
Source organism: Thermomicrobiales bacterium (assembly GCA_038246475.1). GTDB lineage: Bacteria > Chloroflexota > Chloroflexia > Thermomicrobiales > UBA6265 > JACCXM01. The sequence goes on along the minus strand of JBBRVX010000149.1, from coordinate 8,931 downwards.
ACGGTCTCCATTCCTGCTGCCACGGCCGCTCTCCTGGCGCTGGCCATCCTCCTCTGGCTCATCTCCCTGCCGGCGATCGACCCCTATAAGATGACCGATCTGGGACTGGTCTCTGTCCTGCCGCGGACGTTCTTTCTCGCCCTGGCCCTGCTGATCGTTGGCTTCTGCCTGACCCAGGTTCAGGACAACGCCTCTGCCGGGGCGCCTGCCGCCTTCGTCGGCGCCTGGATCGTCATCATGCATGGCACACCGGCGATCATCTACGGCGCCCTGCGCTACGCCTGGGCCTGGAAACATGTCGGTGTGGTCGAGTACATCCAGCGCACCGGGGCCGTCGATCCCGCCATCGACAATCTCCCCGTCTATCACAACTGGCCGGGCTTCTTCGGCACGGCCACGCTCTTTACCGAGGCGGCCGGGCTGGACAACGCCTTGCCCCTGGCGAATTGGGCGCCCGTCCTCTTCGAGTTGCTGTTCGCCGCCGCCGTGCTCCTGGTCCTGCGGGCATCGACCGCCGACTCCCGGCTGATCTGGCTCGGCGTTTGGTTCTTCGCGCTCACCAACTGGGTAGGGCAGGACTATTTCGCTCCGCAGGCGATGGCCTATCTCTTCTACCTCACGGTCATCGGCATCTGCCTCTGGGCGTTTCCGGCCCATGTCCAGATCGCCAACCTTCCCATCGTGCGGTCATTGCGGCGCGTTCCTGTCCTGGCCCGGCTCGTCGCCGCGATCGATCGCCGCGCCGCCCCGTTTTGCGCCCAGGGAATCGCCCTGCCATCCCTCGCCATCGCCCAGCGACGCGGACTGCTGGCGATCGTGCTGGTTTTACTCGCGGGGATCGCGGTCAGCCATCAACTTACCCCGTTGGTGACCATTCTGGCGCTCTTCGCACTCGTTATCGTCGGCCAATGCAGTGCCCGCGGGCTCCCGTTCATCATGACCCTCATGACCGCCGCCTGGCTCGTCACCGGCGCCTCCGGCTTTGCCGCGTTTGGCATCACGGCGCTCATCGCGTCGATTGGCCGGGCCGACCAGAACATCACCGCCAACCTGATCGACGCCTCATTGTTCTCGCCTGGCCTCCAAGTCATCTCGAACATGGCCCGTGGGCTTTCCGCCGCCGTTGGCCTGCTCGCCGTTCTCGGCTGGATTCGCCTCTTCCGTCGCGGTTACCTGAGCATTCCGTTGACGCTGCTCTGGTTCGTTCCCCTGGGGTTGTTGGGCGTCAGTGGCTACGGCGGCGAAATTCTCTTCCGCGTTTACTTCTTTGCGCTGCCCTTCATGGCCTTCTTCGTTGCCGCGCTTTTTGCGCCACGCGCCGGCGCTGCATGGTCCTGGCCGATGCCCCTGCTGACTGCCGTCGTCAGCATCCTGCTCGCGACAGGCTTTCTCTTCGCCTATTACGGCCATGAGCAGTCCAACATGTTTCGCTCCGGCGAGGTGGCCGCTTCGGAATTTCTCGATACGATCGCACCCGATGGCGCCCTCCTGGTTGAGGCTACGCCAAACTATCCGTCTCGCTATCAGCGCTACGAACAATATGTTTACATTCCCCTGGTGGCATGGGCCCGCGGCAATGTCGAAGAGAGCCAGAACGCCTACAGTCTGGACGACATCGATATTATGATGTCCAGCGACACATATCCCGCTGCCTATCTGGTTATCACCCGCGGCCAGCTTCTGGAGTTGAGCCGGCCCGGCCTCGCGTCGATCGAGCAGATTCAACGCGAGATCGAGGCCTCGCCGCGCTTCGAGGTGATCTTCAGGAATGACGACGCCACGATCTACACCATCGCCGGTCGCGGACCCGGGGCGCGGCCATGATGCGGGACGTTTCGGTTTCGCTGGTGATCGCGGGTGGCGGACTCCTGACGGCCTTCCTCTACGCGTTGGATCTCGATTCCCCAGCGCGCGCCGTCGTGAGCCTGGCCTTTCTGCTCCTTGGCCCGGGGCTGGCGATCGTCCGCCTCCTTCGTTTTCGCCAGCCTCTCACCCTGTTCACCCTCGCGGTCGCCGCGAGTCTCGGGCTGGAGACAGTGGTGGCCACCACGCTGCTGGCGACCGGAACGTGGACCCCCGGCCGGGCGCTGGCCATTGTCGTCTCGATCACGGTGGCAGCGGTCACCTTGGAGATCACCCGCAAGGGCGGCGATCCGCTACCCCGCTTTCCGGTCTTGCCAGCACCAGCGCGTTCAAACAGCACGTTCAGAAGGGGATTGAGCGATGAACGACGATCTGAGTAGCCTTGGCACGATTCTGATCACGGGTGGCGCGGGCTTCATCGGCAGCCACCTCGTCGATCGACTCCTCGCCGGAGGCGCGCATCCCGTCGTGCTCGACGACTTGTCAGGGGGCGATCTTGCCAATCTCCCCGACGGTGTGCCGATCGTTCAAGCCGATGTGTCCGATCCCTCAACTGTCGCTCGCATTGCCGAGGTTAACCCCGATGCGATTGTCCACGCGGCGGCGCAGGTCAGCGTCCCCCGCTCGATGGCCGAGCCCGCGCGCGACCGGGCGATCAACCTGGTCGGAACGGAGCATGTCATTGGAGGCGGCCGTCAGGCTGGTGGTTGCCGGGTCGTCTTTCTCTCGACCGGCGGCGGCATTTTCGGCGAGACGATCGAACCTGCCACCGAGGAGAGCCTGCCCCGGCCCAAAGCGTTTTACAGCGTGCATAAGTATGCCGCCGAGCGTTACCTCGAGCTTTCCGGTCTCCCCTACGCCATAGCCCGCTTGGCCAACGTCTATGGACCCCGGCAGCGTACCGATCTGGAAGGCGGGGTGGTCGCCATTCTTGCCGAGCGCCTCGCCTCGGGCAGCCCGATTTCGATCTATGGCAATGGCGAACAGCGCCGCGATTTCGTCCACGCCTTCGATGTCGTGGAGGCCCTGCTCCGCATGCTCCAGACGAATGAGAACGGCATGTGGAACGTCGGCACGGGCCGCGCCACGACCATCAACGAGTTATTGGCAGCGGCGGAAGGCGCGTTCGGGCCTGCCACCGAATTACGGCATTTGCCGGCTCGCGCCGGAGATGTGTTCAGCTCGTGCCTGGCGGTAGACAAGATTCGCAGCGATCTCGGCTGGCGCCCCGCTCTCTCGCTGGCTGACGGCCTGCGCACCCTCAATCCCACGCGAGCGATCTCAGACTGAGTGCAGCGTCCACGCGAAGACAGCACGCCGGCCCAGGGACGCTTCGGCACGTTCGCCGCGAACGTGCGCATGGTTTGCACGAGACCTTTCGTTCCTCAACGGAACAGCAGCGGCGCCCACCTTCGTCTTCAGCGCCAATCATGGGGCTTTCGTCCATCGCGCGACAGGACAAAGCCTCCCGTGGCATGGCCAGCGAAGCTGCCTCTGCTCACGGCGTTCCTGGCGCCGATGCGTTGACCAATCACGTTTAAGAATTACGGTTGATCACTGCCGGCATCACGGTCTGCTGGAGCGTGATTCCCCGCTCCAGGCCCGACAGAAGAGGAGGGCAGGGGGGTGAGCACTCGTCGCGGTGGGCGGAACGATTTACCCGGATTCCGTATGAGCAGCGCCCTTTGCATCACTTTCCCGGCTGACGGTGGCGCCGATCGGCCGCGTGCGCCTTCGCCTGCGCGTTGTCCTTGCGATCGGCCGCGTGACGTGCGTTCCAATCCCTGATATCCCATGCCTGCGGTGTTCCAGCAGGCGAACCATCGGCCCGGCAGGTTGGAGACCCTTGCGGATAGTGAGCGTTGAGGCCCAGCGCGTGCCCGAGCTCGTGGCAGATAGTCCCTGCTCGTTCCTCCGGTTGCCGCAGATGGGCCTGGTCGCTGAGCGTTATCTTGATGACATGCATGTGCGGCAACGTCCCGCCCATGTAGTTCATCGTCTCCGAACAGATGAAAACTGCCCCGGCCTTGACATTCTTCCATTGCGGGCAGCGGCCTGACATTCGCTTGTATCGAAAATTTACGCCCGGAACGTCGTTCCACGCCTTGATTCCCGCTGGGATCGCATCGCCCCAGACCGATGAATCGCTGTAATCGAGCACGGTAATGCCGTTCTTCGCACCTACCCCGGGCGAAAAGCAGAGGAAGAGGCCGAGGGCCAGAATGAGCGCTTTCGCCATGAAGATGCTCCAGTCGAATGTCGTGCCGTCTGCCTGGGATGGAAACCAGCGCTCCGCCCGTCGTGTCGATGCCTGGATGCTGGTGTGCGGGGTAGAAGGTGGTCATCCGCTGGGAGGCCGTGACCGGCCTCGAACGGAGCGCAACGCAAAACTGGTCTGGGGCGTTTCGCCCCAGACCAGTTTCAGATCAGGAGAGGTGTGATTCCAACCGTTACGCGGCAGCCGAACGATCCTGACCCACGAATCCGCCAGCCGGGTTGAGCGCAACGGACCAGCCCGCGGCGGCCTCGCGGCCGATCGCCTTCAGCACGCGCCAGCCGTCGGGGAAGGTGCGCAGGTTGCTTTCGCCGTACACGCGCTCCGACTCGAAGCTCGGAACCTCGACCACCTTCAGGCCGGTGCGCAGGGCCCGCACGTTCATGATCGTTTCAATTTCAAAGCCATCGCCGTCGAGGTTCAACTGGGGCAGGGTTCGCCGCCAGAAGGCGTTGTAGCCGTAGCAAAGATCGGTGAAGCTGCCGCCGAAGAGCACTTTCACCAGGGTCGTGAAGCCCCAGTTGCCGAACCGCCGAAGATGCGACATGTCCGATGTGCCGCCGCCAGCCGCGAAGCGCGAGCCCTTGACGAAATCAGCGCCCCCGACGAGCGCCTCGACGAAGGCTGGAATCTCGCCCGGATCGGTCGAGCCGTCGGCGTCGAGCATCACGATGATGTCGCTGGTGGCGGCGGCAAAGCCGGCCCGCAGCGCATCGCCCTTGCCCCGGCCAACCTGATGGACGACCTTGATCGAAGGCAGAAGGTACTGCGCTACCGCGACGGTGCTGTCGGTCGAATGGCCATCCACCAGAATGACCTCGTCAACCCACTCGGGAATCCGGGGCAGAACGTGCTCCAGATTGCGTGCCTCGTTCTTGGCGGGGACGATCACAGTCACCGTTGGAGTGGTGGCGATTTGCAGTGTGGCAGCCATTGTGTTCCCTTTGTCGCTCGTTGTGTGCGCGTTTCACCGGACTTCTTACTGGTGTAAGAATGGCGTTTGAGGGGGGGGCGCCACATCGCGGAAATGGAGCGATTCCGGCGCGCGGAAAGGCATGCGCGGACCTACTCCTTTTGGAGTAGATGGGCTTCAGGAGTGGTTGGCAACGCTGCCACGGGGGTAGGTCAACAGCGGCCTGAACAGGGCGCGGGCGCCGGTTGAAGGATCAGGACGGCGCGACGGCGCACGGCGCATTCATGGGAAGCTCAATCCAATCGTTTCGGTGGTCTTACAATGACTCCATCGCTGGCTCCCTTGCTGAGGGAGGTGCTGAACATCGCTTCGTTGCCCGCCGCGTTCGTGAAAGCGTGCCCTCGGCTGCGCCGAGGGCGAGGGACACCACGATGAATCACCGCGTCCTGGCGCTCAGCGGGGCGGTCGTCATGGATGGGCTGGGCGGCGACACCTTTCAGGGGCACTCCGTCTACGTCCGTGAGGGCCGCATCATGCCGATCGCCATGGGAATGGACATGGGTGGCCAGGACGTGCTGCCATGGGGGCGAAATGCCGAAGCGCTGGCCCTGTTGGTGGCCGGTGGCATGCCGGCGAGCGTAGCCAGCGTCGCCGCCACACTGGGAGCCGCCCGCTGCATTGGGCTGGAGCGAGAGATCGGCTCCATCGAGGCCGGCAAAGCCGCCGATCTCATCGCCGTCGCCGGCGACGCTTTGCGCGACGTCACCCGTCTTCAGCACGCCGCCTTCGACATGAACTCGGGAGAACTCGTCCGAAACGCAGTCCGCCCGGAAGCTCGAGCGCCGCGACATGAAGGTGTCATGCCGCTGAACCTCCCGAGTCGAGAGGGATAGAAGCAGGTGAAATCCATGCCCGAACGATCACCCCAGGTCCTTGCCGAGATCACTTCGGTGCGCATTGTCGAGCTGGCCTCCGATCTGATCCGCATCCCCAGCTTCAAGACCGAAGAGACCCCACTGGCCCGCTGGCTGGAGAGATACTTCACCGATCGCGGCTACGACGTCGAGATGCAGGAAGTCGAGCCAGGACGGTTCCAGATCATCGCTACCCTGCGCGGAACCGGCGGGGGCAAATCGATCATGTTCAACGGGCATCTAGACATCGATCCCCTCTCCCTCGGCTGGAAGCATGATCCCTGGCAGCCAACCGTCGAGGGCGACCGCCTCTACGGCGCGGGCGTCATGAACATGAAGGGCGCCGACGCCACCATGATCTCCGCCGCCGAGGCGATCCGCCTTGCAGGCGTGAAGCTCCCCGGTGATATCGTGATCGCCCTGGTCGTCGGCGAGTTGCAAGGGGGAGTCGGCACCGTCCACCTGCTCGAACAGGGCCTGCGCACCGATGCGGCGATCGTGCCGGAACCGTATGGCGCGGATGCGGTCGTCACCACCCATGCCGGGGTCACCGAGATGGCGATCTCGACCATTGGCTACTCGCGGCATATCACTGACCGCACCGGCGCGGTGGACGCCATCGAACTCATGATGAAGGCCATCCCGGCCATCAAGGCCACCCGCTTTCGCCCCAATACCGACAACCGTCTGCCAGCCCTGCCCCTGATCAACGTCGGCGGCATCATCGGGGGCCGCGGCCGCGGCCACGATCTGAAGGGGCCGAACTTCACCGCGGACTTTTGCACCGTCATCGTCGACGTGCGCTTCCCGCCTGGTCAGACGGCGCAGACGGTCGAGGAGGACATCCGCGTTTCGCTCGACGCCATTGCGGCCGACGACTCGACGTTTCGCTATGAGATCGCCCATCCGCTCCCCGCCGGTTATGGCGCATTGACCGTGACTATGGAGCCGACCGACATTCCGCTCGATGAGCCCCTCATTGCATCCCTCTTGGGGCACTATCGCGAAGTCGTCGGACGCGATCCGCTGGAGATTGGCGTGTCATTGCCGATGTCGTACGCGGGGAATGACACCGCCCATCTCTGGCGCGCGGGCATCCCCTGCGTCCTCTTCGGCCCGAGCGGTGGGTGGGACAAATCGCCGGAGGAACCGGATCAGTACATTCGCATATCCGAAATGGTCACCGTGGCTAAGGTCATGGCGTTGACGGCGCTCGATATCTGCAGCCAATCCGCGAATGTGGATGCGTAAGGAAAGGACGGTGCTCAGCCCCGAGCTCCCATAGACGGTTGAACGTAAGTGGACACATGACGCGGCGAACCGCAAAGCAAGTGGAGGATCGTCATGATGCAGCGTCGAGACACCTTTCAGAGCCTGGCGCAGGCGTTCATCGAGCATCGCATCGACCGGCGCGAGCTGGTCAAGAAGCTGGCCGCGATCGGCATCGCCATCCCGGTGGCCGGCGCTGGCGTCGCCGCTTCGGGCCGCACTACCGGGGCCCAGGAGAGCGAGCGCGGCAACCCCGGCGGCGCGGTCGTTGTCGGCGTCTATCAGGAGCCGAACAGCCTCAACTTCCTGCTCACCGGCGGCCCCATTTCCTTTGCCAGCATGCAATTGACCCCCCTCTTCGAGCCCCTCATTCGCTACAACGTCGATGGGGTCATGGAGCCGCGCCTCCTGACCGAGATTCCCTCGGTCGAGAACGGCGGAGTTTCCGAGGACGGCCTCGTCCACACGTTGAAATTCACCTCCGGCGTCACCTGGCACGACGGCACGCCCACCACGGCGAACGATTTCCGCTTCACCTGGGAATGGATCATGGATCCCAAGAACCAGGCGCAGGCAACCGCCGGCTGGGCCGAGATCGAGAGCATCGAGGTTCCCGACGATCTCACCGCGGTCGTGACGCTCAAGGGGATGTACATCCCCTGGGTCAGCGAGACGCTCGGTTGGAACCCGCTCCTGCCGGAGCACATCCAGAAGGAGACGACCACCGAGGAGTTCGGCCGCGCGCCGGTTGGCAATGGCCCATTCAAGTTCGTGGAGTGGGTTCCCGGCGATCACCTCACCTACGAGCGCTACGAGGAGTACTTCCGGCCGGAGAAGGCGCTGCTCGACCGCCTGATCTTCAAGATCGTCCCCGATCGCAACGCCGTTATCGCCCAGGCCAAGACCGGCGACATCCAGATCGGCGTCGACTACACCGAGGCGCAGATCCCCGAGATGGAGAACGTGCCAGGCGTGACGCTGGTCATCACGCCTTCGCAGATCTACGAGCGCTACCACTTCACGATGGTCACCCACGACGACGCCTCGGTGCCACATCCGATCTTCGGCGACAAGAATGTCCGTCTGGCGCTTATCCACGCGGTTGACCGCCAGACCATCATCGACCAGATTCTGTTCGGGCGGACCGAGATCGCTCGCAACGAGCTCGACAACACCCCATACGAAAACAGCGAGATCACCCCGCTCGCCTTCGATCCCGAGAAGGCCAAATCGCTGCTCGATGAGGCGGGCTGGGTTCCCGGCGCGGACGGCATTCGCGAGAAGGACGGTCTGCGGCTGAGCTTCAGCCATGGCACCACCTCCGGCAACCAGACCCGCGAAACGATCCAGGCCCTGGCGCAGGCGAACTTCAAGGACGCCGGCGCGGAGATGACCATCGCCAATCAGCCCGCCTCGAAGTTCTTCGGCGGCTTTAACGACGGCGGCGGCTGGCTCGATCGCACGCTTGACATGGTCGGCTTCACCAACGGCCTGACCAGCAGCGACCCCAACCTGCGCCCCTTCTGGCATACGGAATCGATCCCGACGAAAGACAAGCCGGGCGGCTTCAACCACAGCGGCCTCTCGAACCCCGATCTCGATGAGCTGCTGGATGCCCAGCTCACGGAGCTCGACCCCGCCGCGCGCACAGAGCTTCTCAAGCAGGCGCAGCAGATCGTGCACGACGAGGCGCCGAT
>JBBRVX010000148.1:0-14125 GCA_038246475.1 Thermomicrobiales bacterium | reverse complement strand
CGGAAACCGCCTTCGAGCGCCGGGAGGAGCGCATCGCGCGGCACCTGCGGGGTTGGATCGACCGGGCAGAGGCGAATGCGCGGCATGGCTGAATGGGGTAAGATGCGAGGCGAGGATCTCTCCCATTTGGCGCCGGCGTTCGCGGCGCGCATCAGCAACGGCGCACTCGTCACGAGGAGGCCCCCATGGACGGCTCGCGATTTGATGCCTGGACCCGTCGTCGCCTTGGTCTGGCCGCTGGCGGCCTGACCGCTGGACTGCTGGGCCTGACCGGTCTCACCGAGACCGAGGCCAAGAAGCGCAAGAACAAGAAGAAAAAGAAGTGCCAGAAGCTCGGCGTTGGTTGCAACCCCACTGGGAAGAAGAAGTGCTGCAAGGACCTCTCTTGCGAGGAAGCCCCAAGTGTCGGCGGGAATCGCTGCTGCAAGAACGACCAGATCACCTGCACCGTGGGCTCGGAGTGTTGCTCCACACTCTGTCAGAGCAACGCGTGCTTCTGCAAGGCCATCGGCCAGGCGTGTAGTGCGAATCAGCAGTGCTGCAATGACAACTGCAGCCTTGGCCTATGCGCGGTGCCTGTCATCTAGCTCCGTACTTGGGAGCAGGGTCCGCAAGAGTCAAACGTCTTGCGGACCCTGCTCGATTTCACCACCCAACCCCCCATGGTGGCCCCAAGGGGCATGCCTTGATGCGAACGAAACGCGCGGGCGATGAGCTTTTCCACCGCTGAATCAGACACGGACGAACAGTCGACAACGCATCGCATCCAGCAGAGCTGGGCTGAAACGCTCGGTATCGCGTCTGTTGGACCAGACGACGACTTCTTCGATCTGGGCGGCAACTCGCTCGTTGTGGCGGCAGCCATCGCCCGGCTCAATGAGCGGCTTGGGCTCGATCTTCCGTTGCGCGCCCTCTTCGAGGCGCCGACCCCCGCCGAGATGGCGGAGCTCATCGCCGAGCAGCGCGCCGATAGAGATGGCGACCCGGCGAACGCATTCACCCCCTTCCTTCCGGACTGGGTCATCCCCCTCCAGCGATCGGGGAGCGCGGCCCCCGTCTTCGTCTTTCCGGCCGGACACGACGAGATGCGGGCGCTGGCCATCGATGCCCAGATCGCGAATCACGTCGGCGGGAGCCGTCCCTTCTGGGGCTTCCGGCGCGAGGAGTCGGGGCTGGACCGGGCGCGCGAGGATGGCGTGCCGACCCTGGCCGCCGAGTATGTGCGGCAGATGCGGGCGATGCAGGAGCACGGCCCTTACCTGCTCTTCGGGAACTACGCGGGCGGCTATCTGGCCTGGGAGACGGCGCGGCAGCTTCTGGCGGGCGGAGAAGAGGCGGCGATCCTCTTTTACGAGGTTCCGCTGCGCGCCGATTTCGATCGGCTCATGCCCGGAGTCACCCCGGCCCACACGTCCCGCGAATGGCATCTCTCCCTCTACTACCGTCCTGTCCCGCTGCCGGTCGACGTTACCCATCTGATGACCGACGGTTGGCAGGCCAGGAGGTGGTGGCAGCCGTGGCAGCGGGTGGTGCGGGGCGCATTGGACTCCGTTGTCATCTCCGTTGCGGCCATCGGCGCCGAACAGTTCATGGCCAGCCGGCAGGAGATCATCGCCGGGCATGTGCGGAGCTGGATCGACCGGACCGAGGCCGGCGCGCGGGGCGCATGAGCATCCCGCTCGATCAGCTCCAGACGATCCCGGCGGCGCTCGCCTACTGGGCGACGTCGACGCCAGAGGCTATCGCGCAGCTTGCGCCGGAACGCGAGCCGGTGACCTACCGTGCCTTGCACGGCGCAGTGGCGCGCCTCGCCGGCGAGTTGCGGGCGCGCGGCCTGGGCCGGCACGACGGGATCGCCCTGCTCTTTCCGGATGGACCCGACTTCAGCCTGGCGTTGCTCGCGGCCATCTCGGTCGGCATTGCCGTTCCCTTGGCATGGCCGAACCCGGAGGCGTCGTATCGTCCGATACTCAGGAATTGGCGGGTGCGGGCGATCGTTGCCTCCACGGCGATCCCGGCGGCGGTGCTCGCACGCGCCGTCCACGACCTCCCGCTTATCGCCTTCACGCCGGGCCCGTCCGGCCTGATCGACGATTTCCAGATCGACGGCCACGCCGTGGGCGATGCGGCCGCGGAGCGCTCAGCAGAGGGGAACGATGTCGCGGTTATCCTCCATTCGTCCGGCACCACCGGCAGCCCAAAGCTCGTGCCACGCGCTCACCACAGCATTGCGTCGGCGTGTCACGAAGTGGTCGAGGTGAGGGGATTGCAAGCCGCCGACCGCTTCTTGAGCTCGGCGCGGGCCGCCTACGCGCAGGGGATCACCGCCGCGACGCTTCCCATCTTCGTGGGCGCGAGCCAAATCAGCATCCCGTGGCTCGATTTGAGCGCGGTGGCAAAATGGTTGGACGCGTACCAACCAACCTATTTTTCCACGACGCCGGCCGTCTTGCGCATCCTGGCCGCCGACCGGGGGGCGCTGCACGACGCCTTCCGGCGCGCGCCGATTCGTTGTGTCCATTCTGCGGCCGCTCCCCTCCCGGCCGCTGAGTTGCGCGAACTGGAGACGATGATTGGCGCCCCGATCCTCAACGGGTACGGCATGTCCGAGGCGATTGGCATCGCCGGAGATCTCTTCCCGCTGACACGACGCGTGCCCGGCAGCGTCGGTACGCCGTGGTGCGATGTTCGCTTCGTAGACGAGCGAGGCGAGCCGGTTGCGGACCACGAGATCGGGGAGATCGTGGTCCGCGGTCCGCGGGTTTTTGCCGGCTATCTGGACGATCCCGAGGCCACCGCGGCGGCATTCCTTCCCGGGGGCTGGTTTCGCACCGGCGATCTGGGATTTCTGGACGACGCGGGCTTTCTCCACCTTACGGGCCGTCGCAACGAAATCGTCAACCGCGGCGGGGAGAAGATTGTCCCGCGCGATGTGGATGATGTCCTCGGTGCTCACCCGAACGTCGCCGAAGCGGCCGTCTTTGCGGTCGCCGATGCGCGACTGGGTGAGGATGTGGTCGCCGCGGTAGTGCTGAAGCCGGGTGCCAGCAGTTCCGCGCGCGAGCTGCGGGCCTGGATGCTCGACCGGTTGGCGCCGTTCACCGTGCCGCGCCGCATCTGGTTTGTCGAGGCCTTGCCGCGCACGGCAACGGGGAAGGTGCAACGCGGCGAGCTGGCCCGGCGCTGGGACGAACGACAGGCATGAGCGGTGGGCCGACGCTGCCGGAGTCGATTCAGACCATCCCGGAAGGGCTGGCCTTCTGGGCCGAGCGAACGCCGGATGCCCCGGCGCTCCTCGCTGTCGATGGCCGTCTCGTCACCCATGCCGATCTGCAAACGGCCGTAGCCGGGGTCGCCGGGAGACTCTCCAAGCTCGGGATCGGGCGCGAGGAGCGGGTCGCCCTTCTGCTTCCCGGCGGGGCCGAGACCGCCATGACCCTGCTCGGCATCGTGCAGAGCGCGGTGGCCGTGCCGCTCAACCCGGCCATCTCCGCGCCGGAGCTGCGCCGCGATCTGGAGGCGCTGCAGCCGCGCCTGCTCGTCGTCGAGAGCGGGAGCGATGGAGCGGCAAAAGCGGCCGCTTCTGCCTTGGGGATAACCACCGTCACGCTGACCGAGCTGCTCTCGGAGGCGGCGCAATCCGCCCTTCAGTTTGCCGAGGCTGCCGCACAGCCGGACGACATCGCCATCATCCTGCACAGCTCGGGAACGACCGGGACGCCCAAACGGATCCCCCGGCCGCACCGCACCCTCGTGGCCGGGGCGCGAGCGGCGGGGCTCTGCACGGCGCTATCGCGGGAGGATGTCGCGCTGCTGCCCGCCGGGCTGCATACGAACGCCGGGCTGGTCAACCTCTGCGCCGCGCTCCTGCATGGCGGCTCCTGCGTGGTGATGCGGCAATTCGACCCGGCCGCCTATCCCGATTGGCTCGAAGCGTATCGGCCGACCTGGACCGTCTCCAACGCGACCGAGCTCAACCTGATCCTGCAGGCCGCCGATGCCGTGCGGCGAGAGCAGATCGCCGGGCCGAAGTCCCGCCTTCGCATTATCCGCGCGGGAGCGCAGCCGATGACCCCCGGCACGAGCGAAGAGGCGGAAGCACGCCTCGGCGCGCTGATCTTCGATGGATTTGGCATGAGCGAGGCCAGCTACATCACCGGAGGAGGGCCCGATCCGTTGCAGCGCCGGCCCGGCTCGTGCGGGCCTCCCCTCCTGGGCGAGATCCGCATTCTCGACGAGCAGGGGGAGGATCTTCCTGCCAGGGAGGCTGGGGAGGTCGTCATTCGCGGCGCGACCCTCTTTCCCGGCTACCTCGATGACCCAGCGGCGAACGCGGCCGCGTTTCTGCCGGGGGGATGGTTTCGCACCGGCGATCTCGGCGCTCTCAATGAGGATGGGCATCTCTATCTCCGTGGCCGGCTCAACGAGTTGATCAACCGGGGTGGCGAAAAGATCGCCCCTCTCGAAGTAGACGATGTCCTGCTGCTCCACCCGGCAGTGACCGACGCGGCCACCTTCGCCGTTCCCGATCCGCGCCTGGGCGAGGACATCGTCGCGGCCGTCGTCCTCGCGCCGGGGAAAACCGCCTCGCCGCGCGAGCTGCGCGCCTGGATGCTCGATCGCCTCAGCCCATTCAAGACGCCGCGCCGCATCTGGTTCGTGGATGCCCTGCCGCGCACTGGCACTGGGAAGGTGCAAAGGGGAGTCCTTACGGCCCGCTTTTCGAGCGATCAACGGCGAGCGCATTAGCGCCAACGGAAGCGATCCGAAATGGTGCATTGCCCCGCCCAGAAGTCCCTCAACGAGCGTTCAGTGAACCGGGCCGTCGACGTGGCTACTGCTCCGGGGTCCTGTCCGGCAATTGCTCCCGCTGCTCCCACAACCAGACGAGCGCCTCACGCGAAGTTATGGCGTCGAGGTCGAGCGCGCGTAGGGCCGCCTCCAGCCGCTCCGCCGGTGTCGGCGCCGGATCAGGGGAGGGGACGGGCTGGTCGGGATAGGAAGGGCTCTCCTCCGCGACCGCGAGCACGGTTTCGGCCGGCGGCGTCACCACGACATGCCCCTGCCGCACCCGCTCCGCCAGCAACGCCTGCGCCCGATCGGCGACCCACGGGGGCAGGCCCGCCAGCCGCGCCACCTGAACCCCGTAGGCCCGGTCCGCCGCGCCCGGCTGCACGGCGTAGAGAAAGACGATCCGCCCCTCCCGCTCCAATGCCGTCACATGGACGTTCTCCACGCCGGGCAGCTCGTCCACGATCGAGGTCAGCTCCAGATAGTGCGTGGCGAAGAGGGCCCGCGCCCCGATTCGCCGGCTGATGTCCTCCAACGTCGCCTGGGCGATGGCCAGTCCGTCGTCGGTGCTCGTGCCGCGGCCAACTTCATCGAGGATCAGCAGCGAGCGCGACGTCGCCTGATGCAGGATCGCCGCCGTTTCCAGCATCTCGGCCATGAAGGTCGATTGCCCTCGCGCCAGGTCGTCCTGCGCCCCGATGCGCGTAAAGATGCGATCGACCATGCCAACGCGAGCCCGTTGGGCCGGAACCCACGATCCGATCTGTGCCAGCAGCACGATAAGCCCGTTTTGCCGCAGCCAGGTGCTCTTGCCCCCCATGTTCGGGCCGGTGACGATTGCTTGTCGCGCCGCCTCCCCTCCCAGGCGACAGTCGTTTGGGATGAACGGCTCGCCGCCGAGATGCGACTCCACCACCGGGTGCCGCCCGCCGGCAATCTCCAGCACGTCGCTCTCATCGACCTCCGGGGCCGTCCAGTCGTTTCTGGCGGCGACTTCGGCCAGGGAGAGGAGGGCATCGAGCTCGGCCATCTCCCGTGCCAACGCGGCCAGGCGGCCCGCCTCGGCGGTCACCATCGCTCCCAGCTTCGCCAGCGCCTCGCGCTCGCGGGCGGCGATCTCCTCGTCGGCAGCCAGGATGCGCGCCTCGGCCTCCTTTAGCGGCGTAGTCACGTAACGCTCGCCATTGGCCACCGTCTGCTTGCGGGTGTAGTCGGCGGGCACCAGGCTCAGGTTCGGCCGCGTGACCTCGAGGTAGTAGCCAAAGACCTTGTTGAAGCCGACTTTCAGCGAGCGAATCCCGGTCCGCTCCCGCTCGCGCCCTTCGAGCGCCGCCAGCCACTCGCGCGTGTCCCGCACCGCGGCCACCGCGTCATCCAGATCCGGCGCGAACCCGGCGCGAATGACCGCCACGCCAGCGAAATCTTCCCCGACCGCCAGATCGAGCAGATCGAGCACGTCGGGGCAGGCATCGCGCGCGACTGAGAGGACGGAACCGAGCGACTCCAGGATTTCCTCAATCTCCGGGACCCCGCGCAACGCCGCCGCCAGAGTCAAAAAGTCGCGTGTCGCCGCTCCACGCCCGGCGATGCGGCCGAGCAGGCGCTCCAGGTCGCCAAGCGCCGCCAAGGCATCGCGCAGCGCCGCGCGCGTGCCGTGGGCCGCCACCGCCGCGCTGATGATGGTTTGCCGCCGCGCGATCTCGGCAAGGTCGCAGAGGGGCTGGGTGACGATGCGGCGCAAGGCACGCGCGCCCATGGGGGTGCGGGTCAGATCGAGCACCCCGAGCAGGCTGCCCCGCGTGCCCCCCGTTCCCAGCGAGCGGGTCAGCTCCAGGTTGCGGCGCGTGGCGGCATCGAGCCCCACCCAGCGCCCCGGCTGCTCGACGCGCAAGCCGGTCAGGAGCGCGAGCAGGGCGGGGTTCGTCCGCTCCAGATAGGCGAGGATAGCTCCCGCCGCGCCGATGGCGGCCGGCATGGCGGCGCAACCATAGCCATCGAGCGAGCGGACCCGGAACTGGGCGCAGAGCAACTCCCCGGCGCGATCGACTGACCACCGCCACGACTCCAGGCGGGTGATATGCCCCGGCGCGATCTCCCCGCCGGCCGGCTCCGGCGCGTCGTCGGGGATCAGCGTCTCGGCCGGGTTGAGCCGCCCCACTTCCTCGGCCAGTCGCGCCGCGGCATCCTCCCCGCCGAACTCAGCTACCGCGAACTCGCCGGTGCTGACATCGACCCAGGCGAGCCCCCACGAGTGCCCCAGCCGGTGGACAGCCGCCAGATAGCGATTCTCCGCGGCGGGCAGGAGTGCAGCGTCGGAGACAGTGCCCGGCGAGAGGACGCGCGTAACGGCGCGCTCGACCAGCCCTTTCCCCGGCGGCGTCATCTGCTCGGCGATGGCAACGGTGTGTCCCGCCGCCAGCAGCCGGCCGAGATAGTGATTGAGCGCGTGATGGGGAATGCCGGCCATCGGCGCGCGGCCGGAGCGCCCGAAGGAGCGCGAGGTCGGCGCCACCCGCGCATCGCGCGCCAGCGTGCGCGCATCGTCGTCGAACGTCTCGTAGAAATCGCCCAGGCGATAAAAGAGGATCGCCCCGGGATGCTGCGCCTTCAGATCGAGGTACTGGCGACGAGAGGGGACGAGGACGGCGCGTGCGTCATCGGAGTCGAGGTCACTCGCCGCGACGCCGTCGCCATTCTCGCTCGCTGTCTTGAGGCGGGACATGGCGGGAGTATACGGGGGTGACGGGGTCATGGGGTCATGGGGTGATAGGGAGGACGGGGAACGGTAGCATTCATCACGAGCCGATAGCCGATAGCCGATAGCCGATAGCCGATAGCCGATAGCGTAAACGGAGGTCGCCACGTATGTCCGCTGCCGAACCTATGCGAAACCGGCCACCGTCGACCGCCCCGGTCGAAGACGCCGAGCCCCGGCCGCTGCCGGAGCGCGAGGCGATCGAGGGGCGCTATGCCCGGGTGGAGCCGCTTGACGTTGAGCTCCATGGCGCCGATCTCTTTCTGGCCGGAAGTGGCGACGTGCGGAAGACGCGCATCTGGGACTACCTCCCGTACGGGCCGTTTCTCACGGAAAAGGAGATGCGCGCGCACCTAGCCAGCCAGGAAGCAAGCGAAGACCCTCGCTTCTTTGCGATCCGGCCGTACGGCAGCGGGCGCGCCGAGGGGGTGGCGTCGCTCATGCGCATTGATGCCATGAATGGTGCGATCGAGATCGGGCACATCTGGCTCGGTCCCGACCTGCAGCAGACGCCAGCGGCGACCGAAGCGCTCTTCCTGCTCCTCTCCCATTGCATGGACGACCTCGGCTACCGGCGTATGGAGTGGAAGTGCAACGCCGCGAACGCGCCCTCCCGGTCGGCGGCGGTGCGCCTCGGGTTCATGCACGAGGGGATCTTCTACCAGCACCTGATCGTGAAGCGGCACAACCGCGACACGGCCTGGTTTTCGATCCTCGATGAAGAATGGCCGGCGATTCGCGCCAACTTCGAGACCTGGCTCGATCCGGCGAACTTCGACGAGCAGGGGCGGCAACGGCAGTCGCTCGGCGACCTCAATCGGGCGCTGAGCGCTTCCCGCGCCGCAGGCTGAGGTCGAGCCCTACCGCTACTGCCGCACCGGCAGCCGCGGCGCCGAGCGCGGGGAGGAAGGCCCGGACAATCGCCTGATACTGGTCCCGCTGGCGGCGGGCAAAATCGGCGGCGTCGTTGACGTGCGGGAAGGGTTCCCCGTGCGGAACGGGCACTCCCAGGAAGGCACAGAGCGGCTCCCAGCCCTGCTTGACATCAAACACCAGGAGACGTTCCGGAGCGACCGTCGCTTCCACCTCGCGGGTGTGCTCCTCGAAGATGCGGATAGCGGCGGCGCGGTCCTCGAATTTTCCGTTCAGCGTGCCGTCCCAGACCGTCTCCTGGACCGTGCGGAACCCGCGGGCAGCGTCGGGCCGCAACCACCCCAGCAGACCAGCGAGCATCCGCGGCGGTATCGACGCGGTGCGGGCCTGGGAGGCCGCGTAGATCGTCTCCCGGGCACTCTCGTACCAGCGCTCGGGGTCGCGCACGGTGAGAATCACCTTGGCCTCGGGGTGGGCCGCGATCAGCTCGCGCCAGAAGTAGGCTCCCGGCCAGTCGACCGTCGCCTGGTAGCCGGCGAAGAGGGGCCGCCAATCGATCGGCTCGCCAGCTCGCTTGCGCCGCGCCGCCTCGAGCCAGAGGGCGAATCGCTCCGGGTGGGCAAAGCAGTTCGTCATGTGCTCGCAGGGGGCGAAGCCCAGCCGCTCCAGCGCGGCATGCAGGGAGAGGGTGCCGGTGCGGCCCAAGCCAGCGCCAATCACAGCGAGCGTCGGGGAAGGAATGCCGGGCGCGGGCTTGGCCCCGATCATGGCCGAAACGTCTCCCGGCAGCGACCACCAATCGACTTCACCATGCGCACTCCTATTGCTCCCATACCCACGATTCCGGCCACCCGGAGCGCGCCTTTCGCAACCGCGTTGCGCAGGCGGCGCCGGAAGGATAGTGCGTTGTTGACGTGAGGAAAGGGCTCGCCTTCAGGGGGCGCCACGCCCAGGAAGGAGCAGAGCGGCAGCCATCCCTCCCGGATGTCGAGGACGAGGAGCTGCTCGCGCGGGATCATTGCTCGCACGTCCTCCTGATGCCGCGCGAAGACGTCCAACGCATACCGGCGGTCGGTGAAACGCCCAGCGAAGGCGCCCTCCCAGATCGCGCCGTTCGTCACCCGGAGTCTATGCCGCGGGGGAGGAACGATCGCCGCCAACATGGTTAGCGTACGCCGTAGGGGAGGTAGCGTTCGATGGTGGCCGGCAATCGGTAGATCGTGGCCAGGCAGCTTTCGTGCCAGCGGGCCGGGTCGCGCACGGTGAGAATCACCTTCGCCTCGGGGTGCGGCACCACGAGCGCTCGCCAGAAATACGCTCCCGGCCAGTCGACGACGGCGCAGTAACCGTCCAGAAACGGGTGTATAGGTTGCCCCGGTGGTCGAGCTGACGTGGACGGGCGATGAACTGGTGGCGATGGCGGCTGGCTGACTGAAGTCGTACCGATCACGAACTTTGTAGGAACGGGTTGCACTTGTGATAATTGGGCTCTTCTTGAGGTGGCTGATAGGAGACGGCGGTGCGCATCACGATCCTGATCCTCGGATTCGGCTTGGGTGCCGTGATGTTCGTCCAGACCTTCTTAGTTTACAGCCTGTCGAGCATCGGCGACGACACAGCCTCGAGCCGCGCGGCGACTGCGGGCCTCGGGATGGTAGTGCTTTGGCTCTTCGCCGTGGCATTCGTGTTCGGTACACCCTGGCTCTCAATCGTGCTGTTCGGCGTCGCGGGCTTGGTCGGGATCGGAAACGCCGGCAACTTCCCCGACCTCCAGACGTGGGGTATCACGTCGTTCGTCCTTGCGGGACTGAGCATAATAAACCTTAGGCAAGTCCGAGGCACAGACTCTCGCCATGTTATTGGGGGACAGGTCGCCCGCGAGGGTAAATCAGTTTCATGCCCCGGTTGTGGAGCCACCGTCGCCCAGGGAACGCGATTCTGCAGTTCTTGCGGTTTCTCGCTCGCAAGTCATGTGTGCCCCTCCTGCAGTAACACCGTGTCTCCGGGCAACGCGTTCTGCGGACGTTGCGGGGAGCCCTTGGCCGGAAGTCTCGTGCCAGCATCGTTACCGGAAACGGCCCGCGTCGAGGAGCCCAAGACATCTCCCGCCCGACGCATTCCCGTGCTCCTCGCCCTTTGCATCCTTGCCGTGGCCCAGGTCGGGGCATGGGTTCAATCAGGAGGCACCTTCGGGTATGGGAACTACCTGGGGGCGGCAGTCATTCTTGGCGGCTTAGGCTGGTTCATCTACTGGGTGAAACTGAACGGAAGGGGCGGCATCGAGGTGCCCGGGGCGGTGTGGACCATCCTTGGGCCGCATAAGCCGCCTTCAGAACCAAGTTCACAGGCGGTTGGCAACATGCAACCGCGGTTTCCGTCCGGATTGGTTGCCGGGGTTCTCATCTTGGCAGCGGCGGGATCGATCATTTTCGGGAGAGTGGACGACCGGCACCGGAGCATTAGGGTCATCGGCTCGGGCATGGGGCCGACCCTGGCCGATGGCAGCCTCTGGACTGTTGCTCAGCACGCGTACACCACGACCCAACCGTCCCGTGGAGACGTGGTCGTCTACGCGGATTCGGGCGCACAGGGCCAGAGCGTGAAGCGGGTTGTCGGCCTGCCCGGCGAGCACCTGACCATCGAAGCCGGCAAGGTCAAGATCGACGGCGAACCCATTTCCGAACCCTACATACAACAGATCACGCACTGTAGCTCGAGGGGCACCTGCGACATCGTCCTCGATGACAACGAGGTGTTCGTCATGGGAGACAACCGGTCGAACGCCGCCGATTCGCGGTCCATCGGGCCGGTTGACATTGCACGAATCCGGGGCAAAATCATAAAGAAGTTTTGGCCCCTCGCTCTTCCTTGGGATCAGGAACCCCTAACCTAACAGCATCGGCACAGTCGCCGGCGGCTCATCAGACCTTTAGATGTTGATCCCTTGCGATCCCCGACGTCAGCTCGACCTCGCCTCCGCCAGCCCCCTGGATCGCCGCCTGCGCGACCGCACGCGGAGGTTCCTAGGCGTTCACCTGGTCGAAGCAGAGGAGGGGCCGACGGGAATGGCGTTGTCGGTCAATTCGGATCTTGCGGTCTCGGACACCGGCGGTCAGATGCGGTCTTGTTCATTGTCGATGACGACGCCGAGCGGTCTGTCGGTGACGCACTAATGGTTACTTGACAAGGCATTGCGGCGAAGCAAACCCGCTTCTCGCCTTTTTGAGCGCGAAGATAGCCTTCCGTGAGCGCTGTGAATTCAGCATTCGTCTCCAACCTCGTAAACATGCCGACTCCAGAGTGAATTCCATGCCGTTGTAGGGCTGCGGATGCCGCTCTTTTACCCATCTGAGGCAGTCAATCGGTGCACTCTGGAATTCCGCTGCGCCCATTCAAGGCGCAAAGTCACTGTTTCTCGATTTGATATTGTCTAATAGACGGCTTCGCGAGGGCGCTGTTTTGGAAAAGTGAGGGACCAAGATGTGGGATACGATCGGAATCTCGGTTAGCGAACGCGAGCAGCCGAAGGCATTGCGATTCACGGTTCCTCGTGACGAGGTGCGTCAGGCTGTTGGTATCACCCCGAAACAGCTTCGAAGCTGGCAAGAGGCGGGTATCTTCACCCCTGAGCTTGGCAAAGGATCCCAGCGCTTTACCGAATATGACGTAGAGCGGCTGAAGTTCTTGAAGCTACTTATTCTCGATCTTGGTTTGCCTGTTTCAACGGCTCAACAACTGCTGACGCCCTTCGTCGAGCCGGTGATTTCGCTTGCGGAACGGAGCAGGAAAATACGCCAGGGATTGAGATATTTTCCGAGGAAGCCCCTCAATTCTCCATTCTTCTTGCTGTTGAACGAAAAGAGGTTGCTGCAATATGACCAGGCGTTCGATGTGCTTCGCGACTGGATCAGGGACGCAAACCTCACCGAGGACGGCAAAGATTTGGTCGAAACGTGGTTGTTGGCCCTAGTGGGGATTCGTGTCCGCTATTTCAACAAGAAAAGCTCTTCGACGTACCAGTCTGAACTAGACGCATTGGTCGAGAAGATCCGGCGGGCCGATATGGCTGCGCGGGTTGAAGTTCACGATAACCCTAACGTGGAAGAGAGGTGCGAGTGGGTTCTCGCCCCTCGATTGCGTGATGATCCAGACCCCCCACAAGAGGAGCTTGGGCGGCTCCATAAAGATCACATCACACGCGTCGGCGAACCGCTGCCTCCATATTGATGGGCAAAAGCGAGGGCGCCGCGATGCTCAAGATTCGCGATCCCCCATGAGAAACGCGAACGGCCGACCTCTGGAACAGGTCGACCGTCCAATGACACGAACGCAACCACCAAGCTCCGCCGTGTTCAGGACGTAGTTTACCACGGCACGGCAGAGCGGCGTCCCTTATCGAAGGAGACTTCGTCGTGCTGAATCCGACTTTCACGCCCACGATGCTCGACACGTTCGAGCGCTGCCCCCACCAGTTCCGCCGCAAATACGTCGAAAAGCAGAAGGCCCCCCAGGACTTCAACCGCGATTTCTCCTGCGGAACCGCCGCACACGCGGTCCTGCACGGCGTCTTCGAGGTCTACCGCCGAACCGGAGGCTACCCCGTCAACTTGCGTGAGCGGGCCGAGAACGCCCTGTCGAGAGGCTCCTACCGCGACGGCGCCGAGTGGGCTACGGACGTCGATCGGGTGGTCACCTGGGCCAAGACAGCGCTCGGCAGTATCGATGCCGACGCCCGCGTGCTCCAGGTCGAGCGCTGGCTGGAGTACCGGTACCCAGGCTGCGCCGACTGCCCGTCGTTCCTGCTGCGCCACCGAGTTGATCTGGTGCTGGAGCACCGCGACGGCACGCTAGAGCACCGCGACTGGAAGACCGGTGCCCGCGCCGAAGTGGACGAACTGCAGAACGTGGCGGCGCGCATCGTCGTGCGCACGTCGTTCCCGGACCACGAGCGCATTCTCAGCTCGACGGCGTTCCTGGCGCAGGGCGTGGTGCAGATCGACGAGCTAACCCGCGACGACGTGCGCGCAAGCTGGGCGCGAATCAAACGTCTGGCGGCTGGCGCGATGGCGGAGCAGGACTGGCTGCCAACCTCCAACGCGCTCTGCCCGTGGTGCCAGTTCTACCAGAAGGGCTGCGCACTCTACCCAACCACGGCCAGCGGCCCCGACGCAACGACGGACTGGTTAGAAGGAGTGGCGTAACACCACAGGCTTGGCCTCTGCATCGGCCTTTGGTGCAGAGGTCGCCCATCAATCTGCAACAGTTCGACGGCACTCAGTGAATTGTCATCACTGACGCGTCCTTGAGGAATCAGGCAACATGAAGCTTGAACACGATGGTCCAAGGTTCTGCAAGAACGTCCTACCGGTTCCGGCGGCAGTGATCGCCGGATATCGCACGCTTCACATCCAGGAGTCCAAATACACCTTGGTGGCACTCGAAGCGATGCCCGAGGCCGTGGCGAACTGGTACGGCTATCTTACGTTCTACGATCTGACGATGCGCCGTGAGCACGATTGGGGCGAGGACGAACCTAGCGACGCGTATTGGTCGTGGAGCGTGCGGCTCAACCTCGCGTCTGGTGCGGCTGTCACGGCAAAACTGGCACTCGACGCGGCCCTCGCCGGGTACTACTCTCAGGCCTATGGGCTGCTTCGACTCTTGCCAGAGTCGTGGGAGCAGCTCGTCTACCTTCGGCTCAACGTG
>JBBRVX010000147.1:0-14251 GCA_038246475.1 Thermomicrobiales bacterium | reverse complement strand
GGAGGTCCTTGCACGTCTTGCCGCAACGGCGCTTGTTACGGCGGCAGCGCCGCTTCCGTTTCGCCTCTACGCTTTCCGGATCGATGCCGGCAGTACCCGTCACTACCACCCCGGCCACAAGCCGGACCAGCCGCTTCGCCACGGACCGCCGCGCCGAGGTCGGCCCTGTCAGATATCTGCTTATGGCCTCAAACTGACGTTCCACCACGGAGCTCCTCCGGGTTCGGCGTCGACCTCTCAGGCGGCGTTACGCCGATCTCGACACCACTTCGCCTCACGGAAAGCTCGACTTGGCGCACGTGCGATCGCCCCGGCACCCAACGCAAACGATGCATGCGGAGCCGGGTCCAACCGTGGCCAGGCAATCCCGATCGCGCGTGCACGCGTCGCAGCCGAACCCGAGCGCCGCGCAATAGGGTGCGTTACCGGTGGTCACCAGGCAGAAGCCCGTTTGTCCGCTGCTCGTGGTGCACGGCGTGGCCAGTGCCAAACCCGCAATCCCAAGCCCGCAGACGTTGATGCCTTCCATGCAACCGCCAGTGTCGTGGGCTCGGCAGCGCTTCTTCCCCTTCTTTCCCTTGCAGAGGTTGGAGCAGCAGTCGACAGCGTTAAGGCACTTCTTCCCGAGGTTCTTGCAGCCAGGACCAGCCACCGCGCCCCGCCTGTTCGCTGCCAGGAGCGGATACCCGAGCGCCGCGGCCACCATCGTCCGCCTGGCGAGACGGCTGGCGAGCAGACGCGTCAATCTGTCGAATCGCGAACAAGCCATAACGCCTCCTCGGGACACGCTTGCCTGCATGCGCTCATGCCTCGCACGTCGCATTTGGTACCGCGCCATTGCTCTCAGACCTCGGCGGGCAAACTCTGGCCTGTGCACACGCTCGGGCCCGGCATGGTCGAGCCAAGGTCAGGCGGCAGTGGCTATACAGAGGGCGGGTTGGCCAAGGCAGGAGAGGGGGTTGAGGACGCAGGCTGCTCCAGGCCCAAGTGCGGCTTCGCACTCCGCATCCTTTCGGCAATTTGTGCAGATTCCGGTGGCAGGCATCAAGCAGAAGCCGGCATTCCCCGTGGTTCGAGCGCAAAATCCGCCCGTCCCGCACGGAGTCGCTACGGTTTCTTGGCCAGGGAGACAACCTCCCGTGTTATGGGCAACACATTTCGATCTGTCCCGCTTGCCCCGCTTCGGCGCCTTCCCCTGACAGATGCCAGAGCAACAGAGCTCGTCCTTGCCGCGGCATCCTTTCCCAACATCAACGCAGCCAAATTCATTCAATTGCGGAGCGCGTCGCTTTTTTCCCGCCTCTGCCGGTTCCGCCAGAAGCCCGACCAGCCCTGGCGCCAGCACGGCGATGCCGTGCAGCACATCCCGGCGCGACGTCGCGGCCGCGAACCAGCGAAACCACTGAGATGCCTTCAGCACGCCCTTTCTCCGTTTCTTCTGCTCGTCACCTCGGCAAGTCGCGAGGGTTCCAGGGTTCCACGTACCCCGTACACATCAGCTAGCTCTTTGCCCAATACGTCTACGAACGATCACTTCCAGCAACGGCCACCGCGGCAGGTCTGACTCCCTCCACAGGCCCGGCCGCACATGCCGCAGTTCTGCCGATCGGTCTTCAGGTTGCGGCAGACGCCGTCGCCGCAATCGCGATAGCCTGGGCGGCAATCGCAGCGGCCCTCGACACACGTTCGCCTCGCATCGCAGGCGAAGCCGCAGGCGCCGCAGTGCGCATCCGTATTGAGAATCCGGCAGCGTGAGGCGCAACAGGTCAGGTTTTCCGGACATTGCTGTGTACAGCCGCCGCAGTTGAGGTTGTCCGAGGTGAGATCGGTGCATGTCCCGCCGCAGCAGCGCTGGCCCGCCTTGCAACACGATCCGTTGCAACAATCGGTGTCGTCCGGGCAAACGTCGCAATTCGCGCCGCAGGCGTTCGGGTTGCTGGCGATATCGACGCAGAAACCGCGACAGTTGGTGAGGTTGGGGGCGCAGGTGCAGATGCCGCCGCCCACCGCGCCTTTGTTGCACGATGCTCCCGCGCAGCAACGCTGCTTGGCCTTATTGCCGCACGGCTCGCCAATCAGGCGGCATCGTCGCGCCTCGGCGAGGTGTTCGCTCGCACCATGGTGGATACCAAACAGCGTGGCCGCGGCGAGGCGAAACGCGGTGCGCCTGGTGCTCGTTACTCCAAACAGTCGTGCGACGTCATCGAACCGCCGGGCATCCATCGCTCTATCACCCCCACGCTTCGGCTCTGGCGTATCACGTCCCCAGGTAAGCAGAGGAGCCGCATCCCGCCCCAAAGGTCGCGCGGGACACGTCCCATCGATACTGATTGCCATCCGGCAATCTGCCTATCCGTCATTTACCTGATATCGTCGAAAAAACCGCCGGTTGCCTGGGTTGTTATGTGTGTATGACGCGGGGTTGGATATGCGACCCCACGTCAGCCCGCGACGGCGACCGCGCTTGACCCGGTGATTTCGCGCGGATCGTCGATTGACTCGTACGGAATCCGGGCAAACCGTGCCGCGCCCAGCCGCGCCCAGCCGCCCCCACCGCTTCTCCCTTCGCGACCAACCCTCACCCCAACCGCCACCCAGAGGGTGCCCGGCCCAGCGCGCTGGGAGAGGGGCTTATTGTCGTGTGCGGAAGCACCATAGGCCACGTCTGACGCGGTTTTTTCGGTTACGTCCCCCTGTCAGAGGTCGGGCCGGGAGAGGGGGAGCCATGCGCCAGTAGATCGGGATTCCGGCCGTGATCAACCGTTGTCGGCATCAGACCGAACCATGCAGGAACGTCGGTGGCTGACCTCGTTCGGATGCCCATGGCGTCTCCATCATGGGCCGCACTTCTAAATGTGCATATCCGTCATTTACCCGACTTTTGATGGGCCGATCACAACCAGGGCGCCGCCGAAGGGGGCTCAGGCGATGCCGTCCCGCACCGCCCGGACGCTGGCGGCGGCGCGGGAATGGACGCTGAGCTTCCTGAAGACGTTCGCCACGTGGGAGGCGACCGTGCGCCGGCTGACGAAGAGCGCCGCGGCGATCTCGGGATCGCTGCGGCCATCCGCGAGGAGGCGAAGCACCTCTCGCTCGCGCGGGGTCAATGCGCTGGCATCGTCGTCCCCACCGTCCGGCCCGGCTGAATCCCGAAGAATGCCCGCCACGACGCTTCCCAACGGAATGGCGGCTCCCGCCGCCCGCTCGGATCGGATGGCCGCCGCAGATAATGAAGCCGCCGCGGTCGTTTCTATCTCTGCCGTCATCACCTGGGCAATCCGGGGAAAGATCCCTGAGGCTTCCCGGCAGGCATCGACGGCTCCCAGTAACCGCACCGCCGCACGGACTCTGCCGCGTTCGCTCTCCACCACGGCGAGCCCGTAGAGCGGATCGATCGCCAACCAGCGTTCCCCCGTATCCCAGGCAAGGGATAGCGCCTCTTTCCAGGTCGCCGCCGCCCGATCCACGTCGCCGAGATTCCAGTAGATGGTGGCCAGCACGGAGAGCGCGGGCATCAGGATGCGCGGTACGCCGTTGGCGCGCAACCGCGCGATCACGGCTTCGCAGCGCTGCAGGCCCCGGTCGTGGGAGCCGAGCTGGAACTCCGCCATACCAAGTTGAAACTCCGAAAACACGCCCAGGCTCTTGGCTATCGGGGTGTTCGCGTGGCGGTAGAGCTCGTCCGCACGTTCGAGATAGGAAATGGCCTGCGCGGGCTGCCCCGCATATAGGGTGCAGATGCCGAGAGTGGTAGTCGCCAACGCTTCGACTACCCGGTCAGTGCCCGCGGCGATGAGCGGCCAGGAGCGATCGAGTCGCTTGGTCGCGGTGGCGCAATCTCCGCGTCCGGCAGCCAGGACGGCCCAGACGTGCCAGGCTTTGGCGCGGGCGTCGAGTGTTGCCTCATCCTCGCGCGCCAACGCGCGCTCGAGCCACTGCTCCCCTTCCATGATGCGGCCGGTGCGATACCAGAAGAGCCAGAGCGCCGCGGCGAGGCGAATCGCACGCTCCACATCGTTGTCGAGGAACCAGCCGAGCGCGCCGCGAAGATTGCCGACCTCCACATCCAGCAGGTCGAGCAAATTCGGTTCGTCCGGCCCGCTCATCTGCGGCTCAGCGTGCTCGGAGACTTCTAGGAAACGATGCGCGTGCCGCATCCGCGCCTCGCTCAGCTCGTCGTTGGCGAGCAACTGCTCGATCCCGAATTCCCGAATGGTCTCCAGCATCGAGAAGCGCGCTGACGGTGCATCAAGTTCGCCGGGCCATTCACCGCGCCGCACGAGGCTCTGCTCGGCAAGCGAGGCAACACCCTCGAATAGGATCATCACGTCTCGGTCCGGGTGCTCATGTGATTGAGAGCGTTCACTCGCGCTAACGGCGTCACCCGCCTGGGCCACGGCCTCGGCGTCGTCCAGGCTGAAGCCGCCTTCGAACACGCTCAGGCGCCGGAATAGGCGTTGTTCGGCAGGGGAAAGCAGATCGTAACTCCAGGCGATCGAGCGCCGCATGGTGCGCAATCGCTCCGGTTGGTCCCGTGGGCCACCGGTCAAGATTGTGAGCCGCCGGTCGAGCAGCGCCAGGAGCGCGGGCGCGGACAACATGCGCATGCGCGCGGCCGCCAGCTCGATCGCCAGAGGCAGTCCGTCGAGCCGCTGGCAGATGGCGGCCACCGTCGCGGCGTTGCTATCGCTCAGGGTGAAACGTGGGTCGGCGGCGCGGGCGCGCTGGGCAAAGAGCGAGATCGCGCCGTAGCGGGTCGCCTCGGCGCCCGAAAGCGCCTTCCCCGAACGTGAAGCCTCCTGCGGCAGGTGCAACGGCGAAACCGGAAACTCGTGCTCGCCCTGGAGTCGTAGCAGCGAACGGCTCGTGATCAACATGGAGAGCCCGGGTGAACAGGCGAGCAAATCTCCGAGCAGCGGGGCCGCGTCCACGATTTGCTCGAAGTTGTCGATGACAAGCAAGCATCGTTCCCGGCCCAGGATGGCCGCGAGTCGTTCGTCCAAAGGTTCACCGGCAATTTCGGGAATGCCGATGGACCGGGCGATGGCAGGTAAGATCAACACCGGGTCTCTCACGGCCGCCAGCGGCAGAAAGGCGATGCGGTCGAAGCGGGGCTGGATATCGTCCGCCACCTGCAGCGCCAGGCGCGTCTTGCCGACACCTCCGGGTCCCGTGAGCGTGAGCAGCCGCACGTCGTCGCGCTCAAGCAGCGCAATGACCGCCGCGCACTCGGAGTCCCGTCCCACAAGCGGAGTCAGCGGGGTGCGCGGAACTTCAGGCTGAATGCCGGGTGCGAGTTCGGCCATTCGTTCGGCCCATCACGTAAATTTCACATGAGCGTCAGTTGCCTGCGGAATGATAGGCGTTTGAGGACCATTTGGTGACGGATGACGGGTGACGGGTGACGGAGGAAGGAGGACGGAGGACGGGAAACGGGTGATAGGGTCATAGGGTGATAGGCACGGTGAGCGGCGCGGACGAGGGACATGGACGCGGGCAGGACGCGGGCAGGACGCGGGGGTGATGATGGCTGTGACGGACGTGATGGTCGGCTCCCGTCGCGACCACCCCTCACCCCAACCGCCACCCGCACGCGGGCGCCCGGCCCAGTGCGCAGGGCGAGGGGCGTATGGTCGGGCGCCAAGCGGCATTGCTTGCTGACCTCCTCCTGTCAGGCGGCTGACGATGAGCGGCCGCGCTGGCCAGCGCGGGCGGCCGCCGTCCCTCGCGTCTGGAGCCGTGGCGCCGCGGGGGTTGCCGCGGGCGGCAAGGACGCGGGCGTCGCCCCTCCAGTCGCAGCCGCAGAGCAGCAGGCGCTAGGCATCTGTGTCCCGCGACGGAGTCAGGCGGGAGCGAGGCGGTGGGTGGCGGCAGGCGTCCCTGCCGTCGGTCCCGCGGGCGGGAAGGGTGTGACGTGGGCTCGAGCTCCACGCCAGCCACCGGCCGCCAGAGAGGCTGCATGCAAACCCCTCTATCTCTATAGACACGATTTCGGAGTAAAAGTGCGCCATATCTAGGTAAATCTAGGTAGTGGAAGGGGGGTGTGGCGGAGGGAGGGCTGCACTCTGAGCGGGCTCCCTGGGGGCAGGCTCAGGGGGGCGATTGGGGTGCAGGGTCCACGCCGCACCTCTGACCGCCATCCGCGAGCGTTTGAATCAGGGGGGAGTGGGAGCAGGGCGTGGTGTCGTGTGCAGTGCGGAAATTCTTGTCTACCCCCCTTGTCACGTCAGAAGGAGAAAGTGGCTGCAGAGCGTATGCGAAGGTCGTGGGATCAGGAAATGGGCACCCGAACTTGACGCAGCGCCGCAAATGACATATCATTCGTGTTATGAACTATTCGGGTAGTGAACTATTAGGAACACGAACTGCGGCCGAACCGTTGATCGAAGCGGGGCTGAAACTGCTGGCCCAGTTGGGACCCGCGCTCTTCGCCGCGATCAGCGAACTGGGTCATGGGTATGATCTGACGCCGACCCAGGTGAAGGTCTTGCTGCACCTGGGAGTCCGGGGCCAAATGACCGTCGGCGAGATCGCTACGGCCTTGGCAACTTCGATGCCGGCGGCGTCTGAGCTGGTTGATCGCCTGGTCGAGGCGGGACACCTTGAACGCGGCGTTGATCCCGCCGATCGTCGTCGCGTTTTGATCGTCGCCACACCCGCGGCGCAACGGATCACCGCGCATCTGAGCGACCTTCGCCGCGCGCAGTTATGCCATGCCCTCGGCCTGCTGGAGCCAGAGGAGCGCCCGATGTTTGTGCGTTCCATCGAGGCGCTCGTCGCCGCGCTCAACACACTCAGGGGGTTTGATCTGCCCGGCTGGTCTGAACCGAACGGCGCGCATTGCGGAGATTCAGGTGTGAACGCCGCGCAGCCAGCCTTGAGGGAGGGCGAGCCAGTATTGGCTGGAGAACGTGAAATCGAAAGAGGAACCGATGACTGAGACCCCTGCCTCGCCCACGCGGGAGCATAATCCTGAAGCAGCGCGCAATCCATGGCTGATCCTGCTGGTTCTCTGTGCCGCGGTGTTCATGCTTCTGCTCGACACCACAATCGTGAATGTGGCCCAGCAAAAGATCAAGATCGCGCTTGGCGCTGACCTCTCCGAAATTCAATGGATTCTCGATAGCTACATCATGGCCTACGCCGTGTTGATTCTCTCCTTCGGCAGATTGGGAGATGTCTTTGGCCGCAAGAAGCTTTTCATCATTGGCATGGGCATCTTCACGGTTGCGTCAGCGCTTTGCGCCGTTTCGACCCTGATCGCGCAAGTGACCGGCATTCCTCCGGCGGTGGCCCTCATTGGCGCGCGCGTTATTCAGGGCGTGGGGGGGGCCATGATGATGCCGCAAACCCTCACCTTGATCACCGTCGCGTTTCCCCCTAACAAACGTGGCGCCGCGATGGGGGCGTGGGGGAGCGTCGTTGCGCTCGGCGCCGTGCTGGGCCCGATCGTCGGCGGAGCGTTGGTCACCAACTACCCCTGGCAGTGGGTCTTTCTCATCAACATTCCGGTCGGCATCATCGCTATTCTCGCTACCCTGGCCATTGTCCCGGAATCGATCGATCCCCAGGCGCTGGGGCGCGTCGACTGGGGCGGGCTCATCCTGTCGGCAACCGGCATTTTCGCCCTCGTCTACGCCGCCATCGAGGGCAACGCGATGGGGTGGACAAGCCCCCTCATTCTTGGCTGTATTCTAGCCAGCGTGATTCTCCTTTCGGCCTTCGTCTGGTGGGAAGCTCGCGTACCCGATCCGATGATGAAGGTCCAGCTCTTCAAGATTCGCAACTTCTCGGTCGCCAACGTTCTGGGGCTGGCCACGTCGTTTGGCATGCTTGGCATTTTCTTTCCCATGACGATCTTCTTGCAGGGCGCGCTCGGCATGAGCCCGATCGAGGCTGGCTTGACCATGCTGCCCAACGGACTGGTGCTGATGATTGCCGCGCCGCTGGCCGGACGTCTGACCGACCGCCTGGGGGCGAAATGGATCCTCGTCAGCGGCCTGTCGCTGATGGCATTGGGCATTCTGTTGCTCATTCTTCAGATCTCGCCCACGACGACGCAGTGGTCGCTCGTACTGCCGCTGATGGTGACCGGGCTCGGGATGGGCATGACGTTCGCGCCGATGACCGCCGCCGCGATGCAAAAGGTCCCTCCCCACATCGCTGGCAGCGCCTCTGGAATCCTCAACACTACCCGCAACCTCGGACAGGTGCTTGGCATCGCCTTGCTCGGCTCGATCCTGCAGGCCAGGCTCGGGATCCACGCCCTGGAACGCCTCGACGGACTTCAGGGCCTCGATCCCGATGTCGGCGCAACCGTCGGGGGTCTCATCGCCAGCGGGAGGGTCGAAGCCATATCCGCCGCGGTGCCGGC
The DNA here is from genome assembly GCA_038246475.1 of Thermomicrobiales bacterium. Taxonomy (GTDB): domain Bacteria; phylum Chloroflexota; class Chloroflexia; order Thermomicrobiales; family UBA6265; genus JACCXM01. Next base: position 5,877 of record JBBRVX010000147.1, on the reverse strand, counting down.
GGAAAGCTCGGCACTTCTTCCCGGGATCTATGACGTGGTCCGGAACGCGTTCGCCCTCAGCTTGCACGAGACGTTTGCCATTGGCGCGGCGGTCTGCCTGACCGGGGCGGCGATTGCCCTCCTCATTCAGAATCCCTCAGCCCGCCGGGCGCGCGCCAACGTGAGAGCAGGCGAAATCATCGCGAGACCGACCGCCGCCGACTAAACCAGCGATGATTTGGGAGAAGGAGCACCTGGATGGAGATCCGTCTCGACGAGAAGATCGCGCTGGTCACGGGCGCCAGTAGCGGGATTGGACAGGGCATCGCCGCGGCGCTTGCCGCCGCGGGCGCCGATGTCGCTGTCAACTACCGGAGCCATGCGGACGGGGCAGAGGAGACCGCGCAACGGGTGCGCGCTGCAGGCCGGCGCGCACTGACGGTGCGGGCCGATGTGGGCCAACCGGCTGACGTCGAGGCCATGTTCCGGCGCGTTGACGACGAGCTGGGTCCAATCGACATCCTGGTGGCGAACGCCGGTCACGGCTCCCCCGGCAGCCCCCTGCACGAGACGACCTGGGAAGACTGGAATAAGGTCCTTGGCTCGAATCTCGACGGCCCATTTCTCTGCGGTCAACAGGCGGCGCGGCGCATGATCGCGCGCGGCAATGGAGGCCGCATCATCAATATCTCGTCGGTTCACGAAGAGGCCTGCAACACCCCTGACAGCGGGCCCTACTGCGTCTCGAAGGGAGCGCTGCGCAATCTGACCCGCGCTATGGCTCTCGAGCTCGGGCCGCTCGGGATCACCGTCAACGACGTCGCCCCGGGCATGATCCTCACGCCGCTGAACCAACGCGCGCTCGTCGACGATGACTATCTCGCCTTTGCGGAATCACAGATTGCGGTTCGCCGCGCCGGGACGCCGCAAGACGTCGCGGGCATGGTCCTCTTTCTCTGTTCCGACCACGCCTCGTATTGCAATGGCGGAACCTACCTGGTGGATGGGGGCTGGATGCTCAATTGGCCGCCGGTGTAGGGTGGCATACGGCAAATGCGATGGAATCCGGGCAAACCGTTCCGCGCCCAGCCGCGGCCTTCACCCTGAACCGCCTCTCCCGTCGGGCTGGCTGAGAGGGTAGGTATGGTGAAATCCCGGCGTTTGCCCTCACCCCAACCCCTCTCCCAGTGCGCTGGGAGAGGGGCTCACGGTCGCGTGCAGGGCGGCATTTCGGGCATACCTCCCCCTGTCTGCCGTCGGGCCGGGAGAGGGGCTTTTGGTCGTGTGCAACCCAGCATTTCTTGCTTACCTCCCCTTGTCAGGTCGGGCCGGTAGAGAAGCTTATTGTGGTGTGCGAGGCGGCGTTTCGGGGGTACCTCGCCCTGTCAGGTTGGGTCGACTGAGAGGTGGAATCACGCTCCGGCCGACCGTGATTCCGGCAGCGATCAACCGTCATCCGTATGAGTAGGTGGTCACAGCGTTTTGGAGCATCGGCGCGGTCTGCCATGCCGCGGGCTGCAAGGACGCAGGCATCGCCCCTACCGCCGCAGCGGTGGTGAAGCATGCTCCGGAAATCCCTGGTCGGCTGGTCAGAGCCGTTGGTACTCTTCGAGGTCAAGTACGAAAACCGTGGCGGCGGCCGGGGGCGTGCCTTCCGCTGAAACGGGCGGCGCCATCCCCGATCGTGCCGTCTGCCGAATCAGGTCGAGCACGTAGTCGACCTGTCCTTCATCCGCTCCGATCATCAACGTGGTGTTGCCCCGGCGCAGAAAGCCCCCGGTGCTTGCCAGACGGGTTGTTCTGAAGTCCGCCTCCAGCAACGCGTCCACGACCGCGTCCGCAACTTCATTTTGAATAACCGCGATGACAAGCTTCTTCATCCGCTCCGCGCCTCACGAAACTGACAGCACCCGAAGTTCATGCGCGATTCGGCCACTCCAGCGTCTCTCCCGGCCGCAAAGACGACGGGTCTGCGCTCCAGCCCTGGCAGTCGAGGCCAGTCCGTCGAGAGACACATACTACCTTGCCTTGCCGCCATTCGGAATTTACCTCGGCAATGATCGATCCCGATGCCCGTCGAGATACCCTTGCAAGATCACGGCCGCCGCCATGGCGTCGACCTCCCCTTTGCGCCGGTTCCGTTTCCGACCCTGGTCTCGCAGCGCCCGTTCTGCCACCGCGGTCGTCAATCGTTCATCCCAGAATTCGATGCGCAGCTCAGGATCGACAACGGCCATAAGCTCCGTGGCGAACGCGCGGACCGTCGCGGCTTGTGGACCTTCCCGGCCGGACATGCCGGTTGGCAGCCCGATGACCAGCCTGTCCACATTGCGTGATCTCGCAAGGTCGCCGATTTCGGCCAGATCGCCACGGCGGCGTTCGATCATGGCCAATGGCGACGCAATCATGCCGAGCTCGTCGGCAATGGCGACGCCGATGCGTCGCTCACCGACGTCGAGTCCCAGCGCTCTGCGGCCGATCTCCTTCATTGCGCCACCTTGAACTCGATGCGGCTCGCATTATTCGGCATTCGCGCCGGAAGCCAGCCTGGCGAGTATTCAATGGTGAATTGGTCGATGTCGATCTCTTGAGCGAGAATTCGTTCCGCCTCTTCCGGGGTCGCCCCCGCCAGACTCGCCACCAGCGCCTGGCGCTCGGATTCGTTCAACTCGGTTCGGGCCTCGGCTTTGGCCACGACTTGCAATCGCACGGCATCGCCCTCGCGGCTCATCTCAATGGGCGGATCAAAAACGATCCCGTCCTGGTGCACGAGGAAGCCATCTGGCGCTTCGCTTGCCAGCCGCTCTGTCAGGAGCGATTCGATCCTGGAATTGACCTCCGTTTTGTCATATGTTGTCGCTTCGATGGTCATCGTGGAGCGCAACGACAGGGTCTCCGCATCCTCGCCCAGCCTATGATCGAACGCGAGCTGTTGATCCGCGATGTGTGTTGTCAGGAGCACCTCATCGCCAGCGTTCTCACCCGCGGCGATGGCGTCGGCGGCCAATGCATCAGCGGCATCGACCGCGGACGCGGTCAGCGCGTCCAGATCCTCTTGCGCCACGACTGGAAATTCTTTGTCTGTTCCTCCGGATGTGGGCTCCATCCGATTGCTGTAGTAAACGCCGTTTGGCAGGCGGCCACCCACTTCCCCATAGGCCACGTTCCCGGATGATCCCGGATTGACGGCTCGGATGTTCCCGGTCGCCGCTCCCGGCTCGCCGGAAGCAGGATCCAGTGCTGGTACGGTCACGGCATCGACGAAGGCAAACTCAGCGCCATCTTCGCTGGTCACGACGGTTTCCGCTTCGACGGTGAGAGGCTCAGGGGAAGCGTTCCGCAATTCAATTGAGCCAGCCGCCACGCCATCAGGCTCTTTGCGGACACCGGTGACAGGAGCCTCACCTTCCCAGGTCACCTCGAGTTCGCGCGTTTGGGACGCCAAGGCGAACGCCGCCTGCCCATCCTGAGGCTGGCCGTCAGCAGTCAGGTCAAAGAGCAATGACGCCTCAACCGGAGCCACTTTCGGGACGATCCTCACGACGGCCCTGGGGATGACGAACTGCATCACCAGATACGTGCCGACGACCAGGATCACGAGCAGCGCGGCGACAGGCAGCCAACGTCGTGGCGGATTATCGAGCGCTGGCTTGCTTACTGTGTCGGCCAGCTCATCCGATTCGGCGTCAGGTGACGCGTCGTCTGAACGCGCTGGTTCGCCCTGGAGGGGCCAACGCGAGGCAGGATCAACATGCGGAAGGGACTCAGAAATGAACGGGCGCTCCGCGACCGCGTCGGAGTTGGGAACGGGGGGAGGTTCCGGGGTGGGCGCCAGAAGAGGAGGTGGCGGAGGCAAAAGCGATGGCTGGGGCCGCTGCCGGCGTACTGGCTCGGTGCGAAGGCCCAGACGTTCCCCAAGCTGAAGTCGGAGGGGATCGGACGTCCGCATCACTACCGAAAGCCGGTCGTCGTCGATGGCGGCCTTCAGCGCGCGAAACTCATTCGCGGTCAGCAGGAGCGAGCTATCGATCGGCACCACGAGCTGCACGGTGCGGCCGCCGCTGGCCGCCCCACGCACCCGCTCGACAACATCGCGCAGCGTTTCATCCGAGGTCACGACGACCGAAGGATTCCGTTCGGTCATCGCCATAGCGCAGCGCTCCGCACCGCTGGTGGAATCGGGGCAACGCTGGCAAATGGATCCCAGCGACCAACAGGCATTGTTAGAGTGGTCATAACCACATTACGCCGACGCGCCACGACGAATGATCCCGGCCACGGCGGCGAGCGCCTCGTCCAGCTTCTCCGGGTCGGCGCCACCCGCCTCCGCCAGTTCAGGCCGGCCGCCGCCTCGCCCATCGACAATGGCCGCGGCCTCGCGCACGATATCGCCTGCCTTGATGCCGCGGCCAACGAGATCCGGACTGACCATGGCCAACAGGCTTGGCCGCCCTTCAAATACGGCGCCGAGCACGATGACGCCCGACCCGATCCGGTCGCGGAGGTTGTCGCCCATTTGCCGCATTGCGCCCTTGCCATCGACATCAGCCCGCGAGGCAAGCACGCGGATACCCTCGACATCGATTGCGCGGTCCAGCAAATCTCCCGCACGCACCGTCGACAGTTGACCGCGCAGTCGTTCGATCTCCCGTTCCAGACCCCGGATTCGTTCCTGCTGCGCCTCGATCTGGGCCGGCACGTCCGACCAGGTCGCCCGCAACGCCCGCCCACTCTCCTCCAGCAGACGCTGCTGCGTGAGCATCCGCTCGATGGCCGCATCGCCGGTCAACGCCTCGATCCGGCGCACCCCAGCCGCGACGCTTCCTTCCGCCACGATCAGAAAGGGTCCGATCTCTCCCGTGGCCGAGACGTGCGTGCCTCCACAAAGCTCTTGGGAAAACCCGGGAATCTGGACCACCCGCACCGTCTCGCCATACTTCTCGCCGAAGAGCGCCATGGCCCCGGTTTCGATGGCGTCCTTGTACGCTTTGACATCCGTCACGACGGCAACGTTCTGCGCGATCTGCTGATTGACCAGTTCGGCGACGCCAGCCAGCTGAGCCGGTGTCGCGGGATTGATGGCGGTGAAGTCGAACCGGAGGCGATCGGGGGCGACCAGGGACCCGGCCTGCCGGGTCTCCTCGCCAAGCGTCAGGCGGAGGGCGCGATGCAGCAGGTGAGTCGCCGTGTGATTCCGCCGGATCGCCTGGCGACGTGCCGCATCGATCTCGGCCCGGGCTATCTCGCCGGCCCTGACGAATCCCTCGGCGACCGTGCCGCGGTGGACATACACGTCCGGCGTTGGCTTGAACGTGTCATCGATATCGACCAACCCGGTATCGGTCCGTATCGAGCCAGTATCCCCCAGTTGACCGCCCGACTCGCCGTAGAACGGGGTCCGGTCGAGCACGATCTCGACAGTGTCTCCGGCTTCCGCCTCATCGATCGGTCCGTCCGGCCCCACCAGCCCCAGGATGCATGCGTCGCCTCCGGTTTCGGAGTAGCCAAGGAACTCCGTGGAGCCCAGGGCCAGTGAGACGTAAACCTCCGCGCGCGAACGCGCTCGGTCCCGAAAGGCGTCAGAGGCGCCGCCTCGGCTCGTCGCGCGCTGCGCGGACAGCGCCTCCTCGAATCCCATCTGGTCGACTTCGAGGCCCTGTTCACGCGCCAGCTCAACCGTGAGATCGAACGGGAAGCCGTAGGTGTCGTACAGCTTGAAGACTTCGCGGCCAGGAAGCACCCGAGCCACGGTTTCTCCCTGCTCCGCTGCTTCCTCGGCCAGATCTTCGACAAGCGCCTGAAAGCGCGACATCCCGGCGCTGAGCGTCCTGCCGAAGCTCTCTTCCTCGTGCTGGAGGACTTTTTCGATCTGGACTCGCCGGTCGGCCAGCTCGGAGT
>JBBRVX010000146.1:0-14345 GCA_038246475.1 Thermomicrobiales bacterium | reverse complement strand
TATTACCCCCCCCCCCGCTGCGCCCGCAAAAACTTTCTTTGCGCCGGGGCCAATGCGTCTTTGTTTTTGGCATATGGGGGGGGGGGGGGGGCCGGATGTCCGGCGGCCCCCGGCCTTTGGGCGGGGGGTCGCGGCTGTCTCGGGGCGCCCCGCCTATTGGCCGGCCGGGGCACCGGCCGACGCCAGACTCATAGATTCGGCGCGCCGGTGTAGGTGGCCAGATAGGCTTCGATCTCCGTGGCCGCCTGCTCGGCCGCCTGCTCGGGATCGACGCCATTGAGCATGGCCGCCTGAACCGCATCGGAGATCGATTTGTAGATCTCCGGGGTCACGCGCGGCTCAGCTCGCCCGCCGGGCAGAATCTCTTGCGCGAACTGCGCCAACGGCCCGGAGCTGAACCCGCCTTCTTCGGCCAGATCCTGAACCGACTGGCGGGGCGCCATGTCGCTCTTGGCCTTGGTGCACCAGTCGACGCCGCGCTGAATCGAATCTTCACTCATGGAGCCGAGCGCCCAGACGATGAACTGCGCCGCCGTCTCCGGATCCTGGCCCTGGGAATTGGCCACGAAGGCCCAGCCGCCGAGGTCGGTGCTATACGTTCCTCCCTCCGGAATCGGCAGCTTGAAGATGCCGTACTCGAAGTCGGGCGCGTTCTCCGCGAGCGCCGAGATGGCCCAGATGCCGACGTTCTGGATGGCGCAATAACCAGTGGAGAGATTTGGCACGACATCCCAGCCGCCGCCGCCGAGCACGGTGCGCGGGGAGACGCCCGAGTTGACGGCATCTTGCCAGAACTTGAGCGCCGCCACGGCGCCGGGATCGCGCATGCCGCTGGTAGTGCTGCCCGGGTTCTGAATTTCGGCCCCGCCTTGCCACATGAACGGATACCAGGTGAAGTTCTGGTAATACCCGGGATTCGTATCGAACAGGACGCCAAAGCGCTGATCGGTCGTGAGGCGCTGGCCGACCTCGAGCAATTGCTCCCAGGTGGTGGGGATGTCACTATCGGTTAGTCCGGCCTCGTCCCACGCCTGGCGGCCGTAGTACATCGCCATTGGCTCGACTTCCATCGGCAGGCCGAAGACCATGTCGTCGACCATACGCGTGGCGAGGACGTCGGGAAAGAAATCGTCGATCGCCTCCGGCTCCATGAATGGCGTCAGGTCTTGCAGGACACCGCCGTTGTAATAGCGGAGGAAGTCGCCCGGGCTGATAATGAAGAGGTCCGGTCCTTCACCCGACGCAAACGCGGTCGGCAGCTTGGTGCCGTCCATGTAGTCGGTATTCGGCACGTAGACCAGTTCGACCTGCTTGTCGTTCGCGGCGTTCCAGCCGGCAATGCAATCTTCAAACCACTTCGTCTGGGTGGCGACCTGCCCGCCCGGTGCATAAAACTGCCAGAACTTCAGCGTGTCGCCCTGGGCCGCGGCCGAGCGTGGACTGATAAGCGGGAGGGCGCTCGCTCCGAACAGGCCCATCCCGCCAGCGATGCCCGCGCCGGCTTTGATCAGCGAGCGCCGGCTCCACTCCGCCTTCGGGCGCGTGTTGGCAACGACGCCGTGCCGTGGCGGTGCTTCGTCCCGCGGGTGTCGGTTCGAGGTCATCGTCGATCCTCCTCCATGATCCGCTTCGTAGCGGGGATCATTGTCGCATCGTTCACGCCCGCACGGATTGCCTCCAATGAGCATGGTCCGCGGGCGTTTGCAATCTTCTGGCCGCTTTGAGACGCTGTCAACGCGTCAGTAGCCATTACCGCCACAAGGAGGCATGAGGCAGATGTCGGCATTCGACGGACTGGGGATGGGGCTCGGCGCCCTGGCGCGCTTGTCGGACGCGCGCACGCGATCGATCAGCCCGGAGAATCCGACCGGCGAACCGGGCGCGGGCGGCATGGCGACCACGGGGACCGCCGCCGCCACCGCGCGGGAACTGGGTCAGGGCTGGAAGGTTTCACCGTTCATCGAGATCGCTGGCGGCGCCACGGCCACGCTCGCCGATATCGAGGGGCCTGGCGCGATTCAGCACATCTGGCTGACCGTGCACCCGATTTACTGGCGAAGTCTCGTTTGGCGGATCTATTGGGATGACGAGCCGATGCCGTCGATCCAGACGCCGTTGGGCGACTTTTTCTGCAACGGCTGGGGCGAGCGCTGCAATGTCTCCTCGTTGCCAGTCGCGGTCAACCCGGCCGGCGGCTTCAACTGCTACTGGGAAATGCCGTTCCGGCGGCGGGCGCGGGTGACGGTGGAAAATCTCAGCCCAGATCCCGTCCCATCGCTCTATTACCAGATCACCTATGCCCTGACCGACATTTCTGACGATCGTGCCTATCTGCATGCCCAGTGGCGGCGCAGCAACCCCTTACCGTACATGGAAGTCCATACGCTTCTCGACGGTGTGCAAGGCAAAGGCCACTACGTGGGGACGTACATCGCCTGGGGCGTGAACAACAATGGTTGGTGGGGGGAAGGCGAGATCAAGTTCTATCTCGACGGCGATGCCGAGTGGCCGACCATCTGCGGCACGGGCACGGAGGACTACTTCGGCGGCGCGTGGAACTTCGAGCACCCGCCTGGGCAGTACGGCAGCTATTCCACCCCGTTCCTGGGGCTGCCGCAGGTGATCCGGCCCGATGGGCTCTACCGCGGCCAACAACGCTTTGGCATGTACCGCTGGCACATCATGGACCCCATTCGCTTCTCGCGGGAGCTACGAGTAACGATCCAGGCGCTGGGATGGCGCTCAACTCTGGAAGGTAAGCGGCGCTATCTCCCGTTGCAAGACGATATCGCCAGCACCGCCCTGTGGTATCAGGCGGAGCCGCACGCGCCGTTTCCGGAGATGCCTGGCTTGAACGACCTGGAGGTGATTTAGGTGGAGCCGCGGCTCCAGAGGTACGCCACGCGGGGCGCGGCTGTTACGCATCAATGCCAACCGGGCTGACGATCCTGCAAAGAGGTGCTTCGCATCACGAGCTGGGCTGCACTCAGAACACCAGCTCTCGCGACGCCTCGATGTCCTGCCAGAGCACCGTCATGACATAGTCACGGGGCGAAAGATCATTCCGCTCTGCCATCTCTTCGATGTGCTCCCGGAGTCCATCAGTCAACGAGAGATCACCAACGACTCGGTCCCATGCTTCCCGTTCCTCGTCGTCCATGATTCGATCCATCCGCCCACCATGCTGAATTCCCGAAACTGGACCGCAATGGCACGTTGTGGCCGGCTGTGACGCAGAGAAAGAGCCTTCTGAGGCCACCGATGGTGCGGTTCAAGCCTGAGCCGCGCTCCTGCAAAGGCGGTTTTGCGTTCAGGCGGTCCTTATGACTCGGGCTACCGATTACCGATCAATCTCGAATACATTATCACAGGAAATGGCTACGATCTATCCCGCATGAAACGCAGCAATCCCGCAGCCACATTCGTCATCTATTCATTGTCGCATAACTCGTACAATAGATGCATTGCATTGTGTGCTGTGCTTCGGGACAGACGTTGGCGCCGGCAGTGCGTAATGTGAGATGGGACTGACGCCGGGGTGGAGACGGCGTCATTCCCATGCTCACGCCAAAAGCATCGCTCTCAATTCATGTTTTGTCGATTGCCCGCGGAGCTTGTGCAGGCGCATGTCGTTCCCGCGGAGGGCAATTGCCACGGTTCGCTTCTATTGCTCATGGCAGTGCGGGAACGTTTTCCTTACGTGACGAGGGTTCGTCGCTCGGTTCGTTCGTTGACTCCGCCGCGATTGCGCGCGTCGATGAACGAGGCGAGATCGGACTCGCTGATCCGGCAACGATCGCGGTCATCCTGCTCGATGCCATTCAGCGCACCGGCTTGCAGCCACCGCCGCACCGTGAGAGGAGTCACCTTCAAGCGCGCGGCGACCTCGCTCACCGTCAGCTCTACCATGTTCGTGGCTCCTTCTTCTCCTGGGGCTGCAGACGTCGCTTATCGACCGTAGCCTGCTATCTCGTAGTCTACACTTTTCTTGACATATACAGTTCCCCGGGGAGGGTGCCGAGGCGAACCCAAGAGGAGACGTGTCAGGTGACCTTCAGGCCGTAGACGTCAATTGCGGTTCCGCCGAAGACCCTTCCCCATTCATCTCTGCTCAGAGGGGGCAACGCTTCTTCCAGCGCCGACTTCACGACGCCGTATTCCCCGGCCAGGAGACAAACCGGCCAGTCGGAGCCGAACATGACCCGGCCGGCGCCGAAGATGTCGACGGTCGTTGCGACGAAGGGGCGCAAATCATCGGGCGTCCAATCCGTCCAGGCCGCTTCGGTAATCATGCCGGAGAGCTTGCAGGAGACGTTGGTGAGTCCGCGGAACGGCTCCATCAGCGCCGCCCACGCCTCGACCTTGCCCGCGGCGATCGGCGGCTTGGCGATATGGTCGAGGACGAAACGCAGGTTGGGAAGGGCACGGGCCGTGGCCAGGGCCGCGGGCAACTCGCGGGGGCGGACGAGCAGATCGTACGCCAGCCCAGCATCCTGAACCGCGGCGAGGCCGCGCTGCACGTCTGGACGGAGCAGCCACTCCGCGTCCTTCTCGTCATGCACCTGGTGCCGGATGCCGACGAGTGTCTCGCCATCAGGTTGCGCCTTTAGTTCCGCCAGCGTCTCTCCGACAGCCGCGTCGGTGAGATCGACCCAGCCGACCACACCCGCCACGAATCGCGTAGAGGCCGCGATCTGCATGAATTCTCGTGTCTCCGCGAGGCTGGGCACGGTCTGCACAAGAACGGTGTAATCGACGCCAGCCACCGCCAGCACGGGCCTCAATTCGGCCGGGGTGAACGGTTTCCGAATCGGATCGAGCTCGGCTCCTGTCATCCAGTAATAGTCATGCCGAGATGGTGTCCAGAAGTGATGGTGGGCATCCACAACCAGGGTTCGTTCACGCATCGGTTCGCTCCCTTCGGCACCCGTGCCAGCAGTAGAGGGATTGTCGCCGAACCTATCTCCGGATGTGCGGAAGCGAACGCGCGACGGCTCACGCTGCGGTAGGCTTCCAGCCATGATTGAGACGACGATCGATACACATGATTCCACGATTGTGCATACGGAATCCTTGAACGCCTTCAACGTCATGTCGCGCCTCCACTTCGACGTGGTGGTGATCGGCGCGGGCGTTGCCGGCCTGGCCTTCACCCTTGCCCTCCCCCCCGAGCGACGCGTGGCATTGCTCACCAAAGGGATATTGGGCGAGAGCAATACGCGCTACGCCCAGGGAGGGCTTTCCGCCGCCGTCGGCGCGGACGATAGCCCGGCGCTTCATGCCAGCGACACCCTGACGGCAGGCGCGAATCTGTCTGATCCGGAGGCGGTCGACACACTCGTTGAGGGGGCGCCTGACGCGGTGCGCTGGTTGACCGCCCTTGGCGCGCACTTCGACGCGGGGCCAGACGGGGAGATGCTGCTGGGCCGCGAAGCCGCCCACTCGCGGAGGCGGGTGCTGCACGCGGGTGGCGACGCGACCGGCGCCGAGATCGAACGAGCAATGGTGGCGCGTGTGCGCGAGGATCGTAATGTCACGCTCTATCCGGGCGCCTTCGCGATTGATCTCGTGATGGCGGATGGGCGCTGTCGCGGCGTGATGGCGCAGCTCGCGCCGGACGGGCCGTGCACCTTCCTCGAAGCGCCGGTAACCGTCCTCGCGGCTGGCGGCGCGGGACACCTTTGGGCCACCACATCGAATCCCGCGGGCGCCACGGCCGATGGCCTCGCCATGGCCCTGCGCGCGGGCGCGACCATCGCCGATACCGAGTTCGTGCAGTTCCACCCGACCGTGCTGGCGATGCCAGGGGCGGCGCCATTCCTGGTGTCGGAGGCGGTGCGCGGCGAGGGCGCGTACTTACGGGACGCGGCCGGAGATCGATTCATGGTGGCGATGCATCCGCTGGCCGAGCTCGCCCCGCGCGACGTGGTCGCTCGGGCCATCCACAATCAAATGATGAGCGATGGCCGCGATTTCGTGGATCTCGATCTGAGACATCTCGATCCCGAGGAGATGCGCGCTCGATTTCCCACCATTACGCGTGAACTGGCGACGCGCGGCCTCGATCTCGCCACCGATCTGATCCCGGTTGCCCCGGCTTCTCACTATTTCATCGGCGGCATTGCCGCGACCCCGGAAGGAACCACGAGTATTCCTGGGCTGCTGGCGTTCGGGGAGGTCGCGGCCGTCGGCATCCATGGCGCAAATCGTCTGGCCTCCAACTCGCTGCTGGAGGGGCTGGTTTTCGGCGCCGCCGGCGCCGCAAAGCTGACGCGCGACTGGCCGGGGGTTGAAGAGCTCGCGGCGGCATCGCCGGTGAACCCGCCGGTTATTCCCCCGGCGTTGCTTGATGCCAAGACGATCTCAACGTTGCGTGGCAATCTGCAACGAACGATGAGCCGTAACGTGGGCGTCGTGCGGAATGCCGCGGGCCTCAGGTCTGCTCGGAGAGAAATTGATGCCATCGCCGCTGCGTTGGGGAACTCCCCCGCCGGCGGTGTTGCACCCACGGACGCGAACGTCCGACGGGAATTCTGGGAGCTGCGTAATCTGGTCGATGCCGCGCGGGCCGTAGTCGATGCGGCCATGTTCCGCGAAGAGAGCCGGGGCGCGCACTTCCGTGCCGATTTTCCAGAGACCAATCCCGCGCTTAACGGAGTTCACACCCTCCTCGCGGGCGATGGGTCGTTGCGCTTCGGCGCCATCGCCGCGGCACTCCAGGGGACGTAACCCGATCTAGTCGTCATCCCCAGGCGGGGCGCGAAGCTCCTCGACTTCGCGCCGCAAATCCTCGATGTCCTGAAACTGGCGATAGACAGAGGCAAAACGAATGTAGGCGACTTCGTCCAGCGCCTTGAGTTCGCCCAGGACGGCCTCCCCGATGGCGCTGGAGGGAACCTCGGCGGCGCCGAGGGCCATCAGATTCGATTCGACCCGCGAGAGCAGCGCGCTGATCTCATCTTCGCCGACGGGGCGCTTGGTCAGAGCCACGCGCAGTTTCTGACGCAGCTTCGCGGGATCGAATTCCTGGCGCCGCCCGTCCTTCTTGACGATGACGAGGCTGACGCCTTCGACCCGCTCATAGGTCGTAAAGCGGCGTCCACAGGCGGCGCACTCGCGGCGGCGGCGAATGCTGTCGCCGCCGCTCAGTTCGCGGCTATCGATGACCCGCGAATCAGGGGCACGGCAGAATGGACAGCGCACGGTTCAACTCCGGCTCTGCCGGCCACCGCCAGCCAAGATCGTCTCTATCGCTCGCGCAGGAACTTGATGATCGACGATTCCGCGACCCAGTCATCTTCGGGATAGGGCGTGGCAGGCGATGTTCCCTGGGGTGTGGTGCGAATGGGCGCGGAGATCGGCGGAGGCGAAGGAGGCCGATAGCCCCGATCTGGCTCGCGCATCTGACGCGGCTCCCGCACGGCGCCACGGGCCATGGAATCGAAGAAATCGCCGTTCTGATCGAAACCGGTAGCAATCAGGGTGATGCGCACCCCATCGCCCAACGACGAATCGATCGACGTACCGTAGATGATCTCGGCTTCCTCATCCACCGCGGCCCGGATCACCTCTGCCGCCTCGCTGGTCTCCAGCAGGGTGAGATTGGTGCCGCCGGTGATGTTGTACAGGACTCCCGTGGCGCCCTGGATATTCATTTCCAGCAAGGGGCTCTCGATGGCCTGCCGCGCGGCATCGATGCAGCGGGTTTCCCCGGCGCCATGCCCAATGGCCATGAGCGCGGAGCCGGCTTCCTTCATGACCGTCTTGACGTCAGCGAAGTCAAGGTTGATGACGCCTGGCTTGGTGATCAAATCGGAGATGCCGCCAATACCCTGGCGCAGCACGTCATCGGCGAGGCCAAAGGCTTCTTCGATGGATGTCTTGGCATCGACCATGTCGAGCAGGCGCTGGTTGGGGATGACGATCAGGGCATCGACCGTCTCGCGCAGGCGGGCGATCCCCTCTTCTGCCGCACGGCGGCGGCGAGTGCCTTCAAAGTCGAAGGGCTTGGTCACGACGCCGACCGTAAGCGCGCCGGCCGCGCGGGCGTGTTTGGCGATGACCGGAGCGGCGCCGGTGCCGGTGCCGCCGCCCATGCCGGCGGTGATAAAGACCATGTCCGCGCCGCGCACCATCTCGCCGATGGTATCCGCGCTCTCCTCGGCGGCGCGCTCGCCGATTTCCGGCCGCCCACCCGCGCCGAGGCCCTTGGTGAGTTTGTCGCCAATGCGGACGTAGACAGGAGCCTTACTGCCCATCAACGCCTGCGCATCGGTATTGACCGACACGAACTCGATGCCGTCGACACCGGAGTCGATCATGCGGTTGACGGCGTTGCCGCCAGCTCCGCCGATGCCCACCACCTTGATTTTGGCAAACGTCTCTCTGATGACATCGTCCCAGGATTCGCGGGCGCTGGACGCTCCAGCAGAGGGCCGTGGGGGGCCTGGCGCTGCTGATGGATCGGCAGGGGGTTGGGTTGAAGCCGTAGGGATATCGAGATCTCCAGGAGGAATATCGGAATTGCTCCGCGCTACGATCGTGCGCTGACCCTCAGCTGGTGGCGGCCGCCGCTGGCCGCGTACGGGCCCCTGGTTGTGGGACTGCATGCTACTTCCCCCATCCCGGAAGGCGAATACTTCCGCTGGCGCCAGCAGGGCGCCGGTTCGCCCCAATCCGCACGCACAGGAACTGGCTGTGCTGCTCGTCACCGCGGGGGAGGCAACGTGCGCGGTGGAACGCTTTGGACGCGCGTTTCGGGAAACTGCCCGCCAGCCTGAGTCGGTATTCCAACCCGGCAGGACGGAACGATTCACACGCGAGTCCGGTTCACGCCGCAGAGCAACACCCCGGCGGAGTATAACACTGGGTTCGCGGTGATCTTTGCAAACGGGATCACCTCGACAATTTCTCTAGAGCGGGCGGCGACGCTCCAGCGAACGCTCCAGTGCTAATCCGATCAAGCGATCGACCAGTTCCGGCAACGGCATGCCGCTTGCCTGCCACAGCCGGGGATACATGCTGATCGCCGTGAAGCCGGGAATCGTGTTGACCTCGTTGATGAAAATCTGGTCGGTTTCGCGATCCATGAAGAAGTCCACCCGCGCCATGCCGGCCAGGTCGAGCGCGCGAAAGGCGGCAATGGCCAGTTCCTGAATTTCAGCCATCGTGGCCCGGTCGATGGGAGCCGGGGCCAGCAGTTGGGACGAATCATCAACGTACTTGGCGTTGTAGTCGTAGAACTCGTTGGACGGGATGACTTCGCCGACGACGGAGGCGATCGGCTCATCATTGCCGAGCACGGCAATCTCCAGCTCGCGGGCGTTGACCGCCTGCTCGATCAGGATGCGCCGATCGTGGCGGCTGGCTTCACGCATAGCCTCCGGAAATTCGCTGGGATCATGCGCTTTCACCACACCAACGCTGGAGCCCATGTTCGCCGGCTTGATGAAACAGGGGAAACCAAGGATCTCCCCCACCCACTCCGAAATCGCGTCGGGATCGCGCTCCCACTCCTTGCGCGACACCAGGCGCCATGGCGCCTGCGGCAAGCCTTCCTGGGCCAGGACGGTCTTCGCCATGGCCTTGTCCATGCCTAGCGCCGAACCGAGCACCCCGGCCCCGACATAGGGCGCTCCGGTCATTTCCAGCAACCCCTGGACCGTGCCATCCTCGCCCATGGGGCCGTGCAGCACCGGAAAGACGACATCGACGCCGCCGGAGAAGAGCGCCGGGACATCACTCCGGGCGGCGTTCTCCGCTCCGGAGGCGGGCGCGAATCTATCCCCCAGGGCGAACAGGGGCGACGTTGCGGTCAGCGCGGCGAAGGCATCGCCCCCAGTCAGCCACCGGCCTTCGCGGGTGATGCCGACCGGGACGACCTCATACCGCTCGGGGTCGAGGGCGGACATGACGGTTTCGGCCGAACGGAGTGAAACGTCGTGCTCGCTGGATTGTCCCCCGAAGAGAACCGCCACTCGCACCTTGCCGCCCCGCCGTTCCCGCATGATCCGATCCTTCCGCTGGTCATTCCTCGCCAAGGTATTCGACTTCGCGCTGCAACTCTACTCCGAAGCGTTGCCGCACCCGCTCCTGAGCCGTGGCGATCAGCGCGCGGACGTCGGCGGCGGTCGCCGAGCCGTGATTGACAATCCAGTTGGCATGCTTCGGCGAGAATTGGGCGCCGCCATTGGCGTAGCCCTTCAAGCCGCTTTCCTCGAGCAGACGCCCGGCGAAATCACCGGCTGGATTCGCGAAGGTCGAGCCCGCGCAGGCGCCGGTCGGTTGGGTCTGCTTGCGGAACAGGGCATGTTCATCGGCCAGGCGGACCAGCTCCACGGGATCGCCCTTCGGTAAGAGCAGAATTGCCGCCAGCACCGTCCAGGGCCTTGGCCGCGGCGCGGCTTTGATGATCGTGTGGCGATAGGCCGCCTCCAACCATGCCGCCGGGTGTTCCTCGATTACTCCATCCTCGTTCAGAATGACGACACGTTCGAGGTGGTCCTTCATCTCGGTTCCATGGGCCCCGGCGTTGTTCACGGTCGCGCCGCCGATCGAGCCGGGAAGCCCGACACCCCAGTCCATCCCCGACCAGCCCCGCTCGGCGGCGAAGCGGCCTGTCCACGACAAGGGAGCCTGGGCAGCGACGCGCAGGCGGACGGCATCGCCCAGGTCCTCGACGTCGACCAGGCCGGCCGCGCGCTCGCCGGGAGTGCGCGCCAACACCACCAGCCCCCGGATACCTCGATCTCCGACCAGAAGATTGCTGCCACCGCCGAGGACGGTGATGGGTAGGTTCCGTTCGCTACCCCAGGCAATCGACGCTACCACATCGTCTGGAATTGCCGCGCGGACCAGAAAGTCCGCTGGTCCGCCGATGCGCCAGGTCGTGCTGAGGCGCATCGGCGCATTGGCCAGCACCTTCAGATCGGGCCGGCCGAGGACGGCGATGGTCTCGATCGCTTCCTCCTCGGAACGCGGCCGCGGCGCCCGCCGTGGTTGGGGTTCGGCCGGCGCGACCGCGCGCAACCGTGCGAGCAAATCCGGGCCTACGTCAGTGACGCTCCCGGCGCCAAGGGTGAGAACGAGGTCGCCGGGGGCGACCAGCTCGGCCAGGCGTTGGGCGGCATCGCGAGGATCGCGGGCGGTGAGCGTTTCCTTTGGCAGAAGCGCGACCAGATCGGTGGCGGAGATGCCCAGGTCATCCGTCTCGCGGGCGGCGTAGACATCGAGGATCATGATCCTGTCCGCGACCGCGAACGCCCCCGCGAAGTCGGCCAGCAGCGCCTTCAGCCGAGAAAAGGTGTGCGGCTGGAAGACTGCCCAGAGACGGCGCTCTGGAAAGCGCTCCTTCGCGGCAAGCAAGTTGACGGCGATTTCGCGGGGATGATGCGCGTAATCGTCGACGACAAGGACGCCCTTCTCCTCCCCTTTGCGCTCGAAGCGCCGGCCAACGCCGGCGAAGCCTTCCAGGGCCGCGGCGGCGGAGGCGGCGTCGAAGCCAAGCGAGACCAGAGCGGCCAGCGCGGCCGTAGCATTCAACGCATTATGTCGTCCGGGAACACCCGGCATGAGGGGAACCGCGACATCGTCTTTGCCAGTGACTCGCCATCCCGCGTCTGTTTGTTCCAGGCGCCAATCCGCCGTGGGCGATTCGCCAAATGTGAGCACCGTGCATGGCGGCGACCAAATCGGTTGCTCCATCAGCCGTATGCATCCGGGATCGTCAGCATTGATCACCAACGTTCCTTCGGGGCGGATGCCGCGGATAAAGCCGTTGAACGCGGCGTCATACGATGCGAGGTCGGGAAAGATGTCGGGGTGGTCGTAGTCGATATTGGTGATGATGGCGACATGGGGATGGAGATGCAGAAACGAGCGATCGTACTCGTCAGCTTCGACCACCATTTCGGCGCCTGAACCGGGCGCGGCGTTCGTGCCGCCGCCAACCCCGCCGAGCAGGGCGCCGATGGCGAAGCTGGGATCGGCGCCAAGGAGCCGCAGCGCGGTCACCAGCATGCCGCTGGTCGTCGACTTGCCATGGCTGCCAGCCACGGCGACGCCCCGCCGCGCGTCGGCCAGAGCACCGAGAAGCTGAGCGCGCTTGAGCAACGGTCGCCCGGCCGCCAAGGCGGCGACGATTTCGGGGTTCTCGGCGCGCACAGCCGCGGTCGCCACCACGAGGTCGGCGGCAGCTGCTTCTTCAATCGCGACGTGCCCGATGGAAACGGCGATGCCTTCACGCGCGAGCTCGTCCAGAAGTGGCGAGGCGGCAGCATCGGACCCCGACACGCGATAACCCCAGGCGTTCAGAATGCGCGCGAGACCGCTCATGCCGATGCCGCCGATGCCAACAAAGTGGATCTTGGCGGGGGGAGGAGGCAAGTTCGCGGAAACGGAGTGGTGCTCAGCCATTGGCGGCCTCGCCTTCGAGCTCAGCGATCAGGTGCGTGACGGACTGGCGAAACTGGTCCCCGCGATCGAACTCGTCGCGAAACAGCCCGAACGACGCGCAGCCGGGCGAAAGGAGGATCGTGTCGCCAGGAACCGCCTGTCGCCAGGCCGCGAAGAGGGCGTCGCTCATGCTCGTGAATGGGCCATGGGACGTGACACCCCGGTCGCGAAGCCGCTGCTCCAACTCCAGGGTGGCGCTGCCGTCGAGGAGATAGACGGTTGCGCGGTGAGCCGCGACTGCCTCGGCTAGCGGCGTGGGGTCCAACGCTTTGTCCGCCCCGCCCGCCAGGAGGTGAATGGCGCCGTGCCGGGTTGCGGCCGATTCCAGGGCGGCAACGGCGGCAACGGGGGCAGTGGCCGTTGTGTCGTTGATGAACGTCACGCCCCTGATTTCGGCGACCCGCTCCATGCGGTCCCTGACGCCTTGGAAGCTTTCGAGCCCCAACGCGACGCCCTCCGCCGTCCCCCCGGCCACCATCGCCGCGGCCAGCGCGGCGAGGGCGTTGCGGACGCCGTGGCGACCGGCCAGAGCGGGAGCGGCTGGCAATGGCCAGCGTGTCTCGGCGCCACGCCATCGCCAGAGGAGCCCCTCTGGTGTGCGCCACGCGCCGTCGTGGCCACGATCGCCCAGGCCAAAGGGAACGACCGTCGCGACGGTCTCCCTTGCTGCTCGCCACGATTCGGAATCGTCGCGATTGACGACGAGCCAATCGCCAGACTGCTGATGCGAAGTTATGCCGCGCTTCGTTGCCGCGTACTCCGCGAAGTCGTCGTAGGTGTTGAGGTGATCTTCCGCGACCAGCGTGAGCACGGCGATGCGCGGGGCTAACTCGTGCTCGATCAAGGCCTCAAGTTGCCACGAGGATATCTCAATGACGATCGGCGCCGCTGGCGTGAGGCGCGGCAAGAGATCGAGCGCCGAAACGCCCATATTCCCGGCGACCAACGCATTTGGCAGCGCGGCGCGGATCAGCTCCCCGGCCAGCATCGAAACCGTCGTTTTCCCCTTCGTGCCAGTGATCCCCACAATTGGCGCGGGACAGGCCCGGAAGAAGAGGCTCATCTCCATTTCAATCGGGATGCCATGCGACCGCGCCAGCTGCAGGAGTGGCGCGCGGCGGGGCACCGCGGGGTTGCGCACGATCATGTCGGCGCCTGCTGGGGTGAAATCGCGCTCATCGTGCCCGCCCAGCACGTAACGAATCGGCACGGCCTCCAGCTCTGTTATCGGTTCGGCAAGCGCCGCCGGAGGCCGCTGATCGGTGACGGTGACGATGGCGCCTTGCGCGGCGAGATACCGCGCGACGCCGAGACCACCGCGCCGCGTGCCGAGGCCAACCAGGGTGACGCGCTTCCCGCGCAGGGACCAGTCCATCACATCGCGAGACGACTCCCCGTTCACTAGAGCTCGACCAGGGCCATGGCCACACCGATCAGGCCGGCCATCATGGCGAGCATCCAGAACCGCATGGTGACCTGGGTCTCCGACCAGCCAAGCATCTCGAAGTGGTGATGGAGGGGCGCCATCTTGAAGAGCCGCCGCCCTTCGCCGTAGCGGCGTTTGGTGTATTTGAAATAGCCGACCTGCAACATCACCGAAGCGGCCTCGGCCACGAAGACGGCGCCCACCACCGGCAGCAGCAGCCACTGCCCAGTCATGAACGCGGCCACGGCCAGCGATGCGCCGATGGCCAGCGAGCCCGTGTCCCCCATGAAGACCTGAGCCGGTGGGGCGTTGAACCAGAGGAACCCCATCAGCGCGCCGGTCATCGTGAAGCAGAAGGTGACGACGCCGACCTGCCCCTGGATATAGGCGATGATCCCGTAGGCCACGAAGGCGATCGCCGAGGTCCCCCCGGCGAGGCCATCCAGCCCATCCGCGAGGTTGACCG
>JBBRVX010000145.1:0-14399 GCA_038246475.1 Thermomicrobiales bacterium | reverse complement strand
GAAGTCGTGAGTCGGGAGTCGTAAGCTGATAGCTGATAGCTGATAGCTGATAGCTGATAGCTGATAGCTGATAGCTGATAGCTCATAGCCGTCACCCGTCACCCGTCACCTATCATCCCACCAGCAATGAAGCCAAGGGGGATCGATGGCAGTGCACGAGCTTTATCTCCTGAACCTGGGACAGCTTGGGAACCGTGACGAGGTCAGCGGCGAAACGCATTTCAATCAGGTGCCGGGCTACCTGATCCGCACGGCGACCGGGCGGAATGTGCTGGTCGACACCGGCAATCCGGCGGCGCTGATCGGGCAGGAGACGGCGTCGCCCTGGTGGGGGCTGCTCAACGACACAAGGCCCGAGGATGACCTGTTGGCGCGTCTGGCCGAGCTGCGTTTGGCCCCGGGCGACATCGATCTGCTGATCTCCACCCATTTCGACTTCGATCACTGCGGCCGGCATGAGCTCTTCGCCGGATCGGGGATTACGTCGTATGTGCAGCGTGAGCACCTCGCCGCGGCGCGGGACGATCCCCGCTTCGACACGGCGCTGTGGGACATCCCCGGCATCGACTACGTCCCGGTCGATGGCGATTTCGAGATCGAGCCGGGGCTGCGTCTGATCGCCTCCCCCGGCCACACCTTCGGGCATCAGTCGGTCTTCGTCGAAACCGCTGACGGCCCAGTGCTGCTCGCCATCGACGCCATCAGCGTCGCCGAGCAGCTCGCCATGACGTCGTTCCCCAGCACCTACCCCGACCCGGACGCGGCGCGGCAATCGCGCGACAAACTGGTGGCGCTGGCGGAGGAGAGCGGGGCCCTCCTGCTGATGGGCCACGACGCAACGCAGTGGGAGACCCTGCCCAAGAGCCCGGCGCCGTTCCGCGGCCCATGACGCACCCCGTTTGCACCGGGGTTTTCGTGCCTCGATGGGGTGTCACGACAGAGATGCCCTGGGTGAGACGCGGTTGGCGGCAGGAAAAGCCGCTGGCTTGACGCGGAAGGCTGAAAGCCGTCCCGCTCGTTCCACGAAAGCCCCCTGAACGGGGCTGAACACGACGAAGGAGTTGGCTGGAGCCTGGTTTCGGAAGCGATGTACGGGCAGCAAGGCATCATTGCCTTGACGCTAAGCCGAAGACTCTCCCCTCCAGCCTGGTCGCCTCGGCTATTCAGGGCGATGGCCCTCTGACTCTGCAACGGCGCCGCGGTCCTCCGTAACGCCGTTCTTAGCCCCGTTTAGGGGGCTTTCGTTGGCCCAGCGGGGGGATTTATCCCCTCGCGGCAGGGGCGACTCCGTCCCCTCCGCCACCGACGCCCAGCACCCCGGACTTTGACGCTCAAGCTCTTTCCGCTTTACTTGCTGTGCAACAAGCAAGTATCTTGAAAAGCGAAGGAGAGGAGAGCACGATGGCCACCATGACGATTGAAGCGGGATCCGCGCCATTGGCGGAAGCGGGAACCGCGCCGTTCACCGATGTACAACTCTCGCTCGGTCCGATCCGGTACCGGGAGATGGGAAGGGGCGAGCCGATCGTCTTTGTGCATGGCCTGCTCACCAATGGCGCCCTGTGGCGCAACGTCGTGCCGCCCCTCGCCGAGCACTACCGCTGCATCGTGCCCGACTGGCCGCTAGGGGCGCACACCCTGCCGCTGCGCACTGACGCCACGCTGACCTTCCCCATCCTGGCGCGCCTCGTCGACGAGTTCCTGGCCGCGCTCGATCTGCATGACGTGACCCTGGTGGGGAACGACACCGGGGGAGCGCTCTGCCAGTTCGTCGTCGCCGCGCACCCGGAGCGCGTCGGTCGCCTGGTGCTGACCAACTGCGATGCGTTCGACAACTTCCTGCCGATGCCGCTGCGCTACGTGCAGTGGGGGGCGCATCTGCCCGGCTTCGTCTGGCTGATGAGCAAGGTGATGCCGATCCGGGCCTTGCAGCGGCTGCCGATCACGCTTGGCTGGGCGACCAAGCGACCGATCGGCCGGGATGTCGTCGATGGCTATTTTGGCTCATTTACTGGCGACGCCGCGATCCGCCGCGATCTGGGCAAGATCCTGCGGGCCATCTCACCCGGGGAGCTGCTTGGCCTGTCCGAGCGGCTGGCGGCGTTCGGGAAGCCGGTGCTGCTGGCCTGGGCGCCCGAGGATCGGCTCTTCCCACTGCCGGACGCCGAGCGGCTGGCGGAGTTGTTCCCGGATGCGCGGGTGCGGGAGATTCCGGACGCGTATGCCTTGATCCCGGAGGACCAGCCCCTGCTGCTGGCGGCGGCGATCGACGCCTTCCTGAGGGAGACGGATAGCAGAGGGAGGGAGCGTGAGGAAAGAGCGGCAGCCAGGCAAGAGCCGGGACGCGGCGCGCAGCCGTGAGGCGATCCTCGACGCCGCCGAGCGGCTCTTCGCCGAGCAGGGCTACGATGCCGCCAGCCTGGAGGAGATCGGGCGGCTGGCGGGCCTCTCCCGCGGCACGCCCCGCTACTTCTTCGGGGCCAAGGAGCAGCTCTACCGGGCGGTGCTGGCGCGGGTGCTGACGGCGGAGGCGACCCTGCTGCTGGCGGCGCATTGGCGCGCCGTCGCGGCTGGCGGCGGTCCGGAGCAGGTCGTGGCGGCGCTGGTCGACAGCTTCATCGAGTTCCTCAGCGCTCGGCCGAGCTTCGTCCTCCTGATCGAGCGGGAGGCCGCCAGCGGCGGCCGCGTCATGCGGGAGGTCGTGGACGAAACGGCCGCCGTGCAGTCCGGGTTGGCGAGCCTGGGCGCGTACTTCGCGGAGCCGGCGTTTCGCGGGGGATCGCCCGGCCAGATTCTGCTGGCGCTGCTGGCGCTCTGCTGGTTTCCCCTGGCCCACGCCGAAACGTTCACCCGCGGGTTCGGCTTTGACCCGGCTGATCCCGCATTTGCGGAGGAGTGGCAGCGCTTCGTCGTGGCGCTGGTGCTCCATGGCGTGCGCGGCGGGTGATCGGTCGTCAGGCGAGATATGGAATGGTCATGGGGCCCTCGGGTAAGACCACGATTGGCACATCGCCGCGGGCCTCCAGCTCCTGGGCGATACGGCGTTCCACGTCGGCGACTGGCTCGAGGTGGGCGCGCTCGACGTCGATTGCCTCCAGCTCACTCTTCAGCCCGACCCTGGCGCGCAGGGCGATGATGGCCAGCAACTGCGCCTCCCACTGATCGTAGACCGAGAAGCCGGGGGTGGTGATGGCATCGAGCATCGCCCGTGGGGTGGGGTAGTCGAAGAGGAGCTGGCGGAAGTTGCCGTGCTCGGGAAAGCCGTCGTTGCAGCGGGCGGCGGTCAGGATGAATCCGTCCTGCTCGGTCACCTGCATCGCCGCGTGCATCCCCTTCACTGCCTGATAAAGGTTCTGATCGAGCGGGTAGCCGGCGTTGGTGGTGACCGCGATCGGGAAGGGCTGCTCGCACGCTACCATGGCCGTCTCTTTGGCGAAGGCGCAGCCCGCGGCGTGCGCCGCCAGGACATCGCCGCAAAAGTAGCGGGTGATCTCGCGATTGCGGTTGATCGTCACGTTCACCAGAAAATCGACCGGCAGCAGCGCGCCGTTCCAGCGGATCTGCTCCTGGGTGGGGTTGCCGTCGAGGACGCCCCAGGTGCTCCTGGGGTGCCCGATGGCGGCGGCGCGGTGGTAATGCATGATGGCGGCGATGTCGGCGACGGCGGGGAAGATTCCCTTGTAGCCGCCGGAGAAGCCGGCCATGAAGTGCGGTTCGATGAAGCCAAGGACGATGCGGCGGTCAGCCTCGACATAATCACGCGCCATCGATACCGGGAGCCCATCGCTGGTTTGGCCGGCGGGGGCCAGCGTGGAGGGGTCGTGGGCGTCGTGGTTGACAACCCGGTAGCGGGCCAGCACATCGGCCCCCACCATGGCGCGCAGCTCGTCCGGCGTATTGACGCGATGCGACCCCGTGCCATTGATGATGACGATGTTCTCTGCCGGCAGGTGCGACAGCTCGGCGAAGAGCCAGGGGAGGAGACGATCGGTCGGCAGGGGCCGGGTGATGTCCGGGATGACGACCGCCACCCGCTCGTGCGCCTTGATGCGCTCGCGCAGCGGCGCACTCTCGATGGGGGCCCGCACCGCTTGACGAAAGGCGGCCGCTTCGTCGGCCAGGCCGGGGACAAATGCCGGCTCGACGACCCGCACCCGTGACGAGGGAATCTCGACATCGAGGCCGTCGCGGCCATACTCCAGATGAACGTTCATGTCACGTCCTGATTCGCTGTTCGCTCATTTCTGCAGATGAGAAAGGCGATACGCGGCCTTTTCGGTCCGGGCCTTGCCCATGCCTGGAGAATCATCGCCGATCGCGGTTTCGCATTCGACCTCGCGGGCTCGGTAGCTCCATACGATCTTGTGTATCGTGGAGGGCATGGCGCGTCAATGCGGCGCGCCGTGAGTCAGGCAGAGGGGGGCAGGCAGATGAACGTATTCGAGGCCATCCGCACACTTCTGGCGGTTCGTCAGTACGAGGATCGGCCGGTGCCGGATGCCGTGCTGGGGCGCATCCTGGAGGCGGGGCGCTTGTCGGGGAGCGCCATGAACGCGCAGCCGTGGCAC
The DNA here is from genome assembly GCA_038246475.1 of Thermomicrobiales bacterium. Lineage (GTDB taxonomy): Bacteria > Chloroflexota > Chloroflexia > Thermomicrobiales > UBA6265 > JACCXM01. The sequence goes on along the minus strand of JBBRVX010000145.1, from coordinate 9,831 downwards.
TTCGTGGTGGTACGGGACCGGGCGATGCTGAAACGTCTCGCGGCGGCGGCGCCGACCGGCCCGTACCTCGCCGGGGCGAACCTGGCGGTTGTGGTCGCGGTCGACAAGACCCCCTTCGCCCTCTCGGACACCAGCCGGGCGATCCAGAACATGCTGCTGGCGGCGTGGGACGAGGGGGTAGGCGGCAACTGGGTCGGCTTCAGCGGGATGGATCAGATCAACGGCCTCCTGGGCATCCCAGCCGATCTGGACGTGGTGGCGATATTGCCTTTCGGCTACCCGGCGCAGCGCGTTGGCCAGGGGCAGAAGAAGCGCAAGCCGCTGGCCGAGATCGCCCACCGCGAGCACTGGGGCGAGCCGTTTGTGTAGAGCGGCGTACAGAAAGGGGCCATCGTGACTTTGCACCGAAAGATGCAACAACCACTCCGCGGGGCGATTTGTGGCCCCGCGGCGCCCAATGCGAAAGGAATAACGATGCGAATCAATCGACGCGGGGCAATCGGCGCATCGCTCGCCCTGGCCCTCGGCGCCCCAGAGATGCCATTCCTCATGCGCGCTGCCGCCGCCCAGGCAACGCCCGCCGCCATGCGGGAGGCCAGCACATGGGACCCCTACGCCCGGCTGGCCCCGCTGCCGTCGTTTACCATGACCAGCACGGATGTAAAGGACGGCGAACAACTTCCCGTGGCCCAGATGAGCGGCATCTTCGGCGCTGGCGGCGAGGACCGCTCGCCGCGGTTGGCCTGGAGCGGCTTCCCGGATGGCACGAAGAGCTTCTTCGTGACGATGTTCGATCCCGACGCGCCGACACCGAGCGGCTTCTGGCACTGGGCGGTGGCCGATATTCCGGCCAGCGTCACCGAGCTCTCCGCCGGCGCTGGGGCAGTGGGCGACGCCGCCCTCCCGCGGGGCGCGTTCCAAATCCCGAACGACGCCCGGCTGGCGCAATACGTTGGCGCGGCGCCGCCAGCTAGCGATCCGCCGCACCGCTATTTCATCGTTGTCAGCGCGGTCGATATCGAGAAAAGCGAGGTGCCCAAGGACGCCACGCCGGCGCTCCTTTACGGCGCCCTCGCCGCGCATACATTGGCACGTGCCACCATCGTGCCGATCGCCGCTCCGTCCGCGGGGTGATGGGTGATGGGTGACGGGTGACGGAGGGTGATGGGTGATGGGTGACGGGTGACGGAGGGTGATGGGGTGATAGAAAGAGCGACGGGACACAGCCCGTGGAACTCTCGTCGTACCACCTATCACCCCATGACCCCATGACCCTATGACCCTCCGTCATCCTACCAAATGACGATGCGCTCCTCGGGCGGCAGGTACATCGGGTCGCCCGGCTCGATGCCGAAGGCCTTGTAAAAGGCGTCGGTATTGCGGGCCGGCTCGACGGCGCGCACCGCGGCCGGGGCGTGGGGATCGGTCGCCACGAGCGTGGCCAGAAACTCCGGCCGCGCCTTCTCGGCCCAGCGGTAGGCGTGGGAGATGAAGAAGCGCTGATCCTGGGTGAGTCCCTCGATGGGGCCGGGATCGCCATTTTCGGCCAATGCCGCCTGCATGGCGTCGTAGGCGATCTGCATCCCGCCCATGTCGGCGATGTTTTCGCCGATGGTCAGCTCACCATCGACAGAGACCCCAGGCAGCACCTCGACCTGGTTGTACTGGGCCACGACCTCGTCCGTCAGCGCCTTGAACCGCTTGGTGTCTTCCGGCGTCCACCAGTCCACCAGGTTCCCCTGGGCGTCGAACTTCGAGCCGCTCTGGTCGAAGGCATGCGTGATCTCGTGCCCGATCGTGCCGCCGATGCCGCCGTAGTTGTAGGCCGGATCGGCCTGGTAATCGAAGAAGGGAGGTTGCAGGATGGCGGCCGGGAAGACGATCTCGTTGTTCGTCGGCGAGTAGTAGGCGTTCACCTCTTGCGGCAGCATGCCCCACTCGTCGCGGTCGACCGGTTCGTCGATGCGGGCGAGATCGCGCTTGTATTCGGCGATATTCGCGCTGAGGACGGAGGCGACGTACGAATCGCCGATGGTGACGTTCTCGTAGGTGCGCCATTTATCGGGGTAGCCGACCTTGACGCGCATCGTGTCGAGCTTGGCCAGCGCCTCGGCCTTCGTTTCCGGCGACATCCAGTCGAGCTTTTCGATGCGGGCGCGGGTGGCCTCCTTGACGTGCCCGACCAGCTCTTCGATCTGCGCCTTGGCCTCCGGCGGGAAATACTCGTCGACATAAATCTTGCCGAGCGCTTCGCCCAGGGCGCCGTTGACCGCGCCGAGGGCCTGCTCGGCGTCGGGGCTCTGCTCCTCGACGCCGTAGAGGGTGGTGCCGTAGAAGGAGAAGGCGGTGTCGTCCATCTCCTTGGTGAGCGCGGAAGCGGTGTTCCAGAGGACCTGCAGCGTCAGATATTCCTTGATCGTCTCCAGATCGGTGGAGTTCACGATGCCGTCGATGGCGTCAAGGTACGCCTCCTCGGTGATGACCACCGTCTTCTGATCGGGGATGCTCAGGATTTGAAGGAAAGCGGGCCAATCGAAATCCGGGTTGGCCGCGGCCAGATCGGCCACCGGGCGGGGATGGTAGTAGTTGGCGGGGTCGTTGCCATCGGCGGGGCGCAGCAACGGCTCGGCCAGCCGCTTTTCGAAGTCGTAGACGCGTTGGGCCGCTGCCGTCGCCTCGGCCTCGTCGTAGCCGGCGAAGCCCAGCAGCTTCGCGCTGGTGGCGCGGTAATCCTCGCGGATCGGCTCGTTGGCCGCGTCGTCTTCCCAGTAGTAGTCGCGGTTGGGCAGCCCGAGCGCCGGCCCGCCATACCAGAGGGTGTAAATCGAGCTGTCCTGCAGATCGACGCCAGGTGAGACGCCATACAGCCCGGAGGCGTTCGTCGTCAGCACGCCGTCGCGCAGGAACGCGTACAGCTCGTCGAGGTTGGAGATGGCGGCGATCGCCGCCAGATCGCCGGCGATTGGCGTTATGCCCTGCGCGTTGCGGGTGTCGTAATCGAGCCCCTGGGAAAAGAGCTGAACCGCTTTCCACTCGTCGGAGCCTTCGGGCAGGCTATCCGAGGCAGTCAGCTTCTCCAGCAAGCCGAGGAGCTGATCGATGGTGAGCTTGTCGAGCTCGTCGCTGATGCTGAATGCCGCCCGGTCGGCCGGGATTTTCGCGGCATCCTGCCAACCGCCGGTGGCGTAGCGATAGAAATCTTCCCCGGGGGACACTGCAGGATCCATCGCCCCGCGCAGCGAGCCCGGGACCGTAATGGCGACCGGCGTCGCGGATGACGCGTCGGGGGTGGCGACCTGCGCGGCCAGCACCGCGGGAACGCCGCTGGCGATCGTGGCGCACAGCAACGCGAGGAGCAGACGAAACGTTCGGAGCATACAGAATCTCCTCTGGAGATGAGGAATCGACAATGGCGGACTGGGAAAGGGTAGACAGACGAGGCCGAGAACGCCAGAGGCGACGGGTGTGCAGAGTCGGTTCATAGAGCACGATCCGTTGTCGCCGCGGAGTCAGCGGGAGTAGGCGACTCCAGTGTCCCTCCCCTTGGAGCCTGTCTGTGGCTATTGCGTCGTCATCGTTCTACGGATGGGATGGTGCGGCGACTTCACCCGACAGACGGCGGTGAACAGTGCGCCGAATCTCCGGGCCGATCTCCTCAGAGGCGCGATCGAGCTCGTAGCTCTTTTGCAGGTTCATCCAGAAGGCGGCGCTTACGCCAAGCCACTGCTCGAGGCGCAGCGCCGTGTCCGCGGTCATCGCCCGCTTGCCGGCAAGCAGCTGATAGAGCCGGTTTGCGGGCACATGGAGTTCCCGGGCCAGCTCGGCTGCCGTCATCTGCAGTTCCTCAAGTTGCTCGGCCAGGACCTCGCCGGGATGGATGGGATACGTGGGTCGTAGCTCCGTCATGGTTCTTGCTCCGTTAGTGGTAATCGACCATTTCGATGTTGTAGGGCTGGGACGCATCGTCCGGCCACTCGAAGCAGAGCCGCCATTGGCTGTTGATCCGGATACTGCATTGGCCTTGCCGATCGCCGCCCAGCGCTTCGAAATGGTTACTCGGCAAACGCATCAGGTCGAACCGGTTGCTCGCGTCAAACAGGATTCGGAGCCGCTTGACCGCTTGCCGCTCGAAGGACTGAAATTCCTTGACCCGCTCCCCATTGGCAAACCGTTCGGTGCGCTTGTCGCGATAGCGTGGCGGCTGGCTGCTCGTCATGCGTCCACCATGGCACGAGAGACGCGTGACGTCAAGCGTCCATTTGAGCATAACGGCATCTTGGCCTGTCACCAGGCTTAGAGCCTGTTATGGACTCGGTAGGCGTGCGGGCATGCGTTCGGTGCAGGACAGCGGCCAGAACCCCTCCCGGCACGCTGGGAGGGGTTCTGGCGTTGGTCGTGACGGGGTCTGGCCGATCAGTCCTTTCCGCCGAGGCGGGCGGCCCGCTCTCCGTTGGACTTCTCGAAGCCGAAGAAGCAGCCGAGGGCATCGACGGCGCACGATCCGTCCGGGCAGCAGACCGGGAACTCGGGCGGGCAGGCGCCGCCCCCGTCGATCGCGTTACAGCAGGTGTTCGTAAACTGGGTGCAGAAGCGCAGGCCCCCTTCCGGCTGGCCGACGGCCAGGCAGCACTGCAACCCGCAGCACCCGAACTGGTTACCCAAACAGACGCCGCCGTCCGGGGTGCAGCGGAACTTGTCCTTCTTCTTTTTCTTCTTCTTGCGGGCTTCGGCCAGCTCGGGGGAAGCGCCGAGGAGGAGGCCCAGCCCGGCCAGCAGGCCCAGGGCGCGCCGCCGGGTCGTTTCGTGCTCCGCGCCGATGGTCCGGGCCGCGTTGTCGAAGGTGCGATCGTCCATGGTTCGTCCTTTCTTCGCGTCTTGCGGATCGCTCCGCCCTGTTCCGAGATGCTTGTTCGCGACGAGGACAGGGCGCGCGCTTCCCTGCCCCCGGCGATGTGGCGCCAATCCGGGGAATCGACCTCACTCCACGATTGAAGGCTGCGGCTGTAGGGGCGTCGCCTGCGTCGCCCGCGGCGCCTGCGTCCTTGCAGACCGCGGCGCCGGAAACGGCGCCACGGCTTGAAATCGAGTGACCACTTGCTTAGATGAGCAGCGCTTGATGCTGGAGTGGATGGAAATGGAGGGCCGGAAGGTCTCCCATGGGCTTGTAATCTCCTTTTGCAGTCGCCTCGCGCTGTTCGTGGGAATCAGTGTGCGCCTGGCGGCGTGGGTGCGCTATCGACACTCCCCCTACACTTCCCCATACAGTTGCTGATGCGGCCACTGCCGGAATCACAGTTTGCTGGAGCGTGATTCCCCTCTCCCGGCCCGACCTGACAGGGTAAGGAATGCGAGAGATGTCGCCCTGCACGCGACAATAAGCCCCTCTCCCGGCTCGACGGGAGAGGGGTTTGGGGTGAGGGCTGGTCGCGACGGGAGCGGTATTTCGCCTCTCCCACCGGCAAAGGGGATTACCTCACCCCCCTCGTGATCTTCTTGATCCCCTTATCCCCTTATCCCCATCCCCTTCGACCTCTTCGTCCCCGTCGCCGACCAATATGCTCACCCCACCCCTCCCCCACACGTTGAACAAGTTGCACACCTTACAGTGAGATGAAAACCCCGCGCCGCCGCCCTACCCGATCCGTGGCCTCCGGAACCTCGTGAATGGCCCATCGCCTGGGACGAGCGGGCGCCACTGCGTCGGGAGGAGGCGAGCGCCAGCGCGCTGGGCGCCGGGTCGATCGGCGACGAATGATCGCGGCCCGGCGTTGCTACCGCGCCCCGGCGCCAGGCCACGGCATAGGGCTCTTCGCCAGGGTGGGCCACTGGTGCGGATCGTGGCCGAAGATCAAGTACGCCCTGGTCTCCGCGGCCAGGGCGACCAGCCGATCGCGCGAGCGGCGCGCGGCGGGGAGGTCGACATACCACGCGGGAACCTCGAGGCCATCCAGCTCCTCGCCGCGGTTGAGGGCGTCGATCGCCAGCAGCACGGGTCCAGCGGCCGTCTCGACGTAGACTGATTGATGCCCAGGAACATGCCCGGAAGTTTCCAGCAGGCGGAGGCCCGGCTCCAATTCAACGTCGCCGTCGATCGTCTCGTACTCGATGCCGGGAAGGTCCCACAAGCCGCGATCGTAGGCCGAGCTGGCGCGCGCCTCCTCCAGATGGCGCCGTTGCACGACCGCCCGCATGCCGCCCTCGGCGAAGGCATCGTGACGGCCGCAGTGGTCGAAGTCGAAGTGGGTGCAGATGAGGAGATCGATGTCATCTGGGGCTAAATGCAGCTCGGCCAGCCGCGAGACGACGTCGTCCTCCGGCCGGGTGTCGTTGCGCAACGGCTCCCATGGCTCGCAGGTCGCTTTGCCAATGAGCGCCGCCGGATTGCCGGTGTCGACCAGGATGCTGCGCCCGCTCGCCGTGCGGATCAGGTAGCCCGGGACCGGGTCGAGCTCGCCGGCATCGGGAACGGCGTCGCCAGCGCCGAGCCGGCCGAAATGGAGCAGGTAAAGCGTGTGGGCAACCATCAAGAGAACGCTCCTTACCGCCGGCGGTCTGTCGAAGCATCGCTGCCCTGAGCCCCGTGAATGAGGCGGAACACGATGGTATGGGCATCATGGCACGATGGCCTGGACGCTGTACCAAGAGGCGCCAGAGAGCATCCCAAAAGGCCATTGATCTGTTGCCCGCCGTCACCCGTATAGGTGGCACGACGGGCGCGCGAGCCGCCTGATAGCGGAATGGAGGCGGCGGCATGAGCGCACATGAGATGGCCAAGCAGCTGGTCGGCATCGTCTTTGACGGATTCAATACCCACGACATTGAGCGGGTGGCCGCCATTTGCGCCGACGACTTCATCCTGGAAGATATCCCGGCCGGGCTGACGCTGCGTGGACCGGATGGGATGCGCCTCTGGTTGCAGACCTGGATCGATGCGGCGCCGGACGGCCATGCCGCCGTCGAGCGGATCTTCGGGGAGGGGGACTGGGTGGCGACCGAGCACCACGGCACGGCCACTCACACCGGCCCGCTGCGCACGCCAACCGGGGAAATCCCGCCGACCGGGCGCAAACTCGATCTCTGGTTCAGCGAAACCTTCGAGGTGCATGATGGCAAGCTGCGACGCATGCGGGCCTATTACGACGGCGCGGCGGTGATGCGCCAGCTTGGGCTGCTGCCGGAGTGACGAGGGGGTGATGAGACGGGAGACGGGAGTCGGAAGTCGGGGGTCGGAAGTCGGAAGTTGAGGAGTCGAGAGAGACGACGAGCCGATAGCCGATAGCCGATAGCCCTTTTCTCCCTGACAGTTTGGTTTTGGCCCGTGGGGGCGGGGGCTTCGGGCATCGCACCGCGCCCTCAACCCCCGGAGTGGCGACGTCTCTATCACGTGACCTATTAGTTCAGCCAGTCGGTTAGCCACGTCCAGCGTCGTTGTGCCGCGGGGATCAGCGGTGGCTCGGGCGGCTGCAACGCCTGCAACGTGGCGCGCAAGCCATCGCTCCAGGCTTGCTGATCGGCTTTGCCGGCGGTCGCAGGCGCTGGATCGAGCGGCGGGCCGATCTGGAGACGGAGCGTCTTGCCGCGCCAGAGCGGCTTGCTTCCCGCGACGGCCACCGGCAGCACCCGTCGCCCCGACTGCTGGGCGATGAAGGCTACCCCGCGGCGAAAGGCGCCGACCTCTCGCATCGGCGCGTCGATGTGATCCCACCCCTCGGGGAAGATGCCGAGCCGATCGCCCCGCGCCAGCACGCGCAGCGCGGCGGCCCGCGCCCCGGGGTTGTGGGCGCTGGCCGTCGAGACCGGCTCGACCCCGCCCATCAGCCGCAAGACGGCCCGCCGCCACCACCGATCGGCCACGTTCTCCGAAGCGAGGAAGACCAGTCGTGGCTCAGGCGGCAGGGCATAGATCAGCAGAAAGCCGTCGATCCAGTTGCGATGCGGCCCACCGGCCACGATCAGCGGCTCTCCACGCGGGATGTGCTCCATCCCCTGCACCTCGATCCGGAAGCGGAAGACCCGAGCGGCGATGAAGCGGACACCCCCGACGACAACGCGCGATTGCAGCCAGATGGCCGGCCTGGTATGAGATGGTCTGGCGCTCGTTGCCTGCATCGTCGATCGCTCCGGCAGCGCGGCCTCCCCGTACAACGTGTATCCATTCTGCACGATGCCGCGCACATCGACCGCTCTCTCCCCCTCCGAAACGACGTCTCGACGCACCACGTCATCGGTCTGAGACGCATTGATCGGGCTTTCGTCGGTCGAGCGGGACGATAGCTCTCGCGCGCCGGGGCTCCGGCGCTCATCCGCCCTCCCAGGGCAAACCCGCGGTGCTCCCAACGTGCAACTACACGGGTCATCAGGGCCTCGACACACCGCCCACGCGGGAGGCGATAGCGCAAGAGGCCGCGACCCCCCGGCTCGGCGGCCGCGACGGCCTGGAATCACTCGCTGGCCATGACCGCGGGCGGAGAATCGCCGCAAAGCCACCACCAGCTATGGGCATGAATTGGTAGGAAACACTACATCTGGTATCATTAACACATGACCTACGCTAGATGTGACAACCGGGCACATATTGACATCTTGGCCGCGCGCCCCTATCGTCATGTCATCAGCGGAGCGTTCCCCGTGTACGTACAGGGGTGTACGTACACAGCCGGAATGCGAGCGAAGCGGGCACAATTCCGGGACGGCCCTCGGTGGTGCGAGGGCGACGAACGTGATCAATGGCACCAGCCGGGGCGATCCCGGCTGGACAGCGAAAACGACGCAGAGCCATCCGGTCGCGCGCGATACGACCGGCCCCGTCCACCAGCCCGAAGAGCTGCCGTTGCGCCGCGTCGTTCTGGCGTGCCGCGTGGGGGATTCTTGCGCGTCGCCGACGGTCGCGGGGCTCGGCCGCCGTGCGCGGGGAAGGCGGTTGGGTAGCCGCACGTGACGACTCGTTGGCTGGCGAGTCCGAGGGTGTGGAGCCCAGTCGTCGTCTCCGTCTCTTCCCGTCGCGTTTCATTGAGGTCGCGCCGCGGCGACTCTACCGAGTGGAGAACAACACATGGTCCTCGGGCAGGAAGCGGAACGTTCAGGCAGATTCGCTCTCAACGGCAGTAGCGGCGCGGACATCTCGCGCCTGGCCGGCAGGCTGGTGCGCAAGCGCGACGGGCGCGTCGTTCCTTTCGATCGCTCGCGCATCGCGCACGCGGTCGAGATGGCCGTCCGCGCCGAGCTCGGCTGCCCCTTTCCGGACCCCATCGCCACCGCCGCCGCGAAGCAGGTCGATGCGGTGGTCGACAGCGTGCTGGCGCTCTTGCCGACCGTTGCCGAGGGGGAGGTCGTCGCCACCGTCGAGGATTTGCAGGATGAGGTCGAGCGGGCGCTGATGGCGGCCGGGGCCTTCGCCGTGGCCCGCCGCTACATCATCTACCGCGAGGCCCGCGCCCGCCGCCGCGAAGAGGCGGCGCTGCGCCTGATCGATGCCGACGGCACGGAAGTGCTGCTCAACCTGGCCCTCCTTCGCTCCTGGATCGCCGAGGCCTGCGCCGGCTACGAGGACCGCGTCTCCGCCAAGGCGATCGCCGAGGAGGTGCTGGGCGGCCTGCATAGCGGAGCCGCCCTGGCCGACCTGGAGCGCTCCATCGTCCTCGCCGCGCGCACCCGCATCGAGATCGACCCGGCCTACTCCTTCGTCGCCGCGCGGGGGCTGCTGCGCGGGCTCTACGCCGAGGCCCTCGGCCGCCGCGTCGGCATCGACGAGGCGCAGGTCGCCTACCCGCTCGCCTTCGCCGACTACGTGCGGCAGGCTGTCTCCCTGGAGCTGCTGGCGCCGGAGATGCT
>JBBRVX010000144.1:0-14428 GCA_038246475.1 Thermomicrobiales bacterium | reverse complement strand
CGGGTCGAGAACGGCGATGGCCCGACGCTGCTGCTCAATGGCCACACCGACACCGTACTGGCGGTAGAGGGCTGGTCGACCGATCCCTGGACGGCGCATCGCGTCGGCGACCGGCTCTGCGGCCTGGGCGCAAGCGACATGAAATCAGGGGTGGCGGCGGCGATGCTGGCCGCTCGCGCCCTCGATCGGAACCGCGACCGCTGGCGCGGCGCCCTCCTCTTCACCGCTGTCGTCGATGAGGAGGCGTATTCCATCGGGGCAAGGGCCTTGATCGCCTCGGGCCTTGCCGCCGATTACTGCGTGGTGACCGAGTCCTCCTGGGATCTGCCGTGCATCGGGTCCGTGGGGAAAACGCTCGTCCGCGTCGATGTCTCCGGCAAGGCGGCTCATGCGTCCTGGCCCTGGGAGGGGATCAACGCGGCAACCGAGGGAGCCCGGCTGGTGGCTCATCTGGATGACGTGCCTATCCCCGAGCATCCGCGCATGCGCGGCAGCCGCTGCGTCCTCTCATTCACGAGCGGCAATGACCAGTACGTCATCACCGTCCCGGAAAAGGCGCGGATCATCATCAATCGCATGATCGTGACCGGGGAGAGCGATGAGAGCGTCCTGGCCGAGATGCAGACCCTTGTAAACGAACTCGGTTCGCCGGCCGATTTCACCGTCAGCATCGACCCGCCCTATTACCCACCCTGGGAGATCGACCCCGAGCATCCGCTGGTACGAACACTGGCCCGCGCCTACGAACAGGAGGCGGGCAAAGCTCCCGACTGGGGCTACTTTGGCTTCGGGGACATGAATCTCTTTTCGGGCGAGGCCGGCATTCCCACGGTGATGGTCGGCCCCCGCGGCGGCAATTTCCATCAGGCCAACGAATGGGTCGATGTCCCGAGCATCGCGGCTGCGTCGCGGCTGCCGGTGCGGATGGCCCTCGACCTGATGCCCTCGTGATGCAACGCGGCCCGCGTCCCCGGCGGCATCCCGCGGGCGCTACGCGCCGCCGGCGGCCAACCGCGCGGCAAAGAATGCCGGCCAGCTCTCCTGGGGCGCCTGGCTCTGGTAAAGGTCGTTCAGCCGCACCAGAGTTGCCGCGAGCTCCGCGGGGTCGATCGGTTCCGATCGCGGCAGATGCTCGATCAGGCCGTGATCGAGGAGAAAGGCCGCGTACCACGCCGGCCAATCCTCGTCCCGCTTGCCGGCGAGAACGTTCGTCTCGAACGCTCCATGCGCGGCCTCCGCCTCCAGCAGCAGCGCTTCGATGCGCCGCGTGGTCTCCATGGTCACGCCTGCCTTCCCTGGCGCATTGAACGAGACATCACCACTCGTCTTCGGCTGGTTCAAGCCAACTTACCGTCAACACCAGCGCGAATCCGGTGGCAATAGTGGCAATGATCGCAAAGTAGGGCGGACCAGGCGCCCGTTGCATGACGAACCCCGCCATGGCGCCCGCTCCCCGGGCGAGTTCCAGCCAGTAGTGGCCTGCCGCAAGCGCGGTCACGGCGAACGCGATCGTGGCGGCGGCGGCGGAGAAGGACGGGATGACGATGCGCCGACGCGACAGCACTCCGACCACGAGACTGAAGATGGCCACGACTCCTGATATTGGCGCCACCATATCCCAGCCCGCTGAATCTCTGATCGTGGAAGGATTGTCAGAGGGCCTCGGACCATCGTAAAACCAGGTCGTTCGCGGCGTAAATGGGGCAAAGAGGAGCAGAACCCCACAAGCAATGGCGAACGACCAGAGTACTTTTTCGGTTCTCATGGCAATCCCCGTGGCGCTCCAAGGGCGTCACTTCCTTTGGCGCCAGAAAATGCCGCCCGCGCCTGTAACCATCCGAATCATTGAACGATTCAGATTACTCCTCAATCGCGGCAAAGAGCGTGTTCAGCGATTCGGCCAGGGTTGGATGGGCGAAGATGCCGTCGCGCAAGGCGGTGTAGGGGAGCTTGCCCATCATGGCCATCTGCACCACGGCCATCAGCTCGCCCCCTTCCAGGCTCAGCGCGGCGAATCCCAGAATCTGCCCCGATTCGGCAGCGACGACCGCTTTCAGGAATCCCCGCGTTTCATCGACTTCCAGGGCACGGGCGACGCTGCTCAAGGGCAGGGTGGCCACGCGCACATCGAGGCCGGCGGCGCGGGCCGCGGCTTCGGTCATGCCCACCCGCCCGAGCTGGGGATCGATGAAAACGGTGTAGGGCACGAGGCGATCCCGGGTTGACGCGTTGCCGCCTTGGAGCAAATTCGCGCGCAGGATGCGAAAATCATCATAGGAGATATGGGTGAACGCCGGTCCTCCGGTAACGTCGCCCAGCGCGTAAACACCGGGCACGTTCGTCGCCAGACGCTCGTCGACGCGAATGAATCCCCGGTCGTCGGTTTCCACGCCGGCCGCCTCGAGGCCGAGGCTGTCGGTGTTGGGAGCGCGGCCGACGGCGACGAGCAGATGGGAGGCGTCGATGGTCCGCTCGCCTTCCGGACCGGCGACCGTGAGCCGGATGACACCATCGTCCTCCTCCCGCACCGAGCGCGCCTCAGTTTCCAGCAGCACGTCGATGCCATCCTCGCGCAGGATGCCGGCCACCGCGTCGGCCACGTCGTCGTCCTCTCGTCCCAGCAGCTGCTTTCCGCGCTGGATGACGGTCACGTCGCTGCCAAAGCGACGAAACATCTGGGCGAATTCCAGCCCGACGTAGCCGCCACCCAGGATCAGGAGGTGATCCGGAACCGTGTCGAGCTCCATGATCGACGTCGAATCGAGACTGCTCACCTCATCCAGCCCGGGCAGCGGCGGCGGCGCTGGCCGGGTCCCGACGTCGATCACGATCAGATCCGAAGTGATTTCGGATGCTCCGTCATGCATGTCGATGGTGAGCGATTTTGGCCCGGTGAACCGCGCCTCTCCCCACAGGAGATTGAGGTTCGGCGTTTCTTCGATCCGTTTTTCCGAACCCGTGCGAAAGGAGGTCACGATGGCCCGCTTGCGTTCGCGGACTGCCGCCAGATCGACAGAGACCGGCCCGCTCTCGACGCCATAGTCGCCGGCCCGGCGCGCCAGGTAGGCGACGCGGGCACTGGCAACCATCGTTTTCGTTGGCGTGCACCCTTCGTTGATGCAGGTGCCGCCGACGTGCGCGCGTTCGATCAGAGCCGTGCGCCGGCCGGCCTCCGCCAGGGCGCTGGCCAGCGGCCCCCCACCCTGCCCCGATCCAATGATGACCGCGTCGTAGTTCGCGGTGCTCATCGCCCCCTCCGTCTTCCCGCGCTCGCAAACGAACCCCACCTGGACGCTCAAGCACATGCCAGCCTGAGCATGGCATGAATTGTGGAGTATCAATCCCCCAACCCTTATGGGGCAGCCCACGGGTAACGATGACGATCAGCAAGGAGAGGCAACGATGCGGTCCCTGCGAACGATGACATGTCTGGTCGCCGCTCTGCTCTTGACGCCATTTCTGGCCACCATTGCCACGCCACCGCCCGCGGCCGCGGCGCAAACGGCGACGTGCACGATCGACGGCTTCACCGATACCCCCATTGAAATCATGGCTCCAGCGGCTCCTGGCGGGGGGTGGGACACCACGGCGCGCGAGATGCAACGCGTCCTGCAAGAAGAAGGCCTCGCCAGCAACGTCGAGGTCTACAACGTTGAGGGCGCCGGGGGGACGGTGGGCATCGCCCAGCTCGTCAACGATGAGCGAGGGAACGACCATCAGCTCATGATGATGGGCCTGGTCATGATCGGCGCGCTGGCGACGAACGCCTCGGAAACGACTCTGGCCGACACCACTTCTATTTCGCGGTTGACCGCGGAGTTCGAGGTGATCGTCGTTCCCGCCGACTCCGAATTCCAGACCCTCGACGATCTGATCGCCGCCTTCCAGGCCGATCCCACCTCCATCTCGTGGGGGGGAGGCTCGGCCGGCGGCACCGATCATATTCTGGTTGGGCTGATCGCGCAGGCGGTTGGCGTCGATCCGACCCTCATCAATTATGTCCCCTTCTCCGGCGGCGGCGAAGCGCTGGCGGCGATCCTCGGCGGGCAGGTTTCGGCCGGGATCTCCGGCGTTGGCGAATGGCTCGACCAGATCGAGTCCGGGGAATTGCGGGCACTGGCCGTCTCGGGAGCCAGCGACGCGAGCGATGCCACGCCTGCCGCGGGCGCCACGCCCGTGACCGATGCGGGCACGGCCTCCGGAGCGATCGCCCCGACGCTGCGGGAGCAGGGCATCGACGTCGAACTGGCGAACTGGCGAGGGCTGGTTGCGCCGCCGGAGATCTCGGACGAAGGCCGCCAATGTCTGGTCGCGCTGGTGGAGCAGATGGTGGCCTCGGACGGCTGGCGACAGACCCGCGAGAAATACGGCTGGCAGGATTACGCGCTTTCCGGTGACGATTTCAGCACGTTCCTGACCGCGGAAGGCGAGCGCGTGATCCCCATCCTGACCGATCTCGGTTTGATCGCCTAGTCAGGTGGCCTCCGAGCCGTTGAAGCGTCGCCGGCGTTTTCTCGGGCACAGCGAAGGAGCGGATGGGACTCGGCGACCAGGCTTTGTCCCATCCGCGTACACCTCGCGACCGGTAGCGATGGCCGGGAGGTAGGGTTGGAACCTGAGGCCACTCCCGATTTCCCTGAATCTCGCCGCGCTGATGTCGGGGAGGTGCTGCTTTCTCTGGCGACGATCCTGTTTGGCGCCGCCGTCGTCTGGCAAACGACCCAGATTCGTCTGACTCCCGCCTATTCGAAGGTCGGCCCGCGCGTCATTCCCTACATCATCGGCGCCGGGCTGATCCTCGTCGGGGCCTGGCTGCTGGTCGAAGCGTTGCGGGGCCACGAGGCGATTCCCGCCAGCACCGATTCCGAAGATGCCGATCCCGCGCTGCCAACCGACTGGCGCACCGTGGGGCCGCTGGCGCTGGCCTTGCTGGCGTATCTGATCTTGCTTGAGCCAGCCGGGTTCGTGATCGCCAGCGCGCTGCTGTTCGTCGGGGCCGCCTTTGCCATGGGGAGCCGAAAGCTCGTGCGAGACAGCGCCGCCGGGGTCATCATGGCGGTGATCCTGTATGTCGGATTCACGCGCGGGCTCGATCTGAACCTGCCAGCCGGCATCCTGGCGGGGATCCTCTGACGTGGGGGCGCTAGGCGAGCTCCTGCATGGCTTCTCGGTCGCGCTAACGCCGGAAAATCTCCTGTGGGCGCTGATCGGCGTCGTGCTGGGGACGGCGGTTGGCGTGCTGCCGGGAATCGGCCCGGCGCTCACTGTGGCTCTGTTGCTGCCGGTGACGTATCGGCTGGAGCCGATCAGCGCCTTCATCATGTTCGCCGGCATCTACTACGGCGGCATGTACGGCGGCTCCACCACCTCGATCCTGCTCAACACGCCGGGGGAATCGGCCTCGATCGTGACCGCCATCGAGGGGAATCTGATGGCCAAACGGGGCCGCGGCTCGGCCGCCCTGGCCACCGCGGCAGTGGGATCGTTCGTCGCCGGCACCATTGGCACGATTGGGTTGACCTTCATCGCGCCGGTGATGGTTCAGATCGGCCTCAAGTTCGGCCCGGCCGAATACTTCGCCCTGGTCGTGCTCGCCTTCACCACCGTCACCGCGCTGCTGGGCCGCTCCATGGCGCGCGGCCTGCTCAGCCTGCTCCTCGGCCTGGCGATCGGGCTGATTGGCATCGACACGCTGTCCGGACAGAGCCGCTTCACCTTTGGCATCCCCGAGCTGCAAAACGGCGTTGATGTGGTCACGGTCGCGGTGGGCCTCTTCGCCGTCGGCGAGACCTTCTGGGTCGCCTCGCGCATGCGCCACGACGCCGGGGAAATCATCCCCATCCAGGGCTCGGTGGGGATGACGCGCGAGGAGTGGTCCCGCTCCTGGAGACCCTGGTTGCGCGGGACGGCGCTTGGCTTCCCCATCGGCAGTCTTCCGGCCGGCGGGGCCGAGATTCCCACCTTCCTTTCCTATGCGCTGGAGAAGCGGCTCACGAAACATCCCGAGGAGTTCGGTCACGGCGCGATTGAAGGGGTAGCCGGGCCGGAAGCCGCGAACAACGCCGCCGCCGCCGGGGTGCTTGCCCCCCTCCTGACGCTCGGCCTGCCGACATCTGCCACCGCGGCGATTCTGCTCGCCGCGTTCCAACGCTACGGACTCGATCCCGGCCCGACCCTCTTTCGCCAGAATCCCGACCTCGTCTGGGGCCTGATCGCCAGTCTGTATATCGGCAACGTGATGCTGCTGGTGCTGAACCTTCCCCTGGCCGGGGTCTGGGTGCGCCTGTTGGCCATTCCGCGGCCGCTGCTGTATGCCGGCATCCTGGTGCTCGCGGGACTGGGCACGTACGGGCTCAGCGGGTCGATGGTCGACCTGGTCATTCTCTATCTGCTGGGGGCGCTCGGCTTCGTCATGCGCCGATTCGACATCCCCGTCGCCCCGGCAGTCGTCGGGATGGTGCTAGGCCCCATCGCGGAGGACCACTTCCGGCGCGCCTTGCAGATCGCACAGGGGAACTACGCCACCTTTGTCACGCGGCCCCTCTCAGCGGCGATTCTCCTCGTGGCGCTGGTCGCCCTGGTGGCGCCGCCCGCCATCCGCATGGTTCAGCGACAGCGTGAGAAGAACCAACCGGCTCCAGCCCTGCCCAGCGATACCTGACAACCCTCTTTCTCGACTGACGACTGACGACTGACGACTCCCAACTCCCGACTCGGTGTTACTCTGCACACCATGAAGGATGAAACGGCAGTTCGTGCTGTGCGCAACGGCGAGCCAGCCAACCCGCAAGAGATCTACGACGCATCCGGTGTCGTCTCGACGGGTGAAGCGGCCGCAGCGTCGGGGATAAGCGAGGGCGCCATTCGCCGGGCAATCCGCAACGGCGAGCTGATCGCGACCCGAAATGGGCGATCGTTTCAGATCAGACAGGCGGACCTCGACGACTTTCTCGCTCGTCGCGGCGTGGCGCGGCGGCCGAAGCCACACCTGCGCCTGGTCGAACCGCTCGTACCCGACGAAACGCCTGATCTGGAGCCTGTTCCGGTCCCGTTGTTCATCGGCGAGCCGTTTGCTCGTCCGGCGCTGCCGGCATCACTCACCCGCTTCATTGGGCGATCGCGCGAATTGGCGGCGCTGGAACGCGTTCTGCTGGACGATGATGTGCGGTTGGTGACGCTGACGGGACCCGGAGGCGTCGGCAAGACGCGGCTGGCCTTGCAGGTGGCGCGGGAAATCGAGCCGAGCTTTCCCGATGGCGCGGTATTCGTGTCGCTGGCGTCGGTGCAGCAGCCGGAGCTGATCGCCTCGACCATGATCCAGGCGCTGGGCCTGACGGAAAGCGACCATCTCCCGCCGCAAACGCGCCTCGTGGCGGCGATCCGCGATCGCACGATGTTGATCGTTCTGGACAATCTCGAACACCTCCTGCATGCCAGCCAATCCGCCGCTTCGCTGGTGGCCGATCTCCTGACCTCCTGTTCCGGATTGACGCTGCTCGCAACGAGCCGGACGCTGCTCCATCTCTCCGGCGAGCACGCGTTCACGGTTCCGCCGCTCGATTTCGTCGCACGGCGTTCACGCCAGACGGAGTCTCGTTCGTCGTCGCCTGCCCTCTTACGTCAACTTGAAGCTGTCCAACTTTTTGAGGATCGGGCCAGGGTGGCGCGGCCGGACTTTGCCCTGACCGCCGAGAACACGCCCGTGGTGGCGGCGATCTGCGAGCGAGTCGATGGGCTGCCGCTGGCCATCGAGCTTGCTGCCGCACGTAGCGCGGTCCTGACCCCTTCGGCCATGCTCTCCCGGCTGCAACAACGGCTGCCGTTGCTCACGGCTGGCCCCCACGATCAGCCTGCACGGCTGCAGACGATGCGCAATGCCATCGCCTGGAGCTACGAGCTGCTCGATGCGGCGGCCCAAATGCACTTGCGGCGTCTTGCGATATTTGCCGGTGGGTTCTCGGTCTCAGCCGCCGAGGCGGTCGCGGCTTTTGCGTCAATCGAGCCGCAGCGGGATTCAGAGAAGGTCGCGACGATGGGGGCGCAATCGTCCGTGCTCGATTCGCTCACCAACCTACTGGCCAGCAGCCTGGTCTGGCGCGATGAGCACGCGGACAAAGAACCGCGCTTTGCCATGTTGGAGACGGTTCGCGAGTACGCGCTCGACCAGCTCCAGGGCGCGGGCGAAGAGGACGCTGCCCGCGCCGCCCACGCGGGCTTTTTCCTTGAAATGATGCAGAAAGCGGAGCCGTTGCTCTGGGCATCCACCAACATGGAACTGCTCGACCGGATCGAGATCGAGCATGACAACCTGCGCGCGGCGCTGACCTGGTCGATCGATGCCGATCCCCAAACGGCGCTGCGCCTGGTGGACGGGCTGGGGGCCTTCTGGTCGAAGCGGTCACACTGGAGCGAAGGGCGTGAGTGGCTCGAACGGGCGCTCGCCGCCGACAGGGGAGGGAGCTCCGTCGCCCGCGCCACCGCGCTCGGTCGCCAGGGGGCGATTGCCGGCGATCAGGGAGATTTCGAAGAGGCACGGCACTATCTGGAATCGAGCCTCGCCGTTGCCAATCAGATTGGCGCTGAGCAAGTCGCGGCGCGCGCCTTGCGCGGCCTGGGCATTCTGGCCAGCAATCAAAGCAATTTTGAGCAGGCGCGCGAACTCTTTGAGCACGCGCTGACGCGGTTCCGGTCGCTTGGGGATCAGCCTGGGATAGCGCGTAGTCTCAACGATCTCGGCCTGGTTGCCGAGCGCCAGGGCGATCACGAGCGAGCCATCTCCTATCAGGAAGAAGCGTTGCCGATCGCCCGTGCCGTTGGCGACGAATGGCAGATCTGCATCATCCTCGGCAATCTCGGCGGCGCCTACTACGACCAGGGCGACTTCCCGCGAGGTGAGGCGCTGAGCCTGGAAGCGCTCGAACTGGCCCGGCGGCTGGGAGATACGTTCGGCGTGGCGGTCAACGTCTATAACGTGGCCACGTTCGTCCTGCAGCGCGGCGATCCCATCGGCGCGATCGCCCACTACCGGGAATGCCTCACCCTGCTGGTGGCGCTGAGTGAACGACACCTCGCCGCGCGCGCACTCGCTCGGCTCGGAGTTGCCCTGCACCTGACCGGCTCGTCGCGCGAAGCGGCTCGCCTGATGGGAGCGGCGGCGGCGCTGCACGAAGCGCTCGGCGACAGCCTTTCTGCCGAAGAAGAGGTCAATCTGACGATCCGGTTCCAGGAGGTGCGCGATGCGCTGGGCGCACCCGATTTTGCCGCGCTTTGGGAAACCGGCCGCTCGCTGCCGTTTGAACCCGCCATGGCTGAGGCGATAGCCCTGGCGGACGAAGCCCTGGCCGCTCATTACGCGGGTCCGGCGCAGGCGTTGGCCGGGTTGACTCGCCGCGAGGTCGACGTGCTGAGGCTCTTGGCGGATGGCCAAGGCGACAAGGAAATCGGGTCCAGCCTGTACATCAGCGCCAGAACCGCATCCAACCATGTCTCGGCCATTATCGCCAAGCTCAACGTCGAATCCCGCACCGCGGCGGTGGCGCTGGCCATCCGCGCCGGGATCGTCTGATTGCCCTCCCCGAAATTTCCTTAGCATCGCCTCAACTATCGCACTGTTCTGAAAAAGCCTCCAAGCCCCAGACGCAAATGGGTACTTCTCCTCATGTGCCCTTGCCTCCCAAAGCATAGGTTGGGTTTCGAGCCGCGTCCGATGCCGGCTCGCACGACTGCCATCGTCACTGTTGTCGCCATGCAGCGTGTTCGTCCGCCGCGTCAGCGGCATTCGCCAGGAGCCCGGCATGACGTTTACGCTCGAGTCTCGTCGCCTCATCTCGCCACCGTCAGCCTTGACAGGCGTCGATCATCGCCAAGCGCCGCTGCTGGAGGCGCTGGAGCGAGAGCGCGAGCGGTCGGCAGCGGCATTCACGACACCGGGGCACAAGCAGGGCGCGGGGATCGATGAGGCGCTGCGCGGCCTGCTCGGCCGGGAAATCTTCGCCTCCGATCTCTGGTTGGGAACGGCCGCGCACGATCGCGCCTTACGCGGGGCGCAAGAATTGGCCGCAGACGCCTGGGGAGCAGATCGGAGCTTCTTTCTGGGCAACGGCTCCTCCTCCGGCAACCACGCCTTTCTCCTGGCGACGCTCTGCCCTGGCGATGAAGTCCTTGTCAGCCGCGATCTCCATACGTCGCTCCTGACCGCATTGATCCTCTGCGGCGCAAGGCCGATCTATTTCACACCGAGGCTGCATCCGACGCTGGGCGTCGGCCTCGGCATCGCTCCCGAGGATGTCGCCGCCGCCCTCGATGCGCACCCTTCCGCCAGGCTCGTTGCGCTGGTCAGCCCCACCTACTGGGGTGTCGCGGCAGATCTTGCGGGCGTTGTTGAGGTGGCACATGCCCGAGGTGTACCCGTCTACGTCGACGAGGCGTGGGGCGCTCACTTCCCTTTTCATCCGGCGCTGCCGCCCTCCGCCATGGCTTGCGGCGCTGATGGCGCGGTGACCAGTGTCCACAAGCTGCTCGCGGGCCTGACGCCCGGTGCGATACTCAATGTGCAAGGCCTGCGGGTCGATGCCGGCCGGGTCAACGCTGCCGTCCGGATGACGCAGACGACGAGCCCGTTCGTCCCCCTTTTCGCCTCCATCGATGCCTGCCGGCGCCAGATGGCGCTCAACGGCACGTCGTTACTGCACGAGACGATCGCTCTTGCTGCCGAAGCGCGGGCCCGGATTGCCCGCATCCCCCGTCTGAGCCTGGTCGATGGTGAACGGCTGGGGCTGCCGCCCTGCCGCTACGATGCCACGCGACTGGTGATCGACGTGCAAGGCTTGGGCTCGACCGGGATCGAAGTCGAACGCGTGTTGCGCGAGCGATTCGGCGTGGCTCCGGAGATGAGCGATCTCGTCGGCATCGTCTGCCTGATTTCCGTGGGCGATACGGCCGAGAGCATCGACCGCCTGGTCAACGCGTTGGCGGCGCTGGAACGGACGCCACTTCGGGAAACAGATCGCTTCGATAATCTCCTCCGCTCCTCGGCCGCGGCGGTCGCCACGGGGCCACAGGCGATGTCGCCGCGCGAGGCGCACTTCGCCCCGGCGCATGCGGTCCCGCTGGCCACGGCGACAGGGCGGGTCGCGGTGGAACTGGTCGTGCCCTACCCGCCGGGTATTCCGGCCCTGGTCCCAGGCGAAGTCATCACCGCCGAGAAGGTGAGCCATCTGCGCATGATGGCGCAGGCCGGCATGCACATCTGTGGACCGGCCGATCCTGAACTGGCCACGATTCGCGTCGTCGCCTGACCGGGGCGATAGATCGGAACAAAGCCGCTGCCGTCCAAGTCGTTGCGCGGTTCACCCGGCATTTCGCTATTGTTACCGTGCTATCCCCGCTTCGCCTCGGGATGACCCGTATCATGGTCGCGTCGTCGCGAGGGCCACGGCAGGTTGATTTCATGGGCGGCTTCCGTGCCGCCCACCAGGGAAGATGGAGCAAACATGACGCCCGAGGAGAAACTCAAGGAGATGGGGATCGAGCTGCAGGAAGCGAGCTCATTCCACCCCGCCATGGCGCCGGGGGTCATTACTGGAAATCTGCTCTATCTCTCAGGTACCACGCCTTCGGATCGGGGCGGCGTGGTCTGGAGCGGTCGCGTCGGGGACACGTATAGTGTCGAAGAGGGCTACCAGGCGGCGCGCCTTTGCGCCATTCAGCAACTGGAGCAGGCGAAATCGGTGCTGGGGGACCTGAGCCGGATCACCCGCGTGGTCAAAGTGCTGGGCATGGTGAACTGCGTGCCCGGCTTCACCGAGACGCCAGCCGTCATGCACGGCTTCTCCGAGTTTCTTTACGAGGTCTTCGGCGAACGCGGGGTGCACGCGCGTTCGGCAGTCGGCTTGCAGGCGCTGCCAGGCAATGCGCCGATCGAAGTCGAGACGATCTTCGAGATCGCTTGACGGCTCCTTCCTAACGCTGAGAGATGCCTCGCTGGGCGGCGCGATGATCATTGCGCCGCCCAACGATTCATTACGTTTGGCTAGATTCCACCGGCCGCTCGATTTCGGCTTCGCGATCGTCGCCGACAAGGCGGTTCCAGAGCTCGTAGTCGGTGTCGCGCTTGGCGATCAGCCGATCGTCGCGAGCCGCCTCGTGTCCGCCCAGGGCTTTGAATGGCCCATCCTCCAGGCGGTTGAGATCGAGATAGGCGCCCCCCTGTTCCAGCCGCGTCCCTGGCTCCAACACAGCGAGCCGAGCCAGTTCATCATTGGTTAGCTCGCCGAGCTGCCTGTGGAGCTCCTTGTCGGCGACCGCCGGCGCGCTCTCGTCGATGTGACCGCCCATCCCCGGGTCGAAGGGCGCCAACTGTTCCTCGAAGCTGGTGTCAACAGGCTCAGGTCCCTTTGGGTTGGTCAGCGCCTCGCGCCGGACGTCGTGCGTTTCGGCATGCCGGGCCTCGGGTCCGCCGCGATCCGCATAGGGACGGCGACCATCGCCAGGGCTATGATCATCGGACATTCGGGACCTCCTCTATGAATCCGGCAGCGTGTCTCGCCGCGGCACGAGCGACGGATGTCGATCTTCACCACAGCGCGTTCGCCCTCGGGCGACGCGCGCGTTCTAGAGAAGCACGGCCCATGCCACCAAGCTAGCCCGTGGCAGCGGACCAGCCCTACGGTCGAGTGCTTCAGTTCAATCAACCTCCTCGGCGATCACCATCACGACTTCGCCCTGTTCGGTGGCCGCCCGGAACTTGCGGCACATCACGTAGCCGGCGCCATCGGCGACGATCTCGACCGGCTCTTCCCCGATGCGCTCGAAGTCGTGGATGCGGCTGACCGGCTGTCCCTTTTCGACGTACGCTCCGATCGGGACCAGCGGCTCGCTGATGCCGCTCACCGGAGCAGTCACGTAGCGGTCGATGTCGGTGGCGGAGACCACCCGTTGCCGATCGAGCCCCGGCGTGACCAGATCGATCATTGGCTCATCGAGGAGGCCATAGCGGCGCATGACGTTGCGCGTTCCCTGATGGGCCCAGCGCACCCCATCGAGGTCCGTCGAGGCGCCGAAGCCGAGCTCGCTGCCGATGGTGATCTTCCCCATCGCCTCGGCTTCCTCGGTCAGCAGGCCGCTGCCCATGCCGCCGGTGTAGATCATCACGAAGGGCGTACCGAAGAGGAGGGCGGTCTCCCGGAACTCGGCGTAGCGGGCCGGGTCATCGACCTGATGGAACGAGGTGCAGCGGAGCATCTCGAAGCCAGCGCCCGCCGAGTGCAGGTCGATCACGACATCGGCGCGGGAAAGGACCTCGTCGGTCATGAAGCGGGCGATGCGGGAGGTGATCGTGCCCCTGGCATCGCCCGGAAACGCACGGTTCATGTTCATGCCGTCAAGCGGCGAGTCGCGCCGGGCGGCGCGGAACGCCGGGACATTGAGGACGGGAATGACGATCAATCGACCCGAGACCAAATCGGACGGATCGAGCTCGCGGATGAGATTCTTCAACCCCACCGGGCCCTCGTACTCGTCGCCGTGGGTGCCGCCGATGGCGACGACCGTCCTCCCTGGCGCCTTGGCGCAGGCGACGTAGACAGGAACCCGCACCCGTCCCCAACTGTGGTCGAACGTGAACGGCACGTGATAGAGCCGCACGCCGGGCGCCTCCCAATCGATCTGCTCGATCGGAGTGATATCGGGAATCATTGTTCGCTCCTTCTGTACGTGGAAAGTCACGAGTTGGCAGACGATGCCAGGCATAAATGTGTGTAGGGGCTGGGCCCGCGTGGCACGGACTGATCCGCCGCGTACGTTCGCGATGGAAAACTCGGTTCATACTTCAGCGCCGTATGGTCTGGACCGCGGGCAAGGCAGGCCTCGCCCCTACAATGGTCCGCGGGAACTCGTAATTCGATGACTACCCACCTTCCAGCTCGTGCAGCGTGGCCAGGGTCTCTGAAATCAGCAGATTGGCGGCATCGGGAGCGAACGGCGAGGTCTCCACTTCGTAGCCGCGCAATGGGTAGGCCTCGGCGGTCGGCACGTACCCCGCCCAGCCGCCCGTGTAACCGCCGAACCAGGTATTCGCCAGCGGCGATCCGGCCTTGATCGCCAGGCCGATCTCCGCGAATGGCTCCCCCTCGACCCCGATCAAGACCGCCGGGCCGATCTGCAGGAGATGGAGCGCAACCGGAAAGGTCTCCTGCCCGCCGTACATCTCCGCCCGGGAACGGGCCATGTTGGCGCGCTTTACGACGAACGTCGCCGCTTCAACCTCACTCGCGGTGGCGGATCGCGCTTTCAGGTCATCCAGGCGTGCTTGTGCCTCGCGCACGCGCGCTTCGGCCTCAGCCAGCGGCGGCTGTGCGATCAGGGGCAAGGGGATGTCGCGGGTGATGACCTTCACCACCGGATCGGGCTCACCCACCACCTCTTGGGT
>JBBRVX010000143.1:0-14513 GCA_038246475.1 Thermomicrobiales bacterium | reverse complement strand
GCTCGATCGGCTGGTCGGCGGATTGGCCCTTCCATTACGGCCAGCGCCGGTCCCGGTTCCTGTCCCGGTCCGTCGCCCTGGTTCGATGCGTGGGCCACTGATTCGCCGCTAGCGTACGCGTCGTGTAGGCCTCGCGGGAGCCGCGCGACGTCATCGATTTTTGTGTAAAATCCGGCTGCCACGCACGCCTGAGCGCGTGCCGTGGCATCGTGTGTGTCTGATCGAATGCGGCCACAAACGCGGCAACGGCAACCTCCCGCGCGGGGAGGGAACGCGGCCGCGTCGTCAAGAGGCTCCGGATGGTGCAGCCGGGCCCAGCCGCCAAGCGTACGAGGTGTCTATGGAAGGCCAAACGGGGAGCACGCTGATTCTCGGCGTGCCGCGGGAGACCGCCCCCGGGGAGCGGCGGGTGGCGTTGATACCTGACACGGTGAAGCGGCTTACGGGCAGCGGCGTCGTGGTGCGGGTTGAAAGCGGCGCCGGGGAGGCTTCGGGGCATGCGGACGCGGCCTATGTCGCGGCCGGAGCCGAGATCGTACCGACCGCGCGGGAGGCGTTCGACGCTGCCCTGGTCATCAAGGTTCAGAAGCCGAACGCCGACGAGCTGCCACTTCTCAACCGGGGCGCAATACTGATCGCCCTCTTGCAACCGATGACCAACCTCGAACTCGTCAAGGATCTCGCGGATCGCGGCGTGACCTCATTCAGTATGGACGCCATTCCGCGCACCACCCGTGCGCAGTCAATGGATGTGCTCTCCTCGCAGGCGACGGTCGCAGGGTACAAGGCCGTGTTGATGGCGGCGGACAACCTACCGAGATTCTTTCCCATGCTGACGACGGCCGCCGGTTCGATTATCCCGGCCAAGGTGCTGATCGTCGGCGCGGGTGTCGCCGGCCTGCAAGCGATCGCCACCGCTCGTCGCCTCGGCGCGGTTGTCGAGGCCTACGACACGCGGCCAGTGGTGAAAGAGCAGGTCGAAAGCCTGGGCGCGAAATTCGTCGACATTCCGGTGGACACCAGCGACACGCAAACCGCTGGCGGCTATGCCAAGGAGGTTTCGGCCGAAACGTTGCGCAAGCAGCAAGAAGTTTTGGCCGATCACGCCGCGAAGTCCGACGTGGTCATCACTACCGCGGCCGTTCCTGGCCGCGCGGCGCCGCGCCTGATCTCGAAAGCGACGGTCGAGCGGATGCGGCCCGGGTCGGTCATCGTCGATCTGGCTGCCGAAACCGGCGGCAATGTCGAGGTGACGCGCGCCGGCGAGACGGTGGTGCATAACGGTGTTCAGGTCATGGGCCAGCTCAATCTGCCCAGCACTATGCCCGTGCACGCCAGTCAGATGTATGCCAAGAACATTCAAAATCTGCTTGATCTGTTGATCAAGGGCGGAAAGTTCGCCCCGGATTATGAGGACGATATCGTCAAGGGCACGGTGATTACCCATGAGGGCGACGTCGTCCACGAGATGACGAAGAAGCTACTTCCGGACTCAAGCATCGCGGCCGAGCCGACCAGCACCCCATCAGGGACGTAACGTGCTGCTCTGGATGAATGTTTTGGTTCCAGCCCGTTGTGCGGCTGGCAACCCACGGCAGACATGGTGGACGAAGGGGAGACGATGCTTGCCCTAGTACCAGGATTCATGCAAGGGACGGCCGATTCCGTCCAATCGGCGCTGAGCGAGAACGCCACGATCATCTTGCTCTCCATTTACGTGTTGATGCTGGCGATCTTTCTCGGCTTCGAGTTGATCGGCAAGGTGCCCGCCACGCTGCATACCCCCTTGATGTCCGGCACCAACGCCATCCACGGCATCGTGGTGCTCGGGGCCATGATCATCCTGGGCAGCATTCATGGCTCGGCCGCCATCGATAACGTGCTGAAGGTGCTTGCCTTCATCGCGGTGGTGCTCGGTTCGGCGAACGTCTTCGGCGGGTTTGTGGTGACCGACCGCATGTTGGAAATGTTCAAGCGGAAGCCCGCTTCCGGGAAGGCGGGAGGCAAGTAATGGACTGGATTCTCGATAATCGGGCGCTCCTGATCAATATTGCCTATCTCGGCTCCGCCGTCTGTTTCATCATCGGCCTCAAACTGCTCGGCTCGCCGGCCACCGCTCGCAAGGGCAATCAGATCGCGGCGGCCGGTATGGCCATCGCCGTCATTGCCACGCTCTTCATGCCCGGCATGGCGAATATCATCCTGATCCTGATCGCGCTGGCGATCGGCGCGGTTATCGCCGTGTTCCCGGCGCGCACGGTGAAGATGACCGCCATGCCCCAGATGGTGGCCATCTTCAATGGCATGGGCGGCGCCACGGCGGCGCTCATTTCCCTGGTCGAGTTTGAACACAAGGCCGGCATTGGCCGCGGCGAAATCATCTCGATCGTCCTCGGCTTGATCATCGGCTCGATTTCCTTTTCCGGGAGTATGGTCGCCTTCGGCAAACTGCAAGAGCTCATCTCCGGCCGGGCGATCTCTTATCCCTCGCAGCAGCAGATCAACATCATCCTCGGCATCGCCGTGGTGGCGCTCGCGGCGATCGTCGTCCTGCTGACGCAGACCAGCCTGACGCTCTTTCTCATCGTGCTCCTGTTCATCGTCGCCCTGGTCCTCGGCGTCTTGATCGTCCTGCCGATCGGCGGCGCGGACATGCCGGTCGTCATCGCCGTCCTCAACTCAATGACCGGCGTCGCCGCGGCCCTGACCGGCTTCGTGCTGAACAACCAGGCCCTGATCATCGCCGGCATCCTCGTTGGCGCCTCCGGCGCGTTCCTGACCCTGCTGATGGCCAAGGCCATGAACCGCTCAGTCACGAACGTCCTCTTCGGCGCCTGGGGGGCGGCAGCTGTGGCTGGTGGCGGCGCGGCCGGCGAAACGCCAGAACTACCCATGCGCGAGATCACCCCGGACGACGCCGCGGTGCCGCTGGCTTATGCCGAAAAGGTCATCATCGTGCCTGGCTATGGCCTCGCCGTGGCGCAGGCCCAACATGCGGTGCGAGAGCTGGCTGAAACCCTCCAGGCGCGCGGCGTCAACGTGCGCTACGCGATTCATCCCGTGGCCGGGCGCATGCCGGGGCACATGAACGTGCTCCTCGCGGAAGCGAACGTGCCGTACGACGATCTCTATGAGATGGAGCAGATCAACGATGATTTCGCGAACACCGATGTCGCCATCGTCGTCGGCGCGAACGACGTGACAAACCCCGCCGCGCGTGATGATCCAGCCAGCCCCATCTACGGCATGCCGATTCTGAATGTCGATCAGGCCAAGACGATTTATGTCCTGAAGCGGGGTCGGGGCGCGGGCTTTGCCGGCATCGAGAACATGCTCTTCCACGACGCCAAGACCTCCATGCTGTTCGGCGACGCCAAGGATTCGCTGAGCAAGCTCAATGTGGCTGTCCGCGAGGCGTAAGAACTCCAGACACGTCCTTCCCCGTCTCTCACGGCCGTGAGAGACAGGGATCTGGCCGCCTCTTCGTCTGACCGCGATGTCTGAGTTTCAGCGTACAGGGAGCATCATGTCCACGGAAGCAAACAAAGCCCTGATCCGCGACTTCTTCGAGCAGGTCTGGAATCTGGGCGACGAATCAGCCATTGCCCGCTTCATTGCCGAGCACGCTGACGGCAACGATCCCGACTTTGGCATGGGGCGCGAAGGGTTCACGAAGCAATGGCGGGAGTGGCAAGCCGCGTTCAGCGACTTGCGGTTCACCATAGAAGAGATGGTTGCGGAAGAGGATACCGTCGTCGCCCGGTGGACCCTCACGGGAAGGCATACTGGCCCGTTTCTGGGCGCGGCGCCAACCGGGCGAGTGATTCGCGTCGGCGGCATGAGCATGGATCACTTGCAGGATGGCGTGCTCGTGTCGGGCTTCGACGGTTGGGACAACTTCGGCCTGCGCCAGCAACTTGGCCTGATCGCCGGGAGTGATGAATCTTGATACGGAATCCGGGTAAACCGTTCCGCGCACAGCCGCCGCGCTCACCTTCTCACCCCCGCTCCGGGCGAACCGGCTGACAGGGGGAGGGCGAGGCGAAAAGGCTGCTCCCGTCGCGATGAACCCTCACCCCAACCGCCATCCGCAAGCGGGCGCCCGGCCCAGTGCGCTGAGGAGAGGGGGAACGATCCCCGGACCAAAGCGCAAGCGGCAGTCTTCATCCGGATTCCGTATCAGCTGTCGAGCCGGGAGAGGGGGAGCACGCTCCAGCAGACCGTGATTCCGGCCGTGATCAGTCGTATTCCTTATAACGACCTCACTACGCCGATGATTACGAAAGGACCGTCGAGGTTTTTGGGCGCTCCGAACCATCGCCGATCCTCGACGCGGAAACGGCTCGTTGCCCCAAGAGGCTGCAAGTTCGCATACAGAAACCGGCGAAAAACGTGTCCATTCCGATCTCACGACGGCGTTGTTGCCGCCCGGCCAAGCGCCGCGATCCCTTCGACATCATCGAGATCATCGACCCACTGCAACATGATCCCGGCGGCTCCGGCATCCTCCCAGGCGCGAAGCTGCTCTGGAATCTGCGCGGCGACGCCGACGATCTGTCCCGCGGCCCTCAACTCATCGGCGTCGTCGCCCGCCAATCGTTCCGCGAGCTGAGCCTCATCCTTTCCGAAGATGATCCTCGTCATGACTGTACGCCGCACATCCTCCGGCTTTCGGCCCTGGACTTTGAGCAGTTCGTCGAGAAGCTGATTGCGAGATCGGAAATCATCGCGAGAGATAAAGACGCCGTTCCATTCGTCAGCGAATCGCGCCGCCAGCGGCAACGTGCGGCGCGGGCCATTACCGCCGATCACAATCGGAATGCGCCCCTGCAGAATCGGGTTTGGCACAATTTCCGCATCACGCAGCGGGTAGTACTCACCTGCGAAGGAAACTGGTCCAACGTCGCGCAGAAGCCGCGACGCGATCTCGAGTGATTCCTCGTAGCGTTTGAACCTGGCATCGAGATCGAGCAGATCGAATCCCCATTCATCATGCTCACGCACCATCCAGCCAGCCCCCAGACCAAGCCGCAACCGGCCGGGAGCCAGGCCATCGATGGCGGCCGCCGTCCAGATCGCCAGACGCGGATCGCGAAAGGAGACCGGCGCCACCACCGGCCCGAAGGCGAGCCGTTCGGTGTTCAAGGCGAGCCATGTCAGCGATGTCCAGAGCTCAAGCGCGTCGAGGTGTTCATCGTCCGGATTCGTGAAATGGTCCGAGCGATAGAGGCCCGCGTATCCCGATGCTTCGACCGTGCGTGCAATACCCTTCCATCGCGGCCAGTTGAGGCCATCCTGCCCTTCGATCATCAATCCGACATCAATCACGCGGAAATCCCTCCCAAAGTTCGTCACGCAACGTCAACCAGGAGCCACGCGCGCGCGCGTCCGCCGCCGTGAGACGACCATGCACCGAAGGACCGTCAGCCATCCGAAGGGTCTTCTAATACTGCATCAGGCTCTGCAAAGGATACCCGGCCAAGCGATCCCGCCCTCCCAGCCCCGTCAATTCGATCAACACCGCGATGCCCGCGACCGATCCGCCAAGGCGCTCAACCAGCTCCACGGTCGCGGCGGCGGTTCCGCCCGTGGCCAGCACATCGTCGATGACAAGGACGCGTTGACCCGGCACAATACCATCGGTGTGGATTTCCAGCGTATTCGTGCCATATTCGAGTGCATATTCCGCGCGCTCGGTTGTTCGCGGCAAGCGTCCCTCCTTGCGCACCAGCACCATCCCCACCCCAAGCGCATAGGCAACCGGCGCGCCCAGGATGAACCCGCGGCTTTCGATGCCCGCGACCAGTTGGATGTCCGGGAAGGCGCCCGCCAGAGCATCGACCACCTGACGCAGCGCCGGCCCATTTGCCAGAAGCGGAGTAATGTCCCGAAATGTGATCCCAGGCAGCGGGAAATCAGGAACGTCCTGCACGAGGTCCTGGAGCATTTTCCGTTCGATTTCTGTCACACAACTTCCCTTCTGAACGACGAGTCGCGTCAATCCATCTCCGGAAATCCTGACGCCCCTTCTTCATAGCGGCTCACCCTATCGTTGTCCAGAGGTGAGTGATAGACTGCGAATACGTGGCTAGCGCCGCGTTCGGTGCGCAATCGCGCACCGTGAAATGCACGGGCGACTTCGCGAATTGGGGCGCGGAGCCGTGTAAGGGGGGCGCACATGAGTCAGAGAGTTCAGGTTCCCGGTCGTGCTCCAGCGTTGGCCGCGGGGGGTATCGCGTTCGAGCTCGCCAAGAAGTGGTGGGTGCTCGCCCTGCGCGGCGCACTGCTCATCATTATCGGCCTGATCGCCTTCGCCAACCCGGTGGCGTGGGTAACGTTCGTCGGCGTCTACATGCTTATCGACGGCGCGGGCATGCTCTTTTCCGGCTTCAGCAATCAACCAGCGGGGCAGAGCCGCTGGCCGCTCATCATTATTGGCATCCTCGGCGTGCTCGCCGGCATCATCGTCCTGGTCAATCCCGTGCTCGGCGGCATTACGCTCACCCTGGTGATTGCCGCCTGGGCCATTATCACTGGCGTCCTGACCATTATCGCCGCCGTGCGGGTCCGTGAAGAGATCGACAACGAGTGGTGGCTGATCATCTCCGGCGTGCTCGCCATCATCTTCGGCATCCTGGTCTTTCAGAACGTCCTGGCCGGGATCCTGACCATCGCCTGGGTGTTCGGCATCTTTGCCATAGTCGCTGGCGTCCTGTCAATCGCACTGGCGTTCCGGGTGCGCGACTTCGGCACCAGGATCGGCGCGGTTTCATAACCTACCAGCGCGGGCGCTGACCGTCCACAGGGAGGGGTACGGCAGATGCTGTGCCCCTCTTTCGTGCCAGGCAGGTCGTTCGGCATCTACGGCATGGAGGATCATTGTCATGACCGCCAAAACGCTCACTGCCTTCGTCGCCACCTATGACGATGTGGCCGACGCTCGTGAGGATTTCAACGAAATCAAACAGGCCCATCGCCAGGACTTCATTGGCAGCTATGACGCGGCGATCGTTTCGAAAGACGAAAACGGCAAGATTCAGATCGACTCGGTCAGCGACGAAGCAGGCCGTAAATGGATATGGGCCGGGCTTGGGGCAGGAGCATTGATCGGGCTGATCTTTCCACCGTCGATCCTCGCTACCTCGGCGATCGGCGCGCTGAGTGGAGCGGTCATCGGCCGATTTCGCGACGGCATTTCCCACACGGACCTCGACCTGATTGGCGAAGCCATCAGCGGCGACAACGCCGCGCTGGTGGTCATTGCCGAGGACCGCATCACCGAGGCGCTGGAGAAGATCGGCGCCAAACTCGATGCTTCCCACAGACAGATCGAGGTCACGCTGAGCGACGATGCAGCGGTCTCGGCCGAGCAACTGAAGGAGGCGGTGGCCGAGGCGTCGGCGCAATTGGAACAGCTCGCCCGCGACGACGCTGACCCTGGGACGCGTTAGCGCCATGGGCACTCCGGTCGATCAAACCAATGACCAGGGGGGAGGCGTGAAGCCCCGGCCGGACGGCATCACCCTTCTGGCGATTCTGGTCTGGCTCGCTGGCGCCGCGCACGTGCTCGGAGCCCTGCAGGACTTCGGCTCTCTACCGGCGATCGGTGGGAAGGCAACCGGCTTCTTTGTCGATGCACCGATCGAGGGCATTGTCCAGGTCGTGGCCGCCATGATCACGCTCTTTGTGGCTGGCGGCCTGTGGGGCATGCAACCGTGGGCCCGCCGGGCCATCGTCGCCATCGCGGCAGTCAACATTCCGGTCGTCTTCTTCACGCATTTCGGCGGGGAAAGCTGGCTCAATGCCGCGCCAGGAATCCTGATAAACGCGGCAATTCTGCTGTATGCGCGCTCGCCGAAGCTGCGACTGGCCATGCGCGAGTGATTGTTGCGCCCGGTTCAGCCGCTGGCAGTGGGGAGGCAGCAACAGCCCCTTGGTCATTGTCTGGGCCGCCAGCAGCGGCGAGCAGGCCACGCTCGACTCTTCACGGATGGGGGAACTAGGTTTGAAATGAGAGACTGACACAATCCTGCTTCGCGCTCGTCACCATCCAGCCGGGCAACCATGAGCAGGTGGCGGAAACGGCGGCCAGAAGGGAAACTTCGCTCACCAGCACACGTTTCGCTGCACCATTTCAATGGGGACGCATCGCGCGAGGAACCTTCACCATTGCGACCACGCCATTGACACATTCGAACCAGCGCCACGGCCGTCCATGTCGGATGGCCTCGCCACGGCAGGCCAAGGGACCATCGCCCCGACGGGCGGCCAACGGGCGCCTAAGAACGTCCATCGTGATCCTGCTCATGGTGCTGCAGTCGATCCTCATCCCCCTCGCCGTCGTCGCCCGGCAATCTGATCCATCGGCCACGCCGCTCCCCACCTCAGCCACGGCCACCCGGCCGCGCTGCGACTCACCGATGGCCAGCGCCACAGGACTCGTTGCCCTGCTCCGCCAACCCGTTCCAGAGGACCCCGCCGCCGCTGATCCCGCCGGTGAGCCATTGCCGCCAGCGGAGCGTTTCGCTGTGGGTGACCTTATAGCCCGCTGGAGCGCGTGCCTGGCATCGGGAAACGTGCGCGGGTTTCTGGGACTCTTTACCGCCGACGGCGTGCGCAGGCTTTTTGGCGAGCGATCACCTTATGTCTCCGGTCCGGCGGGTTTGACCGTTACTGTTCTGGCCATGAGCGACGTTGAGTTGTTGCCCGATGGGCGTATTGCCGCGCGCATATCGATCGATCCATCAGGGAACGGCGCCGCCGCGCCAGAGTCGTTAATTGTGCTGATCAAGCAGGGCGCCGACGGCGCCTGGCGCATCGATCATCTTCGTTCACCGGAAGGCCCGGTCGGCGCGGTCGGAATTGCCGAGCGCAACCCCAGCGGCCCGCCGCGCGCGCTCTTGCGCCGGCCGATTGCCCCTGGACCCGATGTTCGGGCGCCGGCGCCCGGCCCGGCGGTGCCCATGCGCGGCGGCGACGCGGCACGAAGCGGGAACCAGCCTGGCCCCGCACCAGGCTCCGCGCCGGACGAGCGGTGGCGCACGCCTACCGGCTGGTTTTCTGATGCGCAGCCGATCGTGGCCCGCGGGATGGTGTACTTTGGCGGATTTTCCCTGGGTGAACGGACCGCGTTGCTTGCCGCGGTCGACATGGAAACGGGCGGCTTCCGTTGGCAAACAACGGCTCCAGTCGCCTGGGCTGAATTCTCGGATGCCCCTGCCCTGGGCGGCGATGTGCTGTTTGCACCGGTTCAGGCTCCAGTCGCCGGGATTCTGGCTGTCTCCGCCGGAACAGGCGATGCCCTCTGGTACGCTCCATTTGGCTTCACTTCGGTAACGGCTCCCGCCATCGATACCGATGTCCTCTTTACCTCCGGCTGGGGCGTTCTGAACCCCCGGGATCTCGAGCGGAACGACACATCGGGAGCAGTTTTTTCTCTCGACCAACGGACAGGCAAGGAACGTTGGCGATTTCTGGCTCCTGTCCGCTTCGGCCCGGTTGCCGTGGGAGGCAACGCAATCTTTATCCCCAGCGATCATGGGCTCTATGCCCTCGACCGGAACACGGGCCAGAAGCGCTGGCAGGCACGATTCTCCCCAGACTTGACCGAAACTCCAGTGGTCGCCGGTGAGACCGTCGTCTTTACGGGTTCTGACATTACGTCGGGCAAGACTGGCATCTTCGCCCTCGATGCCGCCTCCGGCGCACTCCGTTGGCGCGTCGAACTTCCGGCCGTCATCGGCGTGCGCGCCGGAACCGCGGTCCGTGGCGACACCGTGTATGCCACGTGGTGGGACTCGACGGACGGCCAACCCGGCACCGGCGCTCCGGCACTGCGCGCCTATGATCTGGCGAACGGTAAGGAGCGATGGGTCTTTCGCATCAGCGACGATGGCGAACCCATTCGTGAAGCGGGCGTAGGCGCCCTCACGCAACCCGTCATCTCTGGAGACAGCGTGCTGTTCGGCGTCTCCATACGCGTTCCCGCGCCTGGGTCGACCATGGGTCTCGACGGTCTCTACGCCATCGACGCCGCGAGCGGTTCGATGCGCTGGCACACGTCCGCATCAACACCCATCGACTCACCTCCCGTTGTCCTGGATGAGACGATTTTCGCGATGGGCGGGTTGCGCCCTCGCGGTGACGCAACAAGTGGCAGTCTGCTGGCATATGGCGCCAGCTAGGCAAACTGACGCTCGCTGAAGAGCGTCGTACGGTGGGGCGAGATGAGATCATCGAGTTCAGATTCTTCATCTCCGAAACGGCCGGCAACGCTGCTGCGGAAGGTCATTGCGCAGCTTCGCAAACGAGGGAAGCTGACAACCCTTTCCGACTCAACCGGAGCTTCGGTCACGGGCAACGAGGCGCTGCTGCGCGCTCTGGTGCTGAGCCGGCTGTTGCGCCGGGTTCTTCCATCAGAAGAAAAGAATGTTGGCATCCTTCTTCCGCCGACCGTCGCCGGCGCTTTGACGAACCTGGCATTGGCATTCAACCGGCGTGTCGCCGTCAATCTCAACTACAGTCTGACCCTTGAGCTGATCGATTTCTCCGTCCGTGAGGCCGGGCTCCGCCACGTTATCACCTCTCGCGCGTTCCTCGAACGCATGCCCATTGATCTCCCGAATGTCCATCTGATCATCCTGGAGGATCTCGCTCGCGAAGTCTCGCCGCTGGACAAAGCCGCTGCCGCCTTCCTCTCGATCCTGCCCCTTCCGGTGCTGGAGCGTTTGCTCGGCATCCACGACATTCCCGGCGGCGATCTGATGACCATCATCTTCACCTCGGGCTCAACCGGGCGGCCTAAAGGCGTGATGCTTTCCTGGCAGAGCATCGAGGCGAACGCCGGCATGGTCGATGCCCTGCTTCATCTGCGATCGGACGATGTCATGCTCGGCGTGCTCCCCTTCTTCCACACCTTCGGCTTTACCATCACCCTCTGGACCCCGCTGGCGATGGGCATCGGCGCGGTTTACCACACAAATCCCCTGGAGAGCCGTGTGGTGGCGAAGCTCATCCGCGAGCGAGACGTCACGATCGTCCTCGGCACCCCCACCTTCCTGCGCGCCTATCTGCAACGGCTCAAGCGCGAGGACTTCGCCACGGTCGAGCTCGTCGCCAGCGGCTCCGAGCGTTTGCCAGACGCCATTGCCAACGCGTTCGAGGAGAAGTTCGGCATCCGCCCGTTTCAGGGCTACGGGGCCACGGAGCTGGGCCCGATCGTCTCGGCCAATGTCCCCGCCAATCGGGCTCTCCATGGCGATCAGGGAACGTTGCGCGAAGGCACCGTCGGCAGACCCGCCCGCGGCGTTCGCGTCGAAGTCCGTGACCCTGAAACCGGCCGTCCGGTTCCGCCCGGTGAACAGGGAGTCCTTTGGGTCACCGGCCCACACGTGATGCTCGGGTATTTGAACCAGCCCGAACAGACCCGGAAGGCGGTCGTGGACGGCTGGTACAACACGGGCGATGTGGTGACCGTCGACGAAGAGGGCTTTATCACCATCGTCGGCCGCGCCAGCCGCTTTGCCAAGATAGGGGGCGAACAAGTGCCATTCGCCGCGGTCGAAGAAGCCCTGGCGCCGTTGACCGGCGCCACCGAGGATGGCGCGCCGCGCGCGGTGGTCACCGCCGTCCCGAACGAGGCCACCGGTGAACGCTTGGTCGTTGTCCACACGCCTCTCGAAGCGACCCCCGACGAGCTGGTGGCTGGCCTCGTGGCCTCCGGCTTGCCGCGCCTGTTCATCCCGGCCCCGGTCGACTTTTACCAGATCGAGACCATGCCCCTTATCGGCATCGGCAAAGTCGACCTCGAAGCTGTCGATCGCATCGCCAAGGAAGCCGCGCTGCAACGTCGCGCGCATGCAAAGGCATGACCCTGATGCCGTACCCAAGCGGGCGGCGAGCCGTGTAGGATGCTCAGGACAATCGGCGCACGCGTTGCGAAGCCGCGTTGTTTTGGCCGCTTCGTCACCGTAACGGACTCGCATTTCGAGAAGGAGACACATCCATGCTCTTCTACTGCCGTTTCACCTGGTATCCGGGAGTCAGCCGCGCGATGGTCGGCCGCCGCCTCATCCAGCAACATGAGCTTGGCACAAATCACCCCGAGCGGATCAAGAGCTGGTACACGCTCGCCGGAGGCGGCGCGGGATTCATGATCGTCGAGGCGGACGAGCCAGGCGAGATTTCGGAGATTCTCGAACCGTACATGGATATCATCGGCTGGGATGTCCACGCCATGTCGGAAACGCCGTACGAAGAAACCATCGAACGGTTCAAGAAGGAACTCAGCCACAGCGGCTGATGGTAGCTGCGATACTGAGGCCATGACCTCAGGACGTATCCACTTTCCTCCAGATTGGGTCTGGGGCGCCGGCACGGCGGCGTACCAGATCGAGGGCGCCGTGCGCGACGGCGGCCGGGGTTTCTCGATCTGGGATGCTTTTTGCCGTGTCCCCGGCAAGATCGCGCATGGCCATACCGGCGACATCGCTTGCGACCACTTTCATCGCGTCCCGGAAGATATCGGCCTGATGCGCGAGCTCGGCCTTGGCGCCTACCGTTTCTCGGTCGCCTGGCCGCGCATCTTTCCCGATGGCGGCGGTCGCCCCAATGCGGAAGGCCTCGATTTCTACCGGCGTCTGGTTGATGAGCTGCAGGGCGCGGGCATCGCACCCTATGTGACGCTTTATCACTGGGATCTTCCGGAAGCGCTGCAACGGTGGGGGGGCTGGGAGAACCGCGACACCGCGCTGCGCTTTGGCGAATACGCGCAAACTGTCGCCGCGGCGCTCGGGCAAGGGGTCCATCACTGGTTCACCATCAACGAGCCATGGGTCGCCGCATTTCTGGGCCACTGGCAGGGCATCCACGCCCCCGGCAAACGCGATTTGCGGGTTGCCCTCGCGGCGGCGCACAATCTTCTCCTCGCTCACGGAGAAGGGCTCTCCGCGTTACGCTCGGAGATGCAGGCGACCGATCAGGCAGGCATCGTCCTCAACCTCTCGCCCTGCTTTCCGGCGGACGACAGCAACGCCGATCTCGAGGCCAGCGAACGGATCGATGGCTTCATGAATCGCTGGTTTCTGGACGCGCTTTATCGCGGGGAGTATCCCGAGGAGATGGTTCGTCTCTATGGCGATGCCATGCCCGAGATCGCTCCAGGCGACATGGAGATCATCTCCCGGCCAACTGATCTGCTGGGAGTCAACTATTACACCCGGGCGGTGGTCGCCTACGATCCGGACTCCTACCCCCTGCAAGCCAGAAAAGTCGTTCCGCCTGGAGCTGAAACGACGGCGATGGGGTGGGAGGTCTATCCGCCCGGCATTCATGAGATCCTGACCCGAGTTCATGAGGAATATCACCCCGGCGCACTGCTGATTACCGAGAATGGCGCCGCCTACGACGATATCGTCGCAGACCATTACATCGACGATCCGGAGCGGGAAACCTATCTACACGAGCATCTGCTAGAGATGTATCGCGCCGTGGATGACGGCGTCCCGGTGCAGGGCTATTTTGTCTGGTCACTGCTCGACAATTTTGAGTGGGCGTGGGGATACGACAAGCGCTTTGGGCTGATTCACGTCGACTTTTTGACTCAGGAGCGGATCATCAAACGCAGCGGCCATTGGTACGCGGGCGTCACCCACGACAATGGAATTGACGCTTGAAACGTAATGCGGTTCATGGCATCAACTACCATTGATGTGCTGGTACGTCCCCCTCTCTCCGGCGCACTCTGTCATGGGGAGGTTTTGCGAAACGGCTGCTCCCGTCGCGACCAGCCCTCACTCCAAACCGCCACCCGCAAGCGGGCGCCCGGCCCTGTGCGCAGGGCGAGGGGCTTTTTGTCGCGTTGAAGGGAGCAATTTTTGCCTACCTCCCCCTGTGAGCCGTCGGGCAGGGAGAGGGGGAATCACGCTCCAGTAGACCGTGATTCCGGCCGTGATCAACCGTAAACCGTATTACTCCGCGGCCCAGGTGATGTACGTAATCACCGTGCGCCCATCATCGAGCCGCTGCACGGTCACCGTTTCGTCGCTTTCAAGGCCGCTAGGGACGGAAGGAAGGGCGGTCGGATCGAAGAAGCTTTCGGCGCCGAGGCTTTCCCGCGCCGTCTTCTTTCGATTGTCGCGGGAGTCCTTTTTCGACTGATTCTTCTTTTTATTGTTGTTCTTGTTCTTCTTGTCTTTCCGATTTTTCTTGTCTTTTTTCTCTTTCTTCTGGCTCCCGGCAACCGTGGTGGTCGAATCTTTGTGACCGTAAATACGATCGAGCTGACGATAATCCTTGTTGACCGGCGTCACTTGATTGAAGACCGAGAACTGGCTCGCGTTCATGCATGAGCCGCTGTCGACATGATCAAGGCCTATGGCGTGCCCCATCTCATGGCACATCGTGTGCCGGCGGGCCGCGTCGCTGTTGTATTGGCCGTTCTTCTGATTGAAGAAGGAGTCGTTCATCTGGACCGTTGCGGACTCGACATGGTCGCCACCATTATTGAAATAGAG
>JBBRVX010000142.1:0-14538 GCA_038246475.1 Thermomicrobiales bacterium | reverse complement strand
GGAGGTCTCCGGCGCGCCGTATAACTTCGACGGCTAACCGGTTCGCGCCCGGCACGCGCCGCCGCTGCTCGGCGAGCAGACCGCGGAGATCCTGGCCGAGGCCGGCTTCAGCGAGGACGAGATCGCGGCCATGATCGCCTCCGGCGCCGCACAAGGGTCCTGAGTTCGGGCCATTCGCCTGCAACCTGGGGATATGCACTCCGGGCCGCTGGGTCCCCTCCCCTTCGTCGACTAGCGCCAGCGGGCGCTGGGCTGCAATCCTGACCTCGCCTCTGCCGTCGCTCATGCAAAATCCGGGCAATCATCTTCCACTGGTCCCGCCTCCGCGGGGACGTGGCGCAGCGACATCGTGTCAGGTCCCTATCGTATCAGCACCAGGTGAATGCGCCCTGAATGGGGCGAAAAAGAGGATTGCTCGCGATCGATGAGGCAGTGATGACCCAAGCTGGCAGAGCGCGGCACGGAGCATGCATAGAGAGTGACGGACAGTAGTGTGCTGCTGTCGGTCAATGTGCGGAGTGGGCAGGACGCCTGCCGTGTCGAATGAGCTGGAAGGAAGCCTATGTCAACGCCACCGAATCTCCCCCCTACGCGAACGACGGAGCTAAGGACGGGGAGTGCAACAGTTATCGGCGAGAACGTCCTCACCCCACGAAACCGCGTGCAGTGGGGACCGATCGTGGCCGGGGTCGTCGCTGCCCTGGTTGCATTCCTCCTGCTGACCATCCTGGGCTTCGCCCTGGGCGCGTCAGTGCTCGATCCGGCGAATACGGCGGGAGAGATCAGCACCTGGGCAGGCGTCTGGGGAGCGATCAGCGCAGTGGTGGCGTTCGCTATCGGCGGGTGGATTGCCGCTCGCACCGCCGCCGTTGACGGCTCCTTCGCCGGCCTGATGAACGGGCTGATGGTAGGGGCCACGGGCCTCCTGTTCATCATCTGGCTCTCGGCCACGGGGCTGGGCAACCTCTTCGGCACGTTGGGCTCGGCAGTGAGCTCGGTGACGAATGTGGCGGCCAGTGTCGTCCCGGCAGCGCAGGACGCGGCGAACGTCGACGCCAACGAGGCGGGCAACGCTGTCGAGGACGCGACTGGCATCAACATCGACAATCCGGAAGCGGCGGCCACCGCGGTTGTCGGTCAGGTGCAGGAAGTCGCCGACCAGGCCAGCGAAGCCATCGCCGCAGCGGACACGCCGGAGACGTTCGAGGCCGTCCGCAAGGGCGCCATCGGCACCTTCCTGGGCCTGCTGCTGCCCCTGCTGGCCAGCGCCTTGGGCGGCTGGTTGGGCAAATACACCCGCGAAGACCTGGTGCATGGCACCGGTCAGTAGGAAATTGGTTCGTCACGACAGTTCAGAAAGGACATGAACGCAATCATGAGCACGTATAACCAGATGGATGCGATCGCGGCCGGCGATGAGGTTTATGGGAGCGATGGGGAGAAGGTCGGAACCATTTCCGAAGTCCAGCGCGACTACATTGTGGTCGAAAAGGGCTTCTTCTTCCCCACCGACTATTACATTCCCATTAACGCCATCGCCAGCGCCAGTGCCGGCCAGGTCATGCTCAACGTCACCAAGGACATGGCCCTGCAGAGCGATTGGCAGACGATGCCGGAGATCGTATCAACTGGCACGACGACAACGAGCACGGTCACTGACGATGTCCTCTTGACCGATCAGGACCTCACTCGAGACGTGACCGCGACGACGGGCAGGGCTGCTGCCGGCTACGAAGTCGCCGCGGACGACGAAATTGCCATTCCGCTCATGGAAGAAGAGCTGACCGCTACCGTGCGCGAGCAGGAAACGGGCGCGGCGCGGATCCAGAAGCGAGTCATCTCTGAAGATCGGACCATTGACGTCCCGGTCACCGAGGAGCAGATTCGAGTCGAGCGACGCGTCGTCGATCGCGCGGCGACCGCGGCCGATCCAACGGCGTTCGAGGAGATGGTCATCGAAGTGCCGCTGACTACGGAGACGGTGGAGCTGCAGAAGCAGGCCCGCGTGACCGGCGAAGTGGTGGTCAGCAAGGAAGCCGTCGAGCACACCGAGCGGGTCTCCGGCACGGTGCGGCGCGAAGAGGTCACCGTCGAAGAAGAAGTGGCCGTTGATCCCATGCGGACACGCGACATGGAGGGTGGGTCGGCGCGAGGCTAATCGGCCCTCTCGTCGCACGCCGTTACTCGTATGCGCGCTTCAGCGCCCCGGCCCTCTCAGGAGGCCGGGGCGCTGTCCTGCTCTGACGAGGAGGACACGTCAGAACCACCTCCCGCACGAATGCGGGCCTACCCATCGGTGGTGCACCGAACCGTCGGCGATGTCTGAGCTGGCAACATCATGGAGTGGGCAGCCGCGCTGGCCCTCTACATCGTGGTGTCGCTCTTTCCCCTCCTGCTCGCCGGCGCGGCTGTGGCGGCGTACTTCGTGGCGCCGTCGCGCGCAGCCTTGCAACTCTCCAACCTCCTGGCGGGATTCATTCCGCCTGGCGTGGTCGATTTCGAGGCGATCGTGACGAATGCCATCGGTTCTCGCCGTCAGGTGGGGCTGGTGGCCATCCTGGTCTGGCTCTTTGCCGGGAGACGCATCCTGGGAGCGTTGGTGACCGCGCTGGACCGCGTCTCGGACGTGGACGAGGAGGATGAGTCGCTGCAACGGCGGGCATGGGTGGAAATGGTGCTGCTCGCGGGCATCGGCGCACTCTTCCTGGCGGCGCTCTCAGCGCGTTCATTGTTCGGTCTGCTCGGGGATGCGCTATGGGGACCGAATGTCGCGGACCCTCTAGCTGGGCTCGGCGGCGCGATCGTCCATGCCGTGATGCTGGTCGCCGCCTTCTATGTCCTCTACACGGTCGTGCCGCACGGAACGCGCGAACGCCGCTCCGCCCTTGTCGGCGCCGGGGTGGCCACCGCGCTCTTGCTCGCGGCCAGGGGCGGGTTTCTGGCCACGCTGGACCGGCTCTGGGCGAGCTTTTCCCTGATTTACGGACCGTTGGCGTTTGCGGCGCTGCTCCTGCTTTGGGCCTGGATCGTCGGAGTAATCGTCCTCTTGGGGGATTCGCTGGCCTCACACATCGCGGTGATGCTCATCGACGGGAAGAGCGCGCGAGAAGCCGAACAACGCCATGTGGCCCGAAAGCCACAATGAACGGCGTGCGTGGCGCCATGCCAGCGCGAACCATTCAGTTCTGTCCGCGATCTGGTCAGCCCTGGTTTCGATGGCAATCCGAACCCGTCATGGACACTGGCACGGAGGCACGGTCCGTACCTTCTAGCCGTTCCCTGTCTCGTAATGAGAGGCATCGACCGGTTTAGACTCGGGTGATCCATGCTGTCGTAGCACGATCGACAAGACGACGAGCGAGAAGACCGCCAGAAACTCGCTCTGCCAATTCTGGAACGACTGAAACCAGAAGTCGCTCGTTTCCATGAACTCCAGCATCGAGACGGCCTGGCGGCCATGGGCAAGCTGCTCCTCGTTGAACTCGCGCGTGCCCCCAGCCGCGTGCAGGACGAACGAGAGAATAAAGAGTCCGAAGAGCGCGATCGTCAGCGAATACTTGTACAGGGCGAGGGTCATGCCCCCCGCGCGCACAGGCCACGGGGCGTCTTCATTATCCCGCGCGTCCCGCGGATCCCTGTCGACCGGCTCCTCCTTCTCGGGGTCCTTCGACTCGGCGGAGCCACGCTGAAACAAGAAGACGGTGAGGAGGACGTACGCGCCCATCTGCAGGTATTCGCTCTCCCAATTCTCGAACGTCGCCTCGATGAAGTGCCCACTCCGCAAGTAGGCGGAAAAGCCAATATCCGGCTCGCCGTGATCGTGCTGTTCCTCGTTGTAGACCTGGAATCCGGTCACGCTCTGGGCGACGAGGAAGACCACGAACAGCACAAATGTTACGACGCTGAGGCTGTTCTCACGCAGGAAGCGGCGCATCCTATTCTCCTCATCGTGGCCGATACTCGGCATTTGGAACCCACGTAAAATCGCCTGCATGACTGCTCTATCAGGTCAGGCAGCGCTGACCCGCATCGACTCCCGAACACCCACGCTCCGCGCATTTCGCCGGGAGTGGCGCCGAACCTGCACCGTTCTGGTCGCCCCGTTCCCTGAGGGCAGCCCCGTCGCTCGAGGGTCAGCGGAATCGTGGACATCGCCGCCCACTTCAGGTTCACTCCAGATTCAGCGTATACAAGATTCGAGCCACCAGCGAGGAGTTCAACATCGTCACCGATAGAACTGCCCGCCACGCCCGCGAGCGATGGCGGACCAGGTCGAACAGGGGCGGCACGGCCGACGCTGAAGCCCAAACGACACCCGAGCCAGCGTTCGTCGCACCCGGTCCGGAACAGCTCTCCCAGGAGAGGTCACGGCGTGTTGCCGCGGCCGTGAGGAGCCACGCGGCGCTCCTGGTCGTCCTGACCGCATTTGCCCTCTCCGCCCTCGTCGTACCAACGCTGACGCCGATC
Organism: Thermomicrobiales bacterium; assembly: GCA_038246475.1. GTDB lineage: Bacteria > Chloroflexota > Chloroflexia > Thermomicrobiales > UBA6265 > JACCXM01. Next base: position 10,071 of record JBBRVX010000142.1, on the reverse strand, counting down.
GCCACCACCGACGACTGGACCTACGCCCGGTCCGCGCAGATGCTGCTGGCCGAGGGCCGGCTGACCGTCTTCCCGGTTGTCGTCGCCACGGCGATCGTCCCGATCGTCTGGGGAGCCCTGTTCGGCGTCGTCCTCGGACCGGAGCTCGGGGTATTCCGTCTCTCGACGGTGGTCATCACCCTGCTGGGCGGCCTGGCGCTCTACGGCATCTGCCGCGACCTCGGCGTTTCGCGCGCACGAAGCGCCCTGGGGACAGCGACGTTTCTGTTCAACCCGCTGATCTTCGTGCTCGCCTTCACCTTCATGACCGATCCCCACTTTGTCTCGCTGCTCATCATCGCCACCTGGTGCTTTACCCGCGGCCTGAGCCCGACGACGTTTGACGCGCGATGCGTCATCGCGGGATCGGCCATGGCCGCCCTGGCCTTCCTGACCCGCCATCAAGGGGCGCTCGTCGTTCCCGCGGTCGTGGCCTTTCTTTTCGCCAGCCGCCGCCTGCATCTCGACCGGCCCACCCTGCGCCTCCTCGTACAACTCCTGGCGCTGCCCTTGCTGGCGATCGGGGGGTACCTCGTCTGGCTCGCCAATGGGGAGAACGTGGGGGCGATGCAAGGGTCGTTCCTGCGCGAAATCGAGCAAGGAGGCTGGGAGGGCACCTGGTGGCTGATGCGCTGGCTGACCCTCTTTACCGTGCTTTACCTGGGATTCTTCGTTCTCCCCCTGATCGGCGCCATTCTTCCGTTTGACCACCATCTGGCGCCAGGGATTTCGCCGCGTGGCCGGTTGTTCGCCGCGCTCTGGGCATTGGCGGTCATCTTCGGGGTGGGTGTCCTGGCACAATGGGGAGACCTCATGCCGTATCTCCCCCAGTTCGTGGGAACCATGGGATTGGGTCCGCCTGATCTCCTTGGGGGGCGGCCGCTGCTCCTGGGCAGAGAGGGGCAAACGGTGTTGACCCTGGTCTGCCTGTTGGCCACCCTGGTGCTGGGCGTCATCGCCGCCCGGGCGATGTCGGCTCCCCTTTCGGTCGAGCGCTCGCGGGCGGCGCTGGTGGGCAGCATTGGGTTAGGTCAATTCATCGGCATCTTCCCTCCTTCGTATCACTTCCTGGGCTGGAGCGCTGGCTCCGTCGATCGCTACCTGGCGCCGCTGGCCCCTATCGCGATCGTTCTGGCGCTCTGGGCGTTGCGGGGCATGCCCATGGCGCTGCCGGCGGGATGGCTGCTGGCAGCGCTCCTGGCTCTGGTTTCCGTGGCTGGCACACGGGACTATCTGGTGTTCATGCGCGAGGTCTGGTCGATGGGAGATCAGGTGGTTGGGGCGGGCGTTCCGCTCGATCGGCTCGACGCCGGCGCCGGCTGGGACGGCTATCACCTCTACGAAACCGGGTTGGCCAATCAGGTTGCGCCCCGCACGGCAGGGGGACCGTGGTGGGTCTACATGAATGCCCCGGCAACCGACTCGACCTACGTCGTGGCCGGGGCTCCCCTGCCGGGCTACGACATCCTCGCGGAGCAGCCCTACTCCTCCTGGCTCTCGCGCGATGAGCCGCGGCTCTTTCTGCTGCGGCGGCAGGGAGCAGAGGGGTCGCCGTAAGACGTTACGGCGCTGGCGTCGCCTCGCTCATCGATCCCATGCTGGGGCTGGCGAGGAAGGCCAGTCCGACGGCGGGCACATCGCCGTCATTGCGCAGCTCGCCGCTGATGCTGCCGGGGATGTACGCGGAGTCGCCCGCGGCCAGGGTGACCACATCGCCGCTGGCGGTGGTCTCCATGGGGGGCATCGCACTGGGGTCCGCCGCCATCGCCCCGGCGCGCATGACCGAGAGGGGGGCATCGACCTGGACCGTGAACTCGCCAGACTCCACAACGAGCAATCCCCCGGACGGATCGTCCGGGAGGAGTGGGAGCGTCGCTCCCGGATTGAAGTTCAATCGGGCGGCAATCAGATCCACGGGACTGGGCAAGTCGACGCTCACCGCGAGGCCGAGCGGTTCGGCGGTGAATCCGGCCATCTGCTCGCCGCCTGCCGGGGTGGCGTCCTGCGCGGAGGCGTTCGGCATCGCCCGCAACGCGACCATGCCCAGCAGCATGACAGCAACGAATGAGGCCAGGGAAACGAATCGACGCATGGCGCACCTCCCGACGGCGGTTCCAGACCACCACCTTGGCAGTCAGCGAGGGGCAGTATGCAGACTCCGGAGGGATACTGCCTGCTGATGCCCTGCTCTCCAGGCGAGAATGTCCGCGCCATGCTCCAGCGGTTGACGCGCTGATGCGCGCACTTAAACAGAGGAGAACAGGCCATGCAAAGCGCCGCCCCTGATGTCGATACGTATCTGGCTGAGGCGCCACAGGAGCGATGGGAGATCCTGACCGCGATCCGGCAGCTCTGCCGCGAGCATCTCCCCAGCTACCAGGAGAGCATGCAATACGGGATGCCCTGCTATGCCCGCGATGGCGTGGTGGAGTTTGGCTTTGCCAGCCAGAAGCAGTACATCTCGATCTACGCGCTGAAGCAGGATGCCCTCGATCCGCTGCGCGAAGCGTTCACCGGCGCCAGGATCGGCAAAGGCTGTATCCGTTATACGAAACCAGAGAAGGTCAACCTCGCGGCAGTCGCCAGCCTGCTGCAAGCGACCGCCGCCTCAGGCGGGCGCGTCTGCTGACCTGGGGCGGAAACGGTTGGCGCTCTGGCCGCCGATGGCCGGAGTGATTTCTCTCCTCGGGAGCGTCGCGGCTGGGGTGGCTATCGGCAACGCCGGGTCAGGGGAGGCGATAGGCGTCGCTTCGATCACCGGAAGCGGCTCGCCTTCCCCATCCGCCTGAGCTACCGGGGTGGCGTTCTGCTCCGGCCCCGCGACATACCACTCGGCCGCGTTCCAGAGCAACGGCGTCCAGGCGCTCGGCCAGAAGCCGCCGATGTCATCGCGTGCGGCGGGAAAGGCCTGCTCCCAGTAGAGAAAGAGGACAGGAACCTCGCGCGCCAGCAACGCCTGGATTGCTTCGTAGAGCCGCTGCCGCTCGGCGAAATCGAGGGTCAGGGCGGCGTCGGTGGTGAGGCGATCGATCTCCTCCTGAAACTCGTAGGGGTAGAAGAAGGCGGGGAGATTCCCTCCTGAGCCGCCGGGGCTGGCCGGGATTTGCGACGAGTGCCAGTAAAAGAGATCATCCGGGTCGTTCGCGTTCGTCCAGGTATAGAGGCAGCCGGTCATGCGGTCGGAGAACTGATAGCCGAGCGGCCCCCAGAGCTCATCCGGCGGGGCAGTCTGCACCAACGTGGAAACACCGAGGGCATTCCATGCGGCGGCGATCATCTCCAGAATCTGACGCGCGAGTTCGTCGCCTTCGACGCCCCAAAGGTCGATCTCAAAGCGTTTGCCATCGCGGGTGCGCACCCCCTCGTCGTCCGGAAGCAGGCCGGCATCGTCGAGCAAGCGCGCCGCGCGCTCCGGATCGAAGGGCCGCGGCCGCAGCGTGCCGCTGTAGGCCCACGACTCCGGAGCCTGATCGGCGAACGCGGCCGTGGCCCGACCGGAGAGAAGATCAGCAATGATGGCGTCGCGCGGTACGGCGTAGTCGAGCGCCTGCCGCACCCCGGTCTCCCGCAGGAAGGCCATCTGCTTCAGGTCCACGTGTTGCCAGTTCATCGTCCCGTGCCCGAACAGAGTCAGTTCGGGGATCGCCAGCGCGGCCTCGACATTGCCGTGCGGGATCGCGCCCGCCCCGCCAGCGATGTCGACCTCTCCGGCGGAAAGCGCCTCAAGCAGCCGGTCGGGACCAGCAAAAGGACGATAGCGGATGCCATCAAGGGCCGCCGGAGTCCCCCAGTAATCGTTCCAACGCTCCAGCTCAATGTCGGCCCCTGCCTCCCAGGCGGCGATGCGGAACGGTCCCGTGCCAACCGGCGTGCGGCCGAAGATCTCGCGGAACGATGCGATCCCCTCGGCCAGGGCGGATCTCGGGCAGAGATAGGTGGTCGCCACGGTCGAGAGAAACGGCGCATACGGTTCCGTGGTGGTGACGACCAGCGTTGCGCGGTCGGGGAGATCGACGCTCTCCACTTTCTGCCAGCCAAGAATGCTGAGCGCCCCGAACTCGCGGTCCTGGGCCAGCTCCCAGGCCGCGATGAAATCCTCTCCCTTGAACGGCTCGCCATTGTGGTAGCGGACGCCCTGCCGCAGGGCGAAGGTGTAAGAGAGCCCGTCGTCACTGATGGAAAAGCCCTCCGCCAGCGCCGGCCGCAGCTTCCCCTCGGCCGAGTAGCGCAGCAAGCCGTCCATCACGCCATCAAGGACGTCATACGCGGCCACGGTGCTCGCCAACCAGGGATGCAAGGAATCGGGCTCGCGCGGAGCACCCACCACCACCGTGCCGCCACGTTGTGGCAAGCCCGGCGGCGTTGTCGGCCCCGTCGGGCGGATCGGCTCCACCTCCTGCCGGCCCCGGACATTCCACGCCGGCGCGCCCAGGAGCGCCACCGCGCCCGCTCCCAGAACCGCCTGGCGGCGGTCCAGTCGAGCTGTGAGCGGAGAGGGGTGGCGGCGATTGGCATGGACATTGGGTGGCATGGAACGATTTCCCACGTTACTGGCCGGTCAGCGTGCCGAGCAAGTCTACCCTTGCGGAACATACGCATAGGCGCCAGATAGGCTCGTTTGTGCAATCCATGCGAGACTCATCGCGTACGCGCGGAGCAGGGCACGGACCCTTGGCCTTCGGGTGGCAAGATGACGGAGGGAGACCTCATGGCGAACTCAGACGACGCGGGCTCCGGGATCGGCGCAACGCCGAAAGCGGCCATCCGGATCGAATACTGCACCTCCTGAGGGTATATCTCACGCGCCGCCGGTCTGGCGGAGAACCTGCTCCACGACTATCACGATCGCCTTTCGGGCGTCACCATCGCGCCGGGTGACACGGGAGCCTTCGAGGTCTTCCTCGACGACAGGAAGCTCTTTTCCAAACATGAGCGCGATCGCTTTCCCGAAGCCGATGAGGTCGAAGCCATTGTCGAACGACTGCTCAACGCACCGCGGGGACAAGATCGCGCCTGAACCAGCAGCGCGCAAGCCGTACCATGGCGGAGGCCGCGTAAAAATGGCAGAAATGTTTCATTGGAACGCCGCGAAATCCTGATAGAATCAAAACGAAGAGGCTTTGCGACTGGACGCGTGGGGGCATGTGGCGAGACATGCCCGAGGAACTTTGCCTTGCCGTGTCTGACTGGAGGAGGAAGCGAACCATGGCCATTCCCAGACAACGCCGGACGTCGATTGGTGGAGCAGCGGCGATTGTGCTCGTGGCCGCCACTGCCCTGACCGCGACGATGGCCGCTCCGGCGGCGCGGGCCCAGAGCGACCAGACGCCCCATCCGGTGCATATCCACGCCGGTTCGTGTGATAACCTCGGCGACATCGTCGTGCCCCTCACCGATATCGAGCTGAACACCGCCGGCGAGGTTTTCGGAGCGGCATCCGCCCAGCCGGTCGAGGAGAGCGTGACTGACGTCGAGCTCTCGCTGTCGGACATCCTGGCCTCGCCACACGCGGTCAACGTCCACGAGAGCGCGGACGCCATCCAGAACTACCTTGCCTGTGGCGACATTGGGGGCCGGGTTGTCGATGGCAATCTGCTCATTGGCCTGATGGAGGTCAATGGCTCCGGATATAGCGGCGTTGCCAAGTTCGAGTCTGTCGACAACGCAACCAGCGTGATGCTCTTCCTGACGAGCAACGAGGAAGTCAGCGGCGGGGAAACAGCGGCCGCGGCGCCGACCACGGCCCCAGCCGCCGCCGCCACGACAGCGCCGCCGGCCGCTCCCACCGAGGCAGCGGTTCCAACCGCGGAGCCCGCGGCGGCAGTCGCCGAGGACGTTCCCGTCGATATTCGGGACTTCGCGTTCAACCCAACCCCGGTGGAAATTGCGGTCGGCGGCTCCGTCACCTGGACCAATCAGGACGCCGTTCCGCATACGGCGACGGGCGAGGATCGCGGCGCGCTGCAATCGGGCACGATCGCACCGGGTGAGAGCTTCACTCAGGTCTTCGCGACGGCCGGCGAATTCGCGTACTTCTGCGAGTTCCACCCCGGCATGTCTGGCCAGGTCATCGTCAAGTAGGCGTCAGCCACGCCGGGTATGAGGAGCATGACCGATGGGACGACTTCGTGCCAGCGCCGCGATCGTGGGCTTGATGCTGACATTGCTTGGGGCATTCTTCGCCGGTGGGACGCGAACGCTGGCGCAAGACGCGTCGCCGCCACGCCCATCGCATATCCACACGGGTGATTGCGACGAGCTGGGCCCGGTGGTGCAGCCGCTGACCGCCCTGACCGTGCCGACCGGCGCGGTTTCCGGAAACGGAGATGCGGTGGTGGCCGAGGCAGCCTTTACGGTGATCCCGCAAGGGCTCGACGAGTTGCTGGCGACCGATCACGCGCTCAAGGTTCACCTTTCGAAAGACCAGATCCAGACCTATCTGGCCTGTGGCGACATCGGCGGCGCGCTCGATGCCGACGGCGCCCTGATCGTGGGCATGAAGGAACTGGGCGGTTCGGGCTACGCCGGTATCGCCTACCTCTTGCCGAGAGCCGATGGCACGACGAGCGTCTCGGTCATGATCGCCAAGGTCATTCCTACTGCCGACGGCGCGAGCGACGCCGCGACGCCCACCGCTGATGCCGCGGCCGCTCCGGAAATCGTCGATGTCGCCCTCAGCGAGTTCACCATCGACATGGCCACGGAGATTCCAGCCGGGCCAGTGCGGTTCAATATCAGCAGTGTCGGCAACGCCCCGCACGCCTTCGTGCTGGAAGGTCAAGGGATCCGCAAGCGTCTGGCAAACAACGTCGCTCCAGGAGACTCCGCGGTTCTAAACGCGGTACTCGAGCCCGGAACGTATACCGTCTTCTGCCCGGTCGGTGAGGGAGCCCATCGCGCGAAGGGGATGGAGCTGGAGCTGACGGTAACGTAGGGGGTGGAGGGGGAGAGGGGGTGAAGGGGCGAAGGAAACGAGACATAGGGGCGAGCGCCATCTTCGCGGCCCGAAGGGCCAGATACACGCGGACGTCGGCGAGTGGGGTGGAGGTTTCGCGCCTTCACCCCCTTCACCCCCTACTCCCCCTTGGAAAGGAGCATGGTCGCCGCGAATCAGCCCTGATCCCGCGCCGCGCGCCATTCTGACGCCAGCAAGTCGAACAGTTGGGCGTTCTCGAACCCGTCTGGCCCGTAACCGACCCAGTTCGCGCGTCCGGCATCGCGGTAGCCCTGCTTGCGCAGCGCGGCTTGGGACCGCGGATTGCGCGCCTTGACCCACGACCAGATCGAGTGCAGGCCGAGTCGATCGAACCCGTATTCGAGCAGGAGATGTTTGGCTTCGGTGCCATAGCCGCCGCCCCGGTACTCGGGGTTGTAAATCCACGATCCGCTTTCGGCGGTGCGAGCTAGCCAGTCAATGTCATAGAGCCCGACCTCGCCAATCAGCTCTCCCGTCGCGCGCAGGACGACAGCTGCCTCCAGGTCTGACGACGGATCGTCCTCGCCCATTTTCCCGAACCAGTGCGTCAGCCCGATCGGACTGATGGGAAAGCGGCTGTGGCCGAAACTGGCGTCGGGTTCGCCGAGCACCATCCGCGCGATGGACGCTGCGTCTTCCACCTGCATCGGACGCAACGCCAGCCGTTCGCTGCCCAGCAGGGCGTTGTCCGGCAAGGAGCGCGCGTCGTCTGACAGGCGGCGAGGCGCCGGCGAGCGCGGCGCGGCCAATGGCTCTGTCGCATCGTCGATGCCGATCCCCGGATCGCCGAGACGAGCCATCCAGGCAGGATGAGGATAATCGTAGTAGAGCCGGTCGTGGTGACGACCATCGCGCCAGACCCCATCCCGGAAACGGACTGCCGGCCGCATACCAAGCGCTTCCGCCTCCTGCATGACTAGTGGTCTGGCGCTGTCGGTAACGAGCACGACGATAGGGCGAAAGCGCTCGCCGGCCATCCAGGGGAGGACCAGGCGGAGCATCTCGGCTTCGAGGACCGCGCCGCGCTCGCCAAGCGCGGGATCGGCGCGGAACGAGATCGCCGAAAACAGACTGTCGGAATCATCGATCAACGCCGAACCGACGGGCCGTCCGTCGCCGCGGCGGCAGGCAATCAGGCGCGAGCGCCGCCGCTCGGCCTGCTCTGGCACGAGCTTCTTAAGCTGCTCTTCGACCTTTTCGGCGGAGATCGGAAAGGGTGAATCGCGCCAGGCCATGGCCCACCTGGCGTCGCCCAGCTCGGCTCCGCGCAAATAGATCGTCTCACCGACCAGAAACGTGCGTCCCTGATCGAAGGGGTCCACGTGCTCCAGCGTGTTTGACCCGGCCGCGTCGCCATTTCCGCTGGCAGTCAAACCGTCACCGTGATCTCGCCAGAGGCAGGGAGCGCCAGCAGCGTGCCATAGTCATGGATCGCGTCATCAACTCCGATGCGGCGCAGGGCGGCCCAGGCTCCGGCGAGATTGCTGGTCACCACGGGCTTGCCGAGCTTCTGCTCGATGTGGGCGACGATCGGCACGCAGTGGAAATTCGTACACGAGATGAACAGCGCGTCGGCCTCCGGCGCGTCGACCCGCTCCGCCAGCGCCAGGGCATCGGCCGGGGTAAGCCGGCCGATTTCGGCATCGGTCGTGCAGCCCAGGCCGGCGATGGCGGCCACACGAACGCCGCTCTCTTCGAAGAATCGTCGTTCGATGGCATTCAACGCGTCGATGTAGGGTGTGGCGACGGCGAGCGACGAAACCTGGAGCGCCCGTAAGGCTTCGAGCACGGCGGTGGTTGTGGTGGTGGCCCGCACGCCGCTGGCGCGCTCGATGCGGGCGATCAGCTCGCGGTCCCAGCCGACCCCATGCACGAGGCTGCCCGTGGTGCAGGCAAAGAGGATGATGTCGACCTCGGCCCAGACCAGCAGCTCCGCGGCGCGTTCGAGCGCATCGCCTGCCAGCATTTCGGCGAGCGCCGCGGGCGAGACTTCTCCGCGGGGCAGGAGAATCGGCGCCGGGTAGACCGCGACATCCTCGGGCATGAGGCGGGCGTATTCGGGCAGGACACTCGTGTCGCTCGCCAGGGTAATCAGACCAATGCGGCCGCGCGATCCATACATGACGCGAAGACCTCCCAGTACGCGGCGACTCGCTCCGCGCCAGAAAACTGTACCCGAGAAGGAGGGCTGACCGGGGGAGGTATGCAAAAAAGTCATTTACAACACGACAATAAGCCCCTCTCCCGGCCCGACGGGGCTAGGGGAAGAGAGGGGTTGGGGTGAGGGTTGGTCGCAACGGGAGCAGCCTTATCGCCTTGCCTCCCCCTGTACCCGAGAAGGAGGGACAAGGGATGACTGATCGATTCGCTGAGACCGCCGCGTGGCGATCCGCCGAGGATCAGGGCGCGGCGAGCATTTCCTGGCGCAGGTCGGATTGCAGCCAGGCGTCATAAATGCGGCGGGTGGCCGGCGCGGCGAAGCTGACCCCCTCGCCCACGCTTTCGAACATCACGGCCGAGGCGATCTCCGGGCGAGCGCCGTAGGGACCGAAGCCGGCGAACCAGGAATGGGGTTTGGCGGCGGCGCTGTCGTTGCGCTGGGCGGTGCCCGTCTTGCCAGCAATCGGCCACTCCATATCGCCGAAGACACGAAACGATCCCGCTCCGTTGGGATCGCTCGTCTGGGCGCGCAGCGCCGCCTGCAATGCCGTCAATGTGGCGCCTGATATCGGCAGGCGACCGCGCATGACCCGCTCCCCGGCCGGTTCCGTGGCGCCCGCGGCATCGACGATGCCGGAGACGATGTAGGGCTGCAACAGGTAGCCCCCATTGGCGATGGCGGCGTAGGCGGTGGCCAATTGCAGCGGGGTGACCTGCAGGAAGCCCTGGCCAATCGAGAGGTTGATGGCGTCGCCGGTCGCCCAATAGTCGCCGAAGGTCTCCAGCTTCCACGCCGGATCTGGCGCGACTCCCCCGACCTCGGGGAGATAGGGAATGCCGGTCGGCGCACCGAGGCCAAACGCCTTGGTCATTGACGGGAGGACGTCGGGATCCAT
>JBBRVX010000141.1:0-14547 GCA_038246475.1 Thermomicrobiales bacterium | reverse complement strand
CGGCGCAATCCAGGGCCGGTAGTCCATTGGCCACGTCCCCTGCCAGAGGAGATCGGAAACATTGACCGATGTCTTGCTACAGGGCAGCTCGAACCCGACCGTTTCGCCAACGAAGGCCGGACTGGAGCCGGTTGGCTCCCCAGCAAAGATCACCTCCGTGTGCCGCTCGAGATAGTTCGTGAAATTCTGTGCGGCAGAAAACGTGCCCCGCCCAATGATGACGTACAGAGCCCCGCGCCGGTTGACCTTGCTTCCAATGAGGCGGTGGAGCAGAGGCAATGCCAGGAACGTGTTCCCTCCGTTGTTCCATCGCACATCGATGACCAATTTCTCAACATCGTGTCCGTCGATGAACTGAAGCAGTCGCTCCGAAAAGGCGGAGAGGCTCTCGGTTGGTTCGTCCCGCACCGCGTTGAACTGGAAGTAGACGACGCTTTGGTCGCGCAGAAAGGTGAACCAGTAGGCGGCGTGCATGTTGCGCAGATAGAGCGGACGTGGCCCGGGGAGCGTCTCCGGAATGAAGCGCCATCCCTCGGGGTAGGGCCAGGTCGCCGCGTTTGGGGATCGAAACTCCCCTGGCAAGGCGACGACCCGCGTGCCCCCGGAGAGCTCGCGAATGGTTAGCGCCACCTCGTCAGACGCAACCGATATCCCCAACGCCTGGAGCAGCGGCGTGACGCGCAATAGCCGGGGAGTGATCTGTTTCGGCCACTGGCTGTTATGGTTGTCGCGGTGCACGATGGCGTCTACCGCCGCCATCGCCTCTGCTGCCGTCCGCTCGCCGAATCTCAGCACTTCGCCGCCGAGCAGATCCGCGTGTATGGGCTCCGCCGCCACAATGAAGAGCCCCTCCTCGAAGAGGAAGAACTGAAGCGGTATCGTCTGCCAGAAGACCTCGTCGTCATCCGGCGGCCAGATCCAGGCGTGACCATCCCCGAGCGGCCGCAGGAGTTTGTTCATCTCAACGATGATGTGCCAATCGCTGAGGTCGGGAATGGCCGCGTCGAGGGCGACCGTCGCGGCATCGAAGCGTTCCACTGGGGCATGACGAAAAGCGTCATACGCGCGACGCTTGACCTCCCGCGCCAGAAAGCGCAGATCGTAACGCCAGCGCTCATCGCGGGCGAGGTCAGTCAAGTCGACCAGGCCCACGAGATCGCGAAATCGCGCGTCGTCCCGGAGCGACGCGAAAGCGTCGTCGCTCGCGGCGCGCTGGAGATCGCGCAAACCGAGATCAAGCGCGTATTTCAGGCTGGCAAGCGCTTCTTCAGGATCGCCGAGCAGGGCCTGGGCGCGGGCGATGTGATAGGCCGTCTCAGCGGGATAACCATCGCGCAGGTCGAGCGCCCGTTCGTAGGCCACGATCGCACCCTGAAGGTCCCGCGCGTGATACTGGGCCTCGGCGAGCTTGCTCCAGAACCGGCCCTCGACCGGGTTGGCGGCGACCACTCGCTGCCATACGAGCGCGGCGTCGGGCCATTTCTGCGCCGCCGAGAGCGATTCGGCGCGGTCCAGGGTGCGTAGGAAGTCCATGCTTTCAGAGCCACTACTCACGCTGCCATCCTTGTTCACATGCGGCCCCCTGCCATGTGGACCCAAGCGAACACCTGCCTAAGGGACGCCTTGGCGACTGGCTGGGATCGAAACGTGCGGAGCGACCAATATGAACGAGACTATGGTCATGAATACGGAAATGACTATGCAGACAGATGAAGACAAAAGCCATGCCAAGCAGCGCGGCAGGCGCATCCGCGTCCTGGTCAATCCGAACTCGGGAGCGAAGGCCGGCGTCTCGACGAACAACGCCGCCGAGGATGAGGTGCGGGAAGCGATGGCCCGGCATGGGCTGGGCACGGAGCTGGTGGTCACGGAGTCGGAGGAGGAGGCGATCACCGCCACCCGCGATGCCGTCGCCCAGAATTACGACGTGGTCGCCGCCGCTGGAGGCGACGGCACGGTCGGCGCCATCGGATGCGAGCTCCTGGGGACAAAGACCGCGCTCGGCGTGTTCCCCCTCGGCAGCGTGATGAACATCGCCCGCATGCTGAACATCCCACGCGATCTGGACGAGGCCGCGGCGATCATCGCGGAGGCGCCGATTCGCACGATCGATGTCGGCGAAGCGAAAGGCCAGATCTTCTTCGAGGGCGGCTCGGTGGGACTGCACGCCGCCGTCTTCCGCGAGGCGCAGGGGGTCGACGCGGAGTCAGGCCGCTTCGGGGCGCTCTGGTCGGCGCTGCGCGAGTTGGTCCGCTACCGGCCGCCGCGCATGATCCTGCATCTGGACGACCGCGTGCTGACCACCCGCGCCCTGGCCGTCTCGATCGCCAACGGCCCTTATGCCGGCCTCGGCTTCACGATCTCGCCCGATGCGTCACTCGATGACGGCCTGTTCGACGTGGTCGTCTACTCCGGCTTTTCGCGCCTTGAGCTAATCCACCATTTCGGCTCGATCGCCTTCGGACGGCGCCAGTACACGCCGAAAGCCACGACGCATCGCAGCGCGCGGGTGCGCATTGAAGGGGTCCATCCGCTCCCCTGCCGCGCCGACTCCCACGACCTGGGCACGACGCCGGTGGAGTACATCACCCGGCCGGGGGCACTGCGGGTGGTGGCGCCGAACCAGCCCGACTAACGCATTCCCGCCGGACAATCTGTCCAGTGCAGCACCGTGGGTTAACCTCGCCCTCGCACGAGCAGCGATAATGCAACGCCGCCGGGCGTGCGATGAGGCCTGACCGGGAGTCGCACTGACCATTCCGCGATTTCCGCGGTTTCAGGAAGGAGCCCCGCGTGGGACGGATCTACGAAACCATCGACGAGTCGATGCAGCAATGGCTCAACCAGCAGCCGATGTTTTTCGTCGCCACGGCGCCGGACGATCCCGCGGGACATGTCAACCTTTCGCCAAAGGGCGGAGCCGGGGTCTTCCGGGTGCTCGGTCCGCGCCAGGTCGCCTACGTCGATCTTGTCGGCAGCGGCGTCGAGACCGTGGCCCACTTGCAGGAGAATGGCCGCATCGTCGTCATGTTTTGCGCCTTCGCCGGGCCGCCGAAGATCGTCCGCTTCCATGGGCAGGGTCGCAGCGTGCCGGAGGATGATCCTGAGTACGCGGCGTTGCTGGCGAGCTTCTCGCTAGACGACGAGCAGCGTCCGCTGGCGCGCGGCGTTGTGGTGATCGACGTCACCCGCATCAGCGACTCGTGCGGCTTCGGCGTGCCGCGCATGGACCTGGTCGCCGACCGCGACCAGCTCCTGCGCTGGAGCGAGACGCAGCAGGCAAAGAACGGCGACGCCTGGAAAGCGCGCTACATGGCCGCGAAGAACGCCGAGAGCATCGATGGCCTGCCGGGATATGAGACCACCACGGTCCAATCCGAGGCCGCAGCACGCCTACTCTTGACCCCCGGCCGGGGGCTGTAGGGGTTGTCGCCCGGCCAGGGCGGGGCCACACGATCTCACTCCCAGCTGACCCGAGCAATTCACCATCACGGCGCAAGAAAGCCCCTCTCTCCACCGCAGTGGGAGAGGGGTTTGGGGTGAGGGCCGTCTGGGGTAAAGCCAGCTACGCCTTCGCGCGCGCCGTGCGCTTCTCCGTCATCGACTCTGGCTCCGTTTCGGATGCGCCAACCAACGCCGGGGCGTGGTGGGCGGGCTCCAGCACCTCATCGATGATGCCGTATGCCTTGGCCTCCTGGGCGGTCATGTAGTAGTCGCGGTCGCTGTCGCGCTTGACCTTCTCGTACGGCTGACCGCTGTGCGCGGCGATGATCGACATGCACTTGGCGGAGAGGGTCAGCGCCTCCCGCGCGGCGACCTCGATGTCGGGAATCGCGCCGCTGAAGCCGCCCGAGCCCTGATGGATCAGGATACGGGCATTGGGCAGCGCGAAGCGCTTCCCCGCCGTGCCCCCGGCTAGCAGGACCGCGCCCATGCTAGCCCCGAAGCCCATGCAGTAGGTGGAGACATCCGGCTTGATCATCTGCATCGTGTCGTAGATGGCCAGCCCAGCGTAGATCACCCCGCCCGGAGAGTTGATGTAGAGCTTGATGTCCTGTTCCGGGTCCTCGTGGGCCAGGAAGAGCATCTGGGCGATGATGGCGTTGGCGACATCGTCATTGACGGGCGTGCCGAGGAAGATGATGCGGTCCTTGAGCAAGCGCGAATAGATGTCGTAGGCGCGCTCGCCGCGATTCGTGCTCTCGACGACCATCGGAATGATGTTCTCGATCGTGGGAATGTGCATCAGTACGAAGACTCCGTTGATTGGGTAAGTAAGGAAACGGACAGACGTCAGAGATGACGGCCAAGGGGTGAAGTCTACCACTCGGGTTGTAAGGGATCGCGCGGAGGCGCCTCAGGGCTGGCACATTGCGCATCGTCGCCGCGTCGCCTGGCGCTCAAGAGACCAGGCTGGAGCCACGGAAGCACCCTCAAGGGCGCTGTGCGCGTGCGGCAATCGCCGCGCTACCCAATCCGAAATGTGAACGTCGTGACGTCGGGCTCGTCCTCTTCGCCACCGGCTGCCTGATAGAGGGCCATCGCCGCGGTGTTGCTCCGGTTGGTGAGGACCCAGACCTCGTCGGCGGCGACCTCTCCCGCCCAGCGGATGATCTCCGCGTTCAGCGCCCGGCCGATGCCCCGGCGTTGGAAACGCTCGTCCACGCCGATCTCGTAGAGCAGCACCTCCGCCCGGCGCCGGTCGAAGCGCTGCAGGCGGTGCGCCGAGACGAAGCCGCAAAGCCGTCCATCCCACCACGCGACCGCGAGGAGGTTGTCGGGATTCTGCAGGAAGAGGCCGCCCTGCTCCGCGTCCCAGGTCATTCCCTCATCGAACTGGGCATTGAGATCTACCGCGAGGGCATCGTCGACAGCGGTGAGCCGTTCGATGCGCAGGGGGCTAGCAGTCGTTGGTGCCGTGCCGTCACTGTCTCGAATAGAGCAGCCATCGATCGGCAGAGGCTGGCCAGTTCCTCTAGAGGATATACCTGGCATCGTTCGTTGGGACATCCGATTGGATCGTACGTATTCCCAAGTTATTGATCTCCCATGCATCGAGCCACTCTCGACCACGTTTTCGGGAAGTAGCGATCACGCAAAAGTGCTATCAGGACCACAATTGAAGCTGGTCCCAGAAGTTCAGCGAATCGAAACGAGGAGATCTCATCTTCCAAATGGTTACCGGCCACATGGGCATTCATGTCGGTCACCTCATCCAAGTAGGAAATCGTAGGATACGCAATCACATCCTCTCCCTCGACGATGCATGACCCAACAGTGTCCTTGGCCTGCCAATACTCTGGATGAATACGACACGCTTTGATGTCATTAACGACCGCATTGTAGAGATCATGATCGGCCATGAACGCTGACAAATCGGCTAGTGCCGTGGCCAGAAAGCTGGTGCGCCGATCGGGAATGTTGATGAAGTCGAAAGCATAGCCAAGGAGCGTTCTAGTTTCTTCAAGTTCGTCCGCTTCGATTCCGGCCAACCCCATTCCTAGTTCATACCGATCACATAGCCAGACAGTTGTCCGATTCACCAGATCACGCGCTACCGACGTTCGGCCACTATCACAAAGTGCCAGTACCGCGAGAACAATTGAAACCGCATAGTGGTCGCTTAGGGGATGGCAACAACCGGATTCGTTCAGTACGAAATCTTCCAAGAAGGACGCGCTTGCGTCCCGCGTGTTTGCAGCATTTGAGGAGAAATAGGTCAGGCTTGCAATCTCAATGATCCGCGAACAATGAACCAAATAAGATGTCATATCGAACGAGCCGTCTTCGAGTGAGACAAGATCTTTCGTCGGCTCCCAAGCTGAGCAAATCGCGTCCATGGACTCGCTACATAGCTCATGCAGACGCAGCATGCCTTCCGTGAAGACGCGAATGAGTTCTTCTTGTGAGTCGGTGTACGACGCAGCACAAATGACCCGCAGTAAAGCCAAGTGAACTTGAACAGCTTCGTAGAAATGGCCGTGGGAGAGGCATTGTTGGGCCAGCACTTCTGCCTCAATCGCTGCTCTTAACAAGCGGGGGTGAAGGACAATGGCTGTGTCGGCCCATTTCCTTGAGTAAGACTCGATCTCGCGATCGGTGAGAGTTCCTTGCAGTGCCCGAGCATAAGTAAGAAAGAAGTCCGCATGCTCTGCAAATCCCGCAGCAGTCGCGCGGTGAATGCCGCTTAATCCGAATTGCAGAAAATGATCCGCTAGGTTCTGTCGATCCCAATACACTACCTGCCTACGTTCCAGTTCAGTTAGAAGCCCTTTGTTAAGGTCATCCAGTCCAAGACGTGCTGCGCCTGTCATTTCGCCCGATATCACCAAGACCGTCTGCCGCGGCAGAGCCGTATCGAGGTTGGGATGTCCGACGTTGCTGATTGCGGCTTGGAGAAGCTGGGGTGCGATCTGTCGCCATTCTGACTGTCCTATGCTTCCAGCCTTGGATTGAAAAACGTACTGGACCTCCGTCTCGTTATCCCATTTTCGTGCCACAATGTCCTTGCCAAACTCAAGTGCACCATGAGTGAGATGCACGTCGTGAAATCCCATAGCAGATAGCAGCGCAAGCAGGGGAAGGTCTAATTGTCGCTCTGTTGCTCTACTGAGAAAGTCGTCGAGTACGTTTCTGAGCATAGTATGCGGCCTTTCGTTGGAGCACGATCTCTTCTAGCCGACGCTCTTGTTCCTCGCTCGGCTCCAGTTCAGCCAATCGTCGGGCCATTTCCGGTCCACATTTCAGGGTTGGCAACACCGGGTTCCCATCGTCATCGAAATCAAACTCAAGGCGATCAAACATATCCAAGATCATATCGATTGAAACTGGCCTGCCCTCCATATCAAATTGGCTCCCGGTTGCTTCAGTGATGTCATTTACCCTTTCGTAGAAAGAGCCATGCATCTGTGTCAAGCAGCCCGCAACCATTTCAGCAAGGATCAGCGTGAACTGCTCTAGATCAGAGTCCCGCACGATGTTTCTTTGGAAGACAGCATCTTGCTGAAATGCGGAAAGCGGATGATCAACCGGGATTGGACCCGGTACATTTCGAGTAGGACCAGCGTGGATAGACTTTCTGAAGCGAATGGATCCCAACAAAGGATCTCCTTTCACCGCACTCCACACTAATTCATCTGCGAATGCGGACATCGCATCCTCATAGCCCGGGAGATCCCAGCGTGCCTTCGTCGCGTTCGACTTTGTAGTCATTGCGCTGAATCCCTCACCTCACCGCCCAATCACCTTCGTCACCTGCTCGGTCCACCTGGGATAGACCCCCGTCCGCTCGACTTCCTCGATCTCCTTGTAGCGCACCTGGCGCATCAAGTTGACTCCGAGCGAGCGCAGCGGCTCCGGCTCCCAGGGGACCGGCTGGTGCGAGGCCATGGGGAGGCGGGTGAGGAGCGAGTCGGTTTCGGTGATCAGGTCCGCGAGGACGCGGCCGCTCAGGTTCGAGGTGGCGACGCCTTCGCCGGTGTATCCGTAAGCTAAGGCCACCCCCGTGCGTGGGTTGAAGCCCATCGTCGGCATGCGGTCGCGCGGCGTGCCGAAGACCCCGCCCCAGGCATGGGTGAAGGCCGCCGTACGCAGGACCGGCCACCAGGTGCGCGCCGCGATGCGGGCGTGCTCGAAGACGTCTTCCATCCGGTCGAGATCGTCACTGATGCGGGATTGGAAGGGGTAGCGAGCGCGGTAGGCGCCGAAGGCGATTCGCCCATCGGCGGTGTGATTGATGTAGCCGCCTGTCGAGCCGAACCCGCCCAGCACCTCCCGCTGTTCCCAGCCGATCTCGTCCCAGATGGCGGGTGAGAGCGGCTCCGTGATGACGATATGCGAAGTAAGGGGAATCACATGCCGGCGCAGCTTCGGCAGCCGCGCGAGATACGCCTCACCCGCCAGCACAATCGCCCTGCGCGCGCGCACTTCGCCGCGATCGGTGAAGAGGCGCGGCGGGTGACCACCGGCGTAATCGGTCACCGTGGTCTGCTCGACAATGCGCCCGCCATGCCGCTCGACGGCCCTGGCCAACCCGCGCACCAGGCGACCCGGCTGCACGGCCGCGCCATCCCGGTTCCAGACGGCCCCCACCGCGCCGGCCACCCGGATCCGTTCGGCGGTCTGGTCGGCATCGAGCAGAGCGACGCGATCCTCCAGCCCGATCGAGCGATACTGATCGACCATCTCTTCCAGTTTGGGCAGGTCGTAATCGGCGCGGGCGATCTCCAGCTCTCCCCCGTGCGCGTAGTGGGCGTCGATCCCCTCGACCTGGCAGACGCGCTCCACGTCGTCGACCGAGTCGGCCATCGCCAGGGTGACCGCCCGCGCCGTCTCCCGCCCATAGCGCCGGGTCAGCTCCTTGGGCAGGACGGGAAAGCCGGAGAAGCACCAGCCGCCATTCCGGCCCGATGCGCCAAAGCCGGCGATCTCCTTCTCGACCACCAGCACGTGCAGCGAGGGGTCGCGTTCCAGGAGCTTGTAGGCTGTCCAGAGGCCGGTAAAGCCAGCGCCCAAGATGGCGACATCGACATCGACCGAGCCGTCCAGCGGCGGCCGGGGGGTGAGGTCGTCGCCGGCGTTTTCCAGCCAGAAGCTGTAGGAGGCGTAGTTCTTGTCGTTGTTGCTCACGGTGATCCTTCCCGCGACCCCGGCAGCAGGTCCTTGCTACCGGATCGAGATCAGGGCGCAACGCTAGCACGATCGGCCTCGCGGAATCCCTACGTTCCTGACGATGAGCTGGCAGGCGATTCCGGCACGCTCCGGAATCGCCTGCGCCATACGCAACTGGGCAGTGGCGTACGACGCGCCTTGACAGGGATTCGGCGCGCGTGCGAGCCTGCCAGGGTCGCCGGAAGGGGCGCCGAATTGGTCCGAAGTGCAACACCATCACGCACGTTTGAAGCAGGAGGGAACAGGACACCCCAGCAGACGATCAGCATCGCGAGCGGAGGAGACTTTCAATGACGCACGTGCTCATCCAGCAGCTCATCGCCGACGAAGCCAGCGGGCGCTATTCGCGCCGTCAAATCCTGCAGCGGGCGGCAGCCCTGGGGCTCTCGGCGCCAGCCGTGGCCGCCCTCTTCGCCGGCGCGATACCCCTCCGGGCGATGGCGCAAGACGCCGAGAACCCGCTGGGGGTCGATCCGGCGGCTCCCCTTGACGTGGTCATCTTCAAAGGCGGTTTCGGCGACGATTACGCCATCTACGTCAACGACAAGATGTACAAGAAGCTCTACCCCGACGCCCAGATCACCTACGCCGGCATCCAGCGCCTCGGCGAGCAGTTGCAGCCGCGCTTCGTGGCGGGAGAGCCGCCGGACGTCATTGACAACTCCGGCGCCGGCAACCTGGACAACTCCGCCCTCGTCGCCGAAGGGCAACTGGCGGATCTGGCCGATCTCATGGCCGCGCCCGCCTACGATACCGAGGGGCAGACGTTCGCCGAGACGCTGGTTCCCGGATCGCAGGAATCGGGGATCTTCGACGGCAAGCAGTACCTGCTCAACTGGGCGCTGACGGCCATGGGCGTCTGGTACAGCTCCACCTATATGGAATCGAAGGGGTACACCTACCCCGAAACCTGGGACGAGATGCTGGCCCTTTGCGAGGAGATCAAGGGCTCCGGCGTCGCGCCCTGGGTGACTACTGGCGTCCACCCGCAGTACGCCCGCCAGTTCGTCTTCGACCAGATGCTCTGGAAGCACGACCCCGAGGCCATGCGCAACATCGAAAACCTGGAGGCCGACGCATGGAAGGCCCCCGCCGTGGCCCAGGTCCTGGAGGCGCTCTACCAGTTGGCGGAGCGGGACTACCTGCTCGCGGGATGGGAAGGGCTGGACCACATCCAGTCGCAGAACGAATGGCTGCAGGGCAAGGCCGTCTTCATCCCCGTCGGCACCTGGCTGGAGAACGAGATGAAGGACTCCATCCCGCCCGACTTCAACATGGTGCTGGCGCCAACGCCGTCGCTCCCCGGCGACAAGATCCCCTTCGCGGGCATCTTCGCCGGCGGCGGCGAGCCGTTCATTGTCCCCGCGCAGGGGAAGAACGTGCCAGGCGGCAAGGAGTGGCTACGCCTCCTCTTCTCCAAGGAGGGCGGCCGGGTCTTCGCCGAGTCGACCAAGTCGCTGAGCACGGTCATCGACTCTGGCGAGGGGCTCGATCTCGGCACCGCCTTCGCCTCCACCCAGGCCGACATAGCCGCGGCCGGCGAGAACACCTACATCACCCGCTACCAGGATTGGTACACGGAGTTCGCCGACGAGGTGAAGCTCCAGTTGGCCACCCTGCTGCAGAAGCAGAGCTCGATCGAGGAGTTCCAGGACGCGGTGCAGCAGGCGGCCGACACGGTCAAGGACGACGACTCCATTCCGAAGTACACGCGGTAGGACGAGGGTGATGGGTGATGGGTGATGGGTGACGGAGGACCGATCGTCGTTTCGGCGCTTACCTCCGACTCCCGACTCCCCATCACCCATCACCCATCACCCATCACCCACAAGCAAACCAATGCACTACCACAAGTACCGCCTGATCATCCCGTTTCTGCTGCCGGCGATCCTGCTCTATGGGATCTTCGTCGTCTGGCCGTACGCCCAGGCGATCTACATCTCGCTGACCAGTTGGAAGGGCGTTTCCGGCAACCGGCCATTCGTCGGCCTGGATAACTATCAGCGGCTATGGGAGGACGAGCGCTTCCGCGAGGCGCTCACCCGCAACGGCCAGTTGCTGATCGTCCTGCCGCTGGTCACCATCGCCATTGCGCTGACCTTCGCGGCGCTCTTCACCCAGGGCAGCCAGCGCGTCCGGGGGGCAGGC
The DNA here is from genome assembly GCA_038246475.1 of Thermomicrobiales bacterium. Taxonomy (GTDB): domain Bacteria; phylum Chloroflexota; class Chloroflexia; order Thermomicrobiales; family UBA6265; genus JACCXM01. The sequence goes on along the minus strand of JBBRVX010000141.1, from coordinate 3,729 downwards.
TTCTACCGGGTGATCTTCTTCTTCCCCCAGATCATCCCCGCCGTCATCGTCGGTATCCTCTGGAGCTACATCTACACCCCAAACGTCGGCCTGCTGAACGGCATCCTGCGCGCGGTGAACCTCGAAGGCGTCACCCGGCCGTGGCTGACCGACCCTGGCACGGTCCTGTGGGCGATTGTCGCCGTGGCCATCTGGTCGAGCGTCGGCTTCTACATGGTGATCTTCCTGGCCTCGATGCAGACGATCCCGACATCGTTCTACGAAGCCGCCATCCTGGACGGCGGCAACCGTTGGACCTCCTTCAAGGACATCACCTTTCCGTTGATCTGGGAGACGATCCGCACCTCGGTCATCTACCTGGCGATCTTCGCCCTCGATTTCTTCATTCTCATCGTGGTCGTCTCCGGCGGCAGCACCACCATGGGCGCGCGGCGCGCCGAGGTGGCGGCGCTCTACCTCTACAACCAGGCATTCGACAGCAGCCGCTGGGGCTATGCCTCGGCGATCGGGGTGGTGCTGCTGGTGCTGACCCTGCTCCTCTCGGTCGGGATCATGCGCGTCACCCGGCGCGAGACGTACGAGTTCTGAGTCGGGAGTCGGGAGTCGTAAGCTCATAGCCCATAGCCGATAGCCGATACCCAGGTGGTCAACGATGAACGTCGACATAATCCGTCCTGTTGAGGAAATAGCGCCCCTGGCCGGGCCGCGGATCGCGGGGGAGCGGCGCGGGGCCGGAACGCTCACCTTCAGCCTGCTCTCCCAAATCCTGCTGGCCTTCTGGGCGCTGCTGGTGATCTTTCCCTTCGTCTGGATGATCATCACCTCGCTCAAGACCGACCCGGAGATCCTCTCCAGCCCCTGGAGCTTCCCGGCCGCTCTGCAATGGGACAACTTCTCCCGCGCCTGGACGCAGGCGCACATCGGGCGCTTCTTCATCAACACGATGATCGTGCTGGCCGGCTCCCTGACTGGCACTCTGCTCGTTTCGGCGATGGCGGCCTACGTGCTGGCCCGCTTCGTCTTCCCCGGCCGGCAGCTGATCTTCTACGGCTTTCTGGCCGGGCTGATGTTTCCCGTCTTCCTGGCCCTCGTGCCGCTCTACTTCCTGGTCAACGATCTCCACCTGCTGGCCACCTTTCAGGGCCTGATCCTCGTCTACATCGCCTACTCGCTCCCCTTCACCATCTTCTTCCTGACCGCCTTCTTCAAGACGCTGCCGACCGAGCTGGGCGAAGCCGCCATCCTGGACGGGGCGAGCCAATATCAGATCTTCTTCCAGATCATGCTGCCACTCGCCAGACCGGGATTGGTGGCGATGGGCATCTTCAATTTCCTCGGCCAGTGGAATCAGTTCCTGCTGCCCCTGGTGCTGATGCCCTCCGAGGAGAAATACCTCCTCTCCCAGGGCCTCTACTTTCTTGCCGTGCAGCAGGGCTACCAGAACGATTACGGCGCCCTCTTCGCGGCGATGGTGATCAGCATTGTTCCCACCCTGATCGTCTACGTCCTCTTCCAGCGCCGCCTCGAATCGGGCCTCACGGCGGGGGCGCTGAAGGGGTGAAGGGAGTCGTGAGTCGTGAGTCGTGAGTCGTAAGCCGATAGCCGATAGCCCATAGCCGATAGCCCATAGCCCATAGCCTCCAGGAGAACACCCGCCGTGCCGGAAACGAGCGCTCCGAACCTGTTGCTGAAGGGCGGGCATGTCGTCGATCCAGCGAGCGGAGTTGATGGTCCGGCCGACGTGCGCCTGGGCGATGGGCGGATCGTGGCGGTCGGGCCAGGGCTGGCCGCGATGGATGGCGAGCGCGTGCTCGATGTGACGGGCCACTACGTCACGCCCGGCATCATCGACATGCACGCCCACGTCTTCGCCACCCACTGCCGCTCGCGGCTGTCGCTCGATCCCCATGTCAACACCTTTTCGTCCGGCGTGACCACCGTCGTCGATGCCGGCACCGCCGGCTGGCGCGACTTTGCCGATTTCCGGGCCGAAGTGATCGACCGCACCAGGATCAGGGTGCTGGCCTATATCAACATTGTCGGCTCGGGCATGGGCGGCGAGTGGGAGCATGACGTGCGGGAGATGCGCCCGGCGCTGGCGGCGGCCATGGCGGACGAGCATCGGGACGTGGTGGTTGGCATCAAGACGGCGCACTACTGGGCGAACCGTCCCTTCGACGCCGCGCATCCGCCCTGGGCGGCGGTCGACGCCGCGGTGGCAGCCGGCGAGCGGTGCGGCTTGCCGGTGATGGTCGATTTCTATCCCTGGTTACCGGAACGCCCCTACCCGGAGTTGATTCTGGAGAAGCTGCGGCCAGGCGACATCCACACCCATGTCTTTGCCCAGCAGTTCCCGGTCATCGACGAGCAGGGCCACGTCCACGAACACCTCTGGCGGGCGCGGGAGCGGGGCGTGATCTTCGACCTGGGCCATGGCGCGGCCAGCTTCTGGTTCCGCAACGCGGTCCCCGCCATCCGGCAGGGGTTCGTCCCGGACTCGATTAGCACCGATCTGCACACCGGCAACCTCAATGGCCCGGTGATCGACATGGCGACGACGATGAGCAAGATGCTGGCGATGGGTCTGCCGCTGGCGGAGGTGATCGCCCGCTCGACCGTCGCCCCGGCGCGGGAGATCGGGCATCCCGAGCTGGGCACGCTCACCCCGGGCGCCGCGGCGGACGTGGCCGTCTTTGCGCTGGACGAGGGTGAGTTCGGGCTCGTCGATTGCGGTAAGACGCGGCTGGACGCTCGCCAGACGCTACGCTGTTTGCTCACGGTGCGCGCGGGGGAGATCGTCTACAACCCGCATGGCCTCGGCCTCCCAAGCTGGGAGCAGGCCGCGAGTTGACAGGGATAGGCTTCGCGGTCGCCGGGCACGAAACTCTCACCCCCTGCTCCCTCTGCCAGTGCGCTGACTGACAGGGGAGACATTCGTGTAGCGCGGCGCTGGCCCTCACCCCAAACCCCTCTCTTCCCCTAGCCCCACTGCGGTGGAGAGAGGGGCTTATTGTCATGTGCAAGGCGGCATTTCGGGAATACCTCCCCTTGTCAGCCAGCGCACTGGGCGAGGAGGTAGGGGGTGAGGGTTTTGCGCCGAATACGGCATATGTTTGCTTAGCAGTGCCCCACACTCACTGGCTAAAGATGCGTGACGCGAGCGACGGCTTTTCCGGGTATTTGCCCGTCCGCTCGACCTCTTTGATCTCGTTGTAGCGAGAGCGGCGAACCAGGTTGACGCCCAGCGAGCGCAGCGGCTCCGGTTCCCACGGTTTCGGCTTGTGCGCGGCCATCGGCAGATGGGTAAGGGGGGAATCATTTTCCGTGATCAGATCGTTCAGCACCCGGCCGCTCAGGTTGGAGGTGGCCACCCCTTCGCCGCTGTAGCCGAAGGCGAGCGCCACGCCCGTGCGCGGGTTGAAGCCCATCGTCGGCATCCGCTCGCGCGGCACGCCCAGCACGCCGCCCCAGGCATGGGTGAAGCGCACATCGCGCAATGCCGGGAACCAGGTCAGCGCGGCCATGCGGGCGTGGGCGAAGACCTCCTCGTTGCCGTCGAGGTCGTCGGTGATGCGCGAGCCATAGGGATAGCGGGAGCGATAGGCGCCGAAGGCGATACGGCCATCGGCGGTGTGGTTGAGATAGCCCGCCGTGGAGCCGAAGCCGATGGCCACCTCCCGGCCGGCCCAGCCGATCTCTTCCCAGATTTCGTCGGGAAGGGGTTCGGTG